>NZ_JAQEKS010000005.1:0-178703 GCF_027679115.1 Coprococcus sp. TM115-187 | reverse complement strand
GTAACTGTATCGGTCGGTGCAGGTTTTGGAACAGGTGTGGCAACAGGGCGTTCATGGCTTCTGGTAGCTCCGGCTGTCGCTGATCCATTCGCATGAACTGTCTGCCTTGCTTCCTGTGCTTTCTGTAATTCCTGCTTTTTCTGTGAGATATTTTCCCTGTGCAGGTTACGTTTCTGTGTACGCTGTTCCTGTCGGTTTTCCCGTTCTTCCACAACGCAAAAGACAAATGGAGCAAATGCCTCAAGGAAGTATTCACGAAAGACTGGCCTGGGGTGCCCGAAAAAGTGAGATGGAGAATCAACAGCGTAAGAAAAATAAAACAAAAAACAGAGGAATGGAGAGATAAGACAATGAAAAAGCACATTTATGATGAAAGTAATGGATTAAGCTATACACTGCATGGAGATTATTACCTGCCGGATCTGGCAGTGAATGAGGAAGAACCGACCTATGGTAAATATGGAATGCTGCGGAAACAGTTCTTGAAAGAGAGGGTATATATGTGAGTCGAAAGGGTAGTCGAAAGGCTGCTCTTTACAAAGATGAAAATAAAAATTGCTGAAAAGGTATGAGTTTTGTAGTGTAAAACTCTTTTGACATTGTGTTTTCCGTTAAGTAAAATATCTTTGATAGACAGATAATGAAAAAATGATTATTCTTGGCTCAGATCAAGAGAACAAATTACTTGCGAAGGGAGGAAATTATATGGAGCTGAGTATACAGATAAAAAAATACCGAACAGAGCTTCATCTATCACAGGAGGAATTGGCAGAAAAGGTATATGTAACAAGACAGACAATTTCTAATTGGGAAAACGAAAAGAGTTATCCTGATATTCATAGCTTGTTACTTCTTAGTTCATTGTTTAATGTATCTCTCGATCAATTAATTAAAGGAGATATAGAGAAAATGAAAGAAATTATTAGCGAGCAAGAAATTAAAAAGTTTAATTATTATGGTTCCATCTATACAGTTCATTTGGCCGTGTTGATTATATCGGCAGTACCTTTGTTTATGTGGCTCGGAAGGTATGCGTATATTCCGTTTGGGATTTTATTTATTATTACAATGTACTGGGCGTTAAAGGTTGAAAAACTAAAAAAGAAAAATGATATACAAACCTATAAGGAAATTGTTGCATTTACGGAGGGAAAAAAATTGGATGAACTTCATAAGGCAGTTGAAGTGGGAAAACGTCCTTATCAAAATATATTAAAGGTTATTATCAGTGCGGGTGTTACAGCGATGATTTGCTTCTTAATTGGAGTACTGATGCACGTATTCTTGAATTAATTAAATTTAAGAATATTTTGATTTGTAGAATTATAAAATAGAGCATTTTTCTCGCAGATTTTAACCGGTAGTTAAGAAATCGAAGCCATAATTAAACGAAGGCTCAATTGTAAACACATATTAGAAATACTATAATGAGAATATAAACAGGAGGTAGGAACAATGCAAATTGGTGAGAAGATAAAAAACTATCGGAAAACTGCGGGATTAACACAAGAACAGGTGGCGGATTATTTGGACGTTTCTACTCCTGCGGTAAATAAATGGGAAAAAGGAAACACATATCCAGATATATCATTACTTCCGGCAATTGCTCGATTATTAAAAATTGATATGAATGAACTATTTTCATTTCGTGAAGAATTGACAGAAAAAGAGATTGGACAATTTGTGAATGAGCTTTCGGAAGTTTCATTGGATAGCTTTATAAAAGCTTTTGAGATGGGAAAAAATAAAATAAAGGAATATCCTCATTGTGATTCGTTGATTTATTCAATTGCTACTGTTTTAAATGCGGCGTTAACTTTATCCGATGTCGATGATGAGAAAAAGTTGGAATGCAATAATGTGATTGTTGAATGGCTGGAACGAACTGCTGAAAGTCCAAATGAAAAGGTAAGGATTTCCAGTATTTTTATGCTTGCAGCGAAATATATACAAATGGAAAAATATAAAGAAGCAAATATCTTTTTGGATAAAATTCCAGATACTGTGATAGATGCCACAATTATGAAAACGAATGTACTAGCACACCAGGAAGGGACAGATATTGCAGCGTTCTTTTTAGAGGGAAAACTGATGCAGACAGTTACGAATATACAAAACTATCTGTATAAGTTGATAGAAATGGAAGAAGAAACCGGAAATCATTGTAAAGCAGAGGAGATTGCCGAAATCACAGAACATATGGTGTCGTTGTTTGGTCTGTGGGATTACGGTAAAGTAGTACCACATCTATTGATTGCCGGGTATCGAAAGGATGTAGAAAAATGTATTCAGTTGATAAAAGAAGTGTTGATGGAGTCACAGAAGCCATGGAAGATGGTGGAATCACCTTTATATTACAGATATGCGGATACAGTACAGGGAAAATCTTTTTCAGGAGTCGGAAATAATTTTGTTCGTGCATTAGCTACAGAAATTGAAAATAAAGAAGAGTATGAATTTTTGAAAGGGAATAAAGAACTGGAGGCGATTTTTGCTCAATATTTGAAATAGATTGTGATAAAAATATATAGAAATGATAAGAGCTGTAAAAATCTACGTTGAATTTTACAGCTTTTCGTGTATAATAAAAGTAGAAGAAACAATTTGAAATCAAAGGAAGGAGCTGAAAGAATATGGCAAATATTTTACCAGTATCTGATTTGAGAAATTATAACGAAGTCCTGAAAAACTGTCACAAAGGAGAACCGGTATATCTGACCAAGAATGGCAGAGGACGTTTTGTTGTCGTGGATATTGAAGATTATGAGCGTGATCGTGCAGAGAAAAAGCTTCTGCTGAAGTTGCAGGAAGCTGAAGAAGCAGTGAAAGACGGAGAAGGCTGGTTGGATCTGGATGAACTGAAAGCGCTTGTGGGGGAATAAGATGTTAAAACTGCGGATCAATCCGATTGTTGTAAAGGATTTGAAAAATATTCGGGATTACATTGCTGAGGATAATGAAGAATATGCAGCAAAGACCATAAAGGAAATCTACGGTAAATTTGAAAATCTTCAGATGTTTCCGGGAATGGGATCCGATCTTTTTAAAAGAGTCAGCTTTCGGACAGATTATAAATATGCGATATGGGAAGATTATGTGATTATCTATAAGGTCGCTAACGAATATGTAGAGATTTATCGTGTAGTTAACCGATATCAGGATATTACGAGAATCTTTGATTGAATATAATTTGGTTGTGATAAAGAATGGAAGTACTTTATTATAAATAATTGTGAATATTGTAGATGACATGTATTAAAGTGGGAGAATCGAAAGATGCAACAATATTTCGAAAATCGTCAATGTATTAAATTTGAAGATATACAAAATCAAAAGAAAAAATATGAAAATATCATAATAGCTAATGAAAGAATTGATGAAAAGTGGATTAGTGAAAATTTTATAATTAATAATAGTACTTTTGCTAAAGTGGGATTTCGTGGATCAAAATTTTCAAATGATGATTTACGTTTTAATGTATTTATAGATTGCTATTTTAAAAAAGCGTATTTTGATGGAGTGAATTTTACAACAACTATCTTTATTAATTGTAATTTTGATGAAATTACTTTAGTTAATTGTACATTTGATTATTGCAAATTTGAAGGGTGTTTTATTAAATATAATGATTTATTACAATCTCTTTCAAAACGACCAAATATAAGATGGGAATTATGTAAGAATTTATCTTTAGAATGTTTGAAATTAGGTCACGAAGATGAATATAGAAAATATTATTTTGAAGAAAAGGAAGCGAGTGAAGAATATTATTGGAAAAAATTCTGGCATAAAGGCAGTGACAAATATTATAGAAAATATAATGCAATAGATCAGTTATCTGGATTAGGCAATTACATATTAAGCAAGGCAAATAAAATACTATGGGGATATGGAGAAAAATTAATAAGACTTATATTTAATGTTATAATTGTACTTCTTATTTTTATGTTAGGGTATTATTATGGAATCGAAGAGGTTTCAAAGGGAGTGCAGATGACATGGGGAATTGCTGGCTATATGAGTTTGAGTAATTTTTTTACCGTAACTTGTGAATATACCCCAGATGTATTCTTGTATAAAGTGTTATCGGTAATGGAAGGTGGAATAGGAATTGTACTAATGGGCTTTTTTGTTGCTGCATTGTTTAGATATATTAATAGGAGAGGGTAGAGTTGAATAAAAGCTTATTAGATAGTATTTCTAAGGTAAAAGATGAAAAAAATGTTGAAGA
Organism: Coprococcus sp. TM115-187; assembly: GCF_027679115.1. Classification (NCBI taxonomy): domain Bacteria; kingdom Bacillati; phylum Bacillota; class Clostridia; order Lachnospirales; family Lachnospiraceae; genus Coprococcus; species Coprococcus sp. TM115-187. Next base: position 174,472 of record NZ_JAQEKS010000005.1, on the reverse strand, counting down.
AATATATTTGTTTGGGTCAGTCGCACGAGGAGATGAAGACGAGTATAGTGATATAGATATTTTAATTGTCATTGATGATTGCACTGAAGATGAATATATTGATTGGAAAAATAAATTTTCTAATTATTTAAATATTCCGGTTTCTTGGATATCTTTATATAGACATAGCAAAATTTTAAGAATGTACGAGTCTGGTTCTTATTTTTTATGGCATATAAAAAAGGAGGGGAAAATAATTTATAGTAGAAGTAATGAGATGCCTTCATTACTTTTAACTTTACCGAGATATAATAATACTGAGAATGATTTAGAAGAATATTCAGAAATATTATCAGATATAAAATGTGAATTGAATGATGAATATATATGTGTTGAATATGAGTTAGCAGTATTAGCTTCTTTAGTTAGAAATACATGTATTGCCATTTCATATTTAGATGAACGATTGGATTTTGGAAGAAACTCAGCGGTGATGTATTGCTTTTCTAAATACAAAATAAATATTAATTTAAAAGAATATAAGGAGTTATATCAATATCGGCTTTATCATACAAACAAAATAGAATGTGTACCAAAAGGAAAAGTAGAACAACTGAAAAAATGGATTGAAATAGAAAATGATTTATTAAAGGTTGCGAAGGGTAGGTGTAAAAATTATGATGAAAAAAATATGTAAAGAATGGGATAATATTTTGACGTTAGAAAATGCTTCTCCATATTTATTTAGAACAAAACTTGAAAGATCATTAAATCATACAGTCAAATATGCTAAGATGGAAAATAATAATCATTTATTAGAATTGTGCAATGGGATTATTTACAAGCTACAATACATTTCAGATCAAAGTAATCAAACATCAGATGGTTGTTTAAAGAGCTTTATTGTTTTGAAACAAGATATGTTAGCTGTTAAAGCAGAACTAAATAGTTTAGCTGCTTAATGAAAGAAACGTTTTTGATAACACAATAATGATAACAAATTGATAACACCGTTCAGTACAGCCTATGGATGTAGGATAGTAGAACACATATAAAACCAAATAGAACCATAATCACTATACAAAAGTGTATAGTGATAAGATTTTATTTGCGAGTTTGAATAACGGATTAAAATGCCGAAAGCCTGTATTTATGCGGGTTTCCGGCATTTGTTTTATCAAATGGCTCTAGTTTGGCTCTATTTGTGGGTGGAGTAATGACTTTCGTAAATCAATATATTGCTTTGCTAGGTTGATTAGGAGAAAAGATGACAGATAATGAAAAGAGATTTATAAAAAGTATATTTTCGGGAGACAGTAGTGGTCATGACTATTATCATACAATACGAGTATATAAACTGGCTACTAAAATCGCAAAACAGGAAAATGCAGATGTTAAAATAGTGCAGTTGGCGGCTCTGTTACATGATGTGGACGATATTAAGCTTTCTCCGGACACTTATGCTACCAAGAAAAATGCAGTTGATTTTATGACAATTAACAAAATAGATGGTAAAAGGATAGAGGCGGTATGCAAAATTATAGATGAAGTTTCATTTGCAGGAGCTGATTCAGTCGTACCTGATACCATAGAAGGAAAATGTGTGCAGGATGCAGACAGACTTGATGCTATAGGAGCTATTGGAATTGCCAGAACACTTGCATATGGTGGTAGTAGGGGAAGAAAGATTTATGATCCGAAAATAAAACCTAAAATGGGAATGAACAAAGAAGAGTATCGGAATAATCAAGATTCTACAAGCATCAATCATTTCTATGAAAAGTTGCTCTTGTTAAAAGACATGATGAATACGACTGAGGGAAAGAAACTGGCAGAACATAGACAGGTTGTAATGCAGGAATTTCTGAATGAGTTTATGCTGGAATGGGAAGGGGAAAAGTGATGGAAGTAAAGTTTTATGATACAGTTAATGATGAACTATTGAAATTTGCAGTGATTATCTCACAGAGTAACGGCAAGTGGGTGTTTTGCAAGCATAAAGAAAGAGATACATATGAAGTGCCGGGAGGGCATAGAGAAGCTGGGGAGGATATTTTTGAAACAGCTAAAAGGGAGTTGCAGGAAGAGACTGGGGCTATCAAATTTGAGATAAAACCAATATGCGTATATTCGGTGACAGGTAAGACTAGAGTAAATGATACTGGTGAAGAAACATTTGGACTGCTTTGTTTTGCAGAGATAACAGAGTTTGCGAAAGAATTACATAGCGAAATGGAGAAAGTTGTGCTTATGGATGATTTGCCTGAGAATTGGACATATCCGTTGATACAGCCGAAATTGATAGAAAAGTATTTACAGGTAATAAATTTTGATAATAAGGGAGGTAATTAGAATATGGTGAATATTGGAGAACTGATGTATAAATCATTTATGAATGGTATGTATCAGTCATTTATTATAATTGGTCCGTATATTATAGGACCTTTGATAGTGGCTTTTATTGGGTTGGTAATCAAGAAAATTTCTGAAGAATTTACATATTATTTTTCAATAATATCTGGAGACTCTAGAAGAATAGCAAGAAAAAAAGCAAAAAAGATGAGTAAGATGGTAGATATGATTTCTTCTTTCAAAGATATAATTGATAATACAAAGAATAAATGAATGTAGGGAAAATAGGGAATAAATAATGCTAATGTAAAATTGATTTAGCTAATGCACAGGATATATGGCAAGATAAGATTTTACCTCTTACTGCAAAAGAACATGATATTTTACTGGATTGCTATCGGACTAAGCTTAGGTATAGTTATTAGGTTTCTAATAGATGATATTGGTCTTGGAATGTGTCTGGGGGTTATGATGGGTGTTAGCATCGGCCCTGCAATTGATGTGCTGAGAAAAAATAAGAAATCAGAGGAGCAAGAGGATAATGATGAGAAAGAATAATGTGCTTCGCAAATATATAGCGTCACTTCTATTATTTTTGTTATTTGAGACAGTGGCAATCACGTTGTGGAAGGCTAAAGGAAACTTGTTTTATCTGTTGAATTTCAGCTACATTGGAGGATGCCTTGCGTTGGGAACAGCACTTTTTACTGCAGGAAAACGCTATGCCCGACATTTTCTTGGTGTTTTTGAGGCGGCAACAATCCACTACGCAGTCGCGAAGATATTCGGTCCACTGTTTTTCAATCCTGCTTGTTCACTGCGATGAAAGCAAATGTGTTCATTGTGGAAAATGTCTGCGTGTCTGCCCAATGAATGTGGAGGTCAATAAGGAATCCCGCAAACGAAAGAGAGGAACGGAGTGCATACTCTGTTATGAATGTACGAAGGTCTGTCCGACCAAAGCATTGCATTAAAAAATGGAGTTGGAGATATAGCTGCAATGGCAAAGTCGAGTTTTGTACATACACCAAAAAATAAAAGATATAATTTGGAATGTAGATTATGATATACTGCAAACAAGATATAGTGCAAAATGTAACAGGAAGGAGTACGCACAGTGTCAGATAAAAAGAAATTTACAGTATACGTCGGAAGTGTAGCACTATGCGTAGGTGTGGCAGTTCTGCTTCATTATGTGTCCTTTACCAATCCTTATCTGCAATCTATTTGTCACCTTTTAAGGCCTTTTATTTATATAGGACTTTATCTGGTATGGGCGATTTCTTTTCAAAAGAGAATTATCCAAAAGGAACCCCGTCGTTGTTTAATAATGATTGCAATGATGATGGTTTTTTGGATGCTCGTTCGTATGTGTAAATTTGAAATACCGTATGAGATGCCGACAGCACTGCGCTACGCCTGGTATCTTTATTATATTCCTATGCTGTTACTCCCTACGGTCAGTCTTTATCTGGCATTTTATATACGGCAGCCGGAGAATTATAAATTACCGGAAAGACGGTGTCTGCTGTTTTTTCCGGCATTGTTTTTGATAGGGATTGTATTAACAAATGATCTGCACCAGTTAGTTTTTACTTTCCCGGAGGGAAGACTGGGGGAAGCAGCTTCCTATGAAGTAGGAGTCTATGGATATGGAGCAATGTATTATGCTATAGTTGCCTGGGATCTTGGATGTCTGCTGGCAGCACTCTTGATTATTTTATTAAGGTGTAGAAAAATTAAAAACAGGAAAATGCTTTGGATGCCTTTTGGTGCTTATGGTCTGTCGGTTGTCTATGGCATCGCCTATTATCTGAATCTGCCCTTCTGGAAAATATTTTCAAGCGATATGACAGCTGCATTATGCCTTCTGTTTGCTTTGATCATTGAAAGCTGCATCCAGTGCGGATTGATCCCTTCCAATACAGGATACGCACAATTATTTGCAGCATCTACAATTTCAGCACAGATTACAGATCAGAGTGGAAAATGCATTTATCAATCTCAGGATTCGGAATGTATTGCACCGGAAATCGTAAGGCAGGTAGTTCAATGCCCGATCATGTTAGAAAATGGGATCAGGCTGTCGGGAAAACCAATTTTGGGAGGCTATGTGTTGTGGAAGGAAAACCTGTCAGAATTACAGGAAATCGTAAGAGAGCTTGAAGATCGGAAGGAAGAATTAAAAGATGCGAATCTGATTGAGGAAGAAAATCTGAGAACAAAAAGAGAAGTAGGAAAACTTTCTGTGAAGAATCAGCTGTATGATAAAATACAGAAACAGACGGCAAGGCAGAGTAAACTTTTGACGGAATTCATTGAAGCATATTCTATGGAAGAAGATGAGAACAAAAGGGAAAAAATATTAGGGAAGATAGTTGTGATCGGAGCCTATATAAAAAGGCGTAGTAATCTTATTTTTATTGCGGAGCAGACAGTAAAATTTCCGATAAGAGAGTTGGAGTTATGTTTCAGGGAAACGATAAAGAATCTGGAATGGAATCATGTTGAGGCAGGTTTTTCCACCGCATTAGAAGAAATACGAAGTGAAGATGCTATGCAGATTTATGATTTTTTTGAAGCAGTCATAGAGGAATCTTTGGAAGATCTGTCGGCATTTAATGTAAATCTGAAACGCAGAGAGGCGCGGATCATCATGTCTATGAGTGTGGAATGCAAAACAGATCTGCAGGAAATTGCAAGACGATATGGAGCTTATGCGGAGCAGGATTTTGACGGATCATGGCTGCTTTCTCTGATTCTGGGAGGAGGTAGCGGCAAATGATAAAAACATTTGAAAACTGTTCACCGGAGTATCAGATTACGATTGTTTGTTTTTTTATTTTTTTGACTTTGCTGTGTATGATTCTGGTTATTTATGAAGGAACAGGAAAAAGACAAAGAAAGATGTTGCTACTGGACAGTGTATTGCTTATAGTTATTTTCCTTATAACAGCTGTCTTGTGTGTGTGGCAACGGGCGTTTTACGAAGAGGATTCCATGATATTATTTAAAATACCGTATGTGATTTTAATTGTTATAGGAATTGGTGTTTTTTTATATGTGGGATTGAAGATTTTTGGAATTTATAAGTACCGCAAGAGCTGCCTGAGGGAAAATGCAGTTCAGGAAAGTCTGGACAATTTGCCGAGTGGAATTGTTTTTTTTGATGGGAACGGAATGCCTAAACTGATGAATCGAAAAATGTATCAAATTTGCCAGAATCTGGCGGGAAGAGATATACAGAATATTACAGAACTGGAGGAAGCACTGGGACATCCTCTGAAAGAGAATGTATTTTATGATGTTGATTTGAAAGTATACTGCTTTGCAGATGGAAGTGTGTGGAAATTTTCAGAGAAAGAGATTATTACGACAGCCGGAGATCATTTTTTTCAAGTTCTTGCTTCTGAAGTGTCGGAATTATATCGGAACAAAGTGTTGCTGAAGGAAGAAAATCAGAAACTTCAGGAAATGTCTGTGGCTATGAAAGAACTTTCTAAGAATGTAATAACGCTGACCAGAGAAGAAGAAATGTTATCTATGAAAATGAGAGTGCATGATAATCTGGGATATAGCGTCCTGGCGGCACAGCGGATGTTGCTGCGCGAATCGGAAGCAGACCGGGATGTTTTCCTTTCGCAATGGAAGCAGACATTAGACTTGCTGAATAAAGATAACGAGTCTGTGAAAGGCGAACAACTGCATAGGCAGGTGCAGGAAAGAGCGGAGATTTTGGGTGTGAAAATCATTTATACAGGAGAACAAGTCTGGGAATCTCATATTTTCGAACTGATGGATATAATACTTTTGGAGGCACTTTCCAACTGTGTCCGCCATGCAGGGGCAAGCGAACTGTATGTAAAATGCAGTAGTGGGGAACAAGAATGGATTATGGTGATTACAGATAATGGACAAACAACGGAGAAGGATGTCAAAGAAGGAGGAGGATTATCCGGTATACGAAAAAGGGTGGAGCAATGTGGAGGTACATTGAGAATTTGTGCGGAGTCAAAATTTTCAATAACCGTTAAGATACCAAAGGAGGTGCGGAGATGATACGGGTACTAATCGTGGAAGACCAGCGCATGGCTCGGGAAGATATGGAAAATTATATTCAGTCCAGTGGGAGATATTGTCTGGCGGCTTCTATCACAAACGCAGCTATGGCAGAAAATGTATGCAGACAGAGCAGGTGTGAACTTGTTTTGATGGATGTCTGTACGGAGAATGATGAGAGTGGTCTTGTGGCAGCGGAGAAGATTAAAAAGACAATGTCCCAGATAAAAGTAATTATCGTGACTTCTTTAGTAGAGTGCAGTTTTATTGACAGGGCGCGCAAAGCGGGAGTAGAAAGTTTTTGGTATAAAGATGCCGGTAAAGAAGAACTGTTGGAGGTTATGGATCGTACGATGAAAGGGGAGAACGTGTATCCGGATGCTCCGCCGGTTGTGATGATCGGAACGGCGAAAAGCTGTGATTTTACACCTGGAGAATTAGCAGTTCTGCGATTAGTGGTGGAAGGAGAATCCTATAAAAAAATTGCAGAGAGCTTGTGTATATCACCGGAAACTGTAAAATGGCATATCAAAAATATGTTGCAGAAAACGAATTTTGATTCCAAAACGAAATTGGCGGTAGCTGTTACAAAGAAAAATCTGATTATAAATGGATTTTAAAAATAGCATTTTACTACCCATATGGGGAGTGCTTAAGACTCTGAAAACCGATATCATATACTATGTAAAAGTGTCTCAATCCGATGGTTCTGTTCTTTGTTGAGATGTTAGATTGTTTATAAGACACTGTCTGGAAAGGAGATAAATAATATGAGATATATTATGAGAAGAAGCTGCCTGTTCTTGGTAATGATTGCGGTTATAGTTTTTACAGGGTGTGGGCAGAAGAAAAAAGAAGATCCGGTAACCGTTACATTGTGGCATGTATATGGCGGACAGACAGAATCGCCATTAAACAATCTGATTGATGAATTTAATGAAACGATTGGAAAAGAGGAAAATATCCGAGTACAGGTTGGCAGTGTTACAAATACGAATACGATACATGAAAATGTACTGGCCTCCGCATTTGGAGATCCGGGAGCCTCTAAACTGCCGGATATGTTTGTTTCCTATCCTAAAACAGTTCTGGCGATGCCGGATGATACGGAACTTGTAGATTATTATGATTATTTTACAGAAGAAGAACTGAACGAATTTATTCCGGCTTTTTTGGAAGAAGGTGTCATTCATGAAAGACTTTCCATTTTGCCGGTAGCAAAATCAACGGAAGTTATGTTTATCAATAAAACAGCATTTGATCGTTTCGCGACAAAGAATTGTTAGAAGGAATTGTGCTGAAATTAGAGGATGAAGGAAATAAAGACGCACCATGGCCATGGGAGGGAGAGCCTGTTGAACCTGTATTGGCAGAGCAGATGGTAGGTTCTTATACAATCGTTCCGAAATATATCCCATTTAAAGAAGCACAGGGAGTTATGCAGATTATGGATCATCAGTTTGTAAAACAGGGCAATCAAGTGTTCCATTTGCTGGAGAACAAACTGGATACTTATGAATATTCAGAAAGTGGACTTGAATTCGTATCTTCGATGGAATTAGACGATGATTTTGAATATTTGTCTGGGGACAGCAGTGGAATGTTATATCTTTCGCCTGGAATTGGAGATGTAATTGGCGTAAAAGATGGGAAAAAGGCACTTCAGACAACAGTAGACGGAGATCTGAATATGCATCCATCCGGAGAATGGGGAATCAGTTTCTGGGTGAACAGTGATACTCAGAAGATTGCGAATCAAGGCGGTAACCTGACGGCAGAACCGTGGATACTGACCGGATTAAATAAAGATGAAGAACGCAAGGGACTGTTTTCTATGATAGATGACGTACAGATCACGAATAGTCATATTATGGTTGCCGGCTCCATGGCTGTGGAAGATGAAGGCACAAAAATTGTTGTCTATGATTATGATGGCAATCAGCTTTTGAAATTAGGTGGAGAAGATATCAGTTCTCCGGACAAGCTCGGTTCCATTACAGGCATGGCGGAAACAGAAAATGGTTTTGTGGCTGCAGATGGAAATATGCGTGAAATACAATTTTGGGCAAAAGATGGAACGCACGTAGGTGCAATTTCTACAGAGGACATATTTGGTGTCAGTTATCCATGGCTGGAAGATATGCAGCTTTTAGATGACGGCTCTCTGTTAATTATGCTGACACAGGAACGAGACGACGGATCAGCAAATGAATTGATGTTTTTCAGATTGACAGGATTTTAATTGAAAAAATAAAAATCGCTTGCCGGCAGAAATTTATCTGCCGGCAAGCGATTTTTCTGTTTCCTGTTTCCAATATAAAGGTAGAATTTTATCACATCAGTGAATCAATTTTCATATTTATCGTATACAGATATATACAACATAAATGGCATAGAGGATCAACATCAGGATCCCCTCCTTTTTATCGAGTGCTTTTTTGGTCCATGCCATAACTGGTCCTATGTCAAGAAAAAGTACAAATTAAATGTAACCAATTTCCCATTTTTTGTAATTGTTAACTCGCTAAGTTTGTTACGTCCGTTTCCAAGTTTTTCAGATATTGTTCCTCATATTCATTTGGAGACAAATATCCACAATGACTATGAATACGGACTGTATTATAGAATGTTTCAATATATCTGGACTGTTTTGCTTTTTCAATTACGACAGTAGTGTTTGTACTCCTTCCGCATATCGGTATGGGGATAGTTGCAGTGCTTGAGGTCGTGAAATGTGGATTACAGGATTTTATCCTGGGATGATGGTGGAAAACTTTTGAGTATGCTATACATAGAAAGGCAAAAATAGATGATGGAAGAATTATATAAAGTGATGGACGATTTACTGGATGTAGAATTTCAGATGAAATCAGGGATAGATCTCCTGAAAGAATTGGAAGAGTTTTATTTGTCGAATCCTGAAACAGAAGCGTCTGAAGCAAGAAAACTTGCAGTGTTGATCAAGGGATATTTGCAGTCGATGAAGTCAAATATTCGAGAAATCATTCGTTATATTGATGATACAACACTTGAGAAATCAAATGAGGAAAAGAAAGACAAACAGGAAGCTGAGAGTATCATGTCAGAGAAAGTGCAAGAATTTGTAAATCTGACAATTACAGAGCATACGGGAAAAGCGTATTCGGAATGGAAGTTAAATCAGGATAAAGAGGCGGTAAGTGAAATTGATAAGAAATACCAGAAATTACTGGAAACGTTATCCCCAGAACAGGAAGAAGTGATTACGGAATACTGTAATGCAATTTTCAGCAGTGGAGCAGATACAGAAGAGTTTTTCTATCGGTTGGGATTAAAAGATGGACTGAATCTGAAAAATACGGTAAAATCTGTATTAGAAATGATATCATGAAATCGGAATTTATCAGAAAATGAGGAATAGTTGAAATGGAGGCGCTATAATAACATGAAGATTGAAGGGAACCAGAAAGAACTGGATGCAATGGTAGAATTTCATAAGGGAAACCGTGTCGAGGGGCTGAGACTGCAAGAAGAATTTGCAGCGGAATTTCGTAAGGAGTATAAAGACAAAGATCACTGTCCTTGCCTGAAAGCCTGTCGTTATCACGGAAACTGTAAGGAATGTGTAGCAATCCACAGAGCGCATCAGGAACATGTTCCTAATTGTATGCGACCATTGATTAATAAAAAATTGAAATTGATGTCAGAATTAACAGAGCATACCTTGGCAAATGAAATAGAAGCTCCACATGAGATTTTAAGAAAATAGGCAAGTCAAATTCCCGTTTATTGGGAAGTCGCAGAGAACGAAAAATCGGAAGTTTACAGCGAGGTGAAAGAGGTTGAATTATGTAGAATATGGAAAAGAAAACAGCGATGTAATTATCCTCTTACACGGAGGCGGTTTATCATGGTGGAATTACAAAGAGGTTGCTGAAAGACTTCAAACAGATTATCATGTGGTTTTGCCTATATTAGATGGTCATGCAGGATGTGATAAGCAGTTTACAACGATAGAGAATAATGCTTTGGATATTATAGAATTTGTAAATAGCAAATTGGGCGGTTCTGTTTTAATGATGGGAGGACTATCGCTTGGAGGGCAGATTTTGCTTGAAATTTTATCTCAACGCAAAGATATATGTAAGTATGCAATAGTGGAAAGTGTACTTGTGATACCTTCAAAATTTACATATTCTATGATTAAACCGGCGTTTGGAAGTTGCTATGGCTTAATAAAGTATAAGTGGTTTTCAAAATTGCAATTCAAATCACTACGAATAAAGTCGAATTTGTTTGATGAATATTACAAAGATACTTGTGCTATTAGAAAGAGTGATATGATTGCCTTTTTACAGGAAAACTCAGTATATTCACTAAAAGATGGCATTGGAGAGTGTGAAGCAACCGTTCAAATTTATGTTGGAGAAAAAGAAAAGCAATCAATGAAAAAATCTGCTAAAATCATTCATGAAAAATTGCAGGATAGTTTTATACAAGTTCTTCCTAATATGTATCATGGAGAGTTTTCAATAAACCACGCAGATGATTATGTGAGAAAACTATTAGAAATAGTAAAGCGAAGGTAACTTTCAGTCTTCAGCAGAGACTGAAAGCAACAGAAGATTTGAATTTTACGGAGGAATTATGGACAAGAAAAAGTATTGGATAATCCGATTATTCTTTGTGCTTTTTACAATATCCGTATCTGTTGCAATACTTCCTTGTGGAATAATAAATGTTCATGGCTTATTTGGTGAGGTAACCACATATGTAGTGGTCGAAGATAAAGAACAAGAAATTGTCAGTATCGAAGACGTAGACCATAAAAAAGTCCAAACTGTAAAAGGCATAAACATTCTCAATATTTGGTTTGAAATTCTGATAACGGTTGTATGCATCAGCTTTTGTGCTAATTTAATCCAACTACCACGAGGAGATACCATAGTTACATTAAAGGTTCGCATGGACGATTAAATCATTCCTGTAAATAGAAAGCAGAAAGGAGAATAATTGTGTTTGAGCAAGATTATGTAATGAAACTCATTAAAGAAATGGTGCGAGCTATTTTAAAACTATTATTCAACATTGATACGGAGTCCCCAACAGTAGAATTGTTGGAAAATAAAGAAGAACAGGAAACATTGGAAAATCTGTTAGACATGGTTGACGCTGGAGAAATCAATGAAGCTGAAAATAGATTATATGATTTGACCAGTAATACAGATGTGAATAGTTTAGAAATTGCACTATTATTTTATTCCTATTTGAATGACAAAACAGACGATTTTTTAGAAGTAAATAACTTCAGCAGAGATGAAATCAAATTAGGTTTAGAAAATGTTGCTGATAGCTTTGGTCTAAGCAGTATTGCAAAAATGTTTTTAACAGACTTTTAATAGAATTGTCTGGTTGTCAGTTGAATAAGATGACCAGACAATTCAAATTTACACATAATACAAAATTCAAGTTTGGAGAATTGGGAAAATCGGGATTTGGAGGAGATTCTTATTTATGAAAAAAGGGATAAACAAATCAATTTTATTTTACATTGCATCAGTTCTGTTTTTCATAGCGTCAGCTATTGGCTTTACGAGTGGAAATGAAAGTTCTATGGCTATAGTATGGTTCTGTCTTGGTTCTTCATTTCTTTGCCTGGGTTCGACTCATAAGAAAAAGGAAAACAATACAGATGATAAATAATTTCCTGCTTGTATTGTTGGAAAATCGGAATTCATAGAGTTCTTTTGTGATTTGCAACTGCTGGTTGACAGATTTACAGCCTGAAATGGTGGAATGCAAACAGCAAAACTGTTATATTGAGCTCATAAAATCTGCAAAAGGAGAAAAAAATGATTTTAGCTGATAAGATTACAGAGGAAAGAAAAAAGAATGGATGGTCACAGGAAGAACTAGCCAATCAGTTGGGCGTATCCAGACAGGCAGTATCTAAGTGGGAAAGTGCAGGAGCTGTTCCAGATTTGCAAAGAATTTTACAGATGTCGGAGCTATTTGGTGTTAGTACAGATTACCTATTAAAAGATGAAATGCAAGCAGAAAATATCACCTATCACGAAAGTACTGAAAGCTATGCAGAACCGTTGAAAAAAGTAACTATGGAGAATGCAAATGAATTTCTTGACATGAAAAGAAATGGATCCAAAGTAGTGGCAAACGCAACAAGTATGTGTATCTTAAGTCCAATATTATTGATTGTTCTTGTGACAATGGCAGAAGATAGCGTATTTCATGTTTCGGAATCTCTGGCAACAGTATTTGGATGTGTTTTTTTGCTTGGAATGATTGCGGCAGCCGTCTTTTTGTTTATTACATATGGAATGCGTGAATCACATATGGAACATTTTGAAAAAGAATGCTTTGAAACAGAGTATGGTGTATCTGGAATGGTACGAGAAAAAAAAGATTCCTATGAACCAATTTTTATCAGAGGAACAGCTGTTGGTGTAGTGCTTTGTATACTGGCAGTGATTCCGACAATTATTGCCGGATCTATGGAAGCGTCCGATTATTACTGTGGTCTTTCCGTCGGATTACTGCTATTCATACTTGCAATAGGAGTGAATCTGTTGGTTCGTGTTGGGATGGTAAAAAGCAGTTACGATACCCTTCTTCAGGAAGGCGAATATACAAAAGAAGAAAAACTGTTTAAGAAAAAGACTGACACGTTTTCTGGTGTATATTGGTGCTTGACTACAGCGATTTACCTTGCATGGAGCTTCTGGACGATGAGCTGGGATATTACATGGATTGTATGGCCGGTTGCAGGTGTTTTGTTTGCAGCATTGCTTGGTGTGGTGAAAATGGTGTTAAAGAATGGCAGTGAAACTCAGCACTATATTTAAGATGGAGTTAAGTTTATTTTCCGCATATTATACTCATCCAGAAATTCAAGTTTGTAACGAAGGTATTTACGATGAAAGGAATTAAGATTGAGTTATTGGGGATTGCAATAATATTTTTAGGAATTGCTGTGACAACAAATAATTTTTGGGGATATGTCCTAGGTGTTCTTGGATTTGGCGTCGCTGTAGTTGGCTGTTTTCTAAAAGATAATCACTGATAACTTCTTGTTTGAAAAATTGAGAAAACGTAATATTGAACAAAAAAGAAATGCACAGTTCTTAGCTTATCGTGAACTATGCATTTTTGTAAATAAATACTTTTAATTAGCCGATTACGGCATCCTCTGCTGTAAAATGTTTCAGAGAATTTTCTTTTACCTGAATGCAGATATAAGTAATTCCAGAAATATCGGATGCAAAAAACTGACGCTTTGCAGCAGATGCGATTTTTAGCCAGTCTCCAGTTGAAAGGCTGATTTCTTCTCCATCAATTATGGCTTTGCCGTTACCTGAAAGAATTCCATAGATTTCTTCATTTTCTTTATGAGAATGAACAAATGGGACATTTGCTCCTGCAGGTAGTTCGTTTAAACTGATTTCTGCACCTGTTAAAGACAACTTTTCATGCAGCTCAATTCGGTTTTCCTTTCCAATAGTTGTTTTTGTGTAATTTGCCATAATAAACCTCCATAGTTAATTTGTAGTTTCTGGTTGCTTGGTATTAGTATAGTGTGAGACACATACAAAAACAAGTACGCACCTTTTTGTAACTGTACACTCAAAAATGAATGTGTTACAATAGACTCGGAGGTGAGAATTATGCGAGCAAAAGAAGAATTACCGGAATGCCCAGTTGCAACAGCAGTATCTCTTATCGGAGGAAAATGGAAACTGCTGATTTTGCGTAACTTGAAAGAGCGTCCATGGAGATTCAATGAGCTGCAACGAAGTATAGATGGTATTTCACAAAAGGTTTTGACAGATAGTTTAAGACAAATGATGAGTGATGGGCTGGCATATCGCCACGATTACCATGAGCAGCCACCGAGAGTTGAATACGGCTTAACGGAACTTGGAACAAAAATGCTTCCAATTGTTAATTCACTTGCTGACTTTGGTAATTACTATAAATCAATTATTGAACAGAATTAAGGACGTTAGTATTTGAAAAGCTCGAACAATTCAAGTTTGGAGAATTGAAAAAAACGGAATTTACCTATTAAGACATATAAACTCTTGACAATAAAGCTCCTATATAGTATGTTTTTAATAAACTACTATATAGGAGCTTTTGTATGGAAATGAATGGAGGATTTCTTGTCACCAAAATAAAACAGCTTGGAGACCGGATTTTTGAGAAGATTCTCAGTGAAAAGAATATTGATGCGTTTAATGGAGCCCAGGGACGTATTCTTTATGTGCTGTGGCAGGAGGATGGTATCTCAATCAGGTCACTCTCGACTAAATGCGGATTAGCGATAACATCTCTTACTACGATGCTGGAAAGAATGGAAAATCAAGGGCTGATAAGCCGTGTTCAGTCTGAAACGGACAAAAGGAAAACACTCCTGTTTCTGACTGAGAAAGCACATGCCTTAAAGGGCGAGTACGATTCTGTATCTGATGAGATGGGCAGTATTTACTACAAAGGTTTTTCAGAGGAAGAAATTACCCGGTTTGAGGAATGTCTCGACCGCATCAGAAAGAATCTTGAGGAGTGGCAGAAGTCATGAGTATTTGTATCAAAGATCAGATTCAGAACATGAATATCGTCATTGGCTGCACAGTGGGGTGTACATATTGCTATGCCCGCAACAACGTGAAACGCTGGCATGTGATTGATGACTTCGCTGACCCTGAATTCTTTCCGGGTAAGCTCAAGATGATGGAAAAGAAACGTCCGCAGAACTTTCTTCTTACTGGGATGAGCGATCTCTCCGGATGGAAGCCGGAATGGGCATGGTCTCTGACGGACCAGGCACATAAGATCGGCATTCCGGTGTTTATGAAGGAAGACCTTGTCCCTATCATAGGGGATGAAAATATGATTCAGGAAATGCCGGAAGAATTTAATAAAGTGTTAGAGGTACAGAAATCATGGAAGAAGTAATAAATGGAATCCTCATTCGTGAGGTGGAAACAAAGAACATCATGACTAAGTCTAGTCTGCCGGTAGGCGGTTACTCGGTCAATCCCTATGTGGGCTGTACACATGCCTGCAAGTATTGCTATGCTTCTTTTATGAAGCGCTTTACCGGGCACAAGGAGGAATGGGGCACTTTCCTTGATGTGAAGCATTGGCCGGAAATTAAAAATCCGAAGAAATATGCCGGACAGCGGGTGGTCATCGGTTCTGTGACAGATGGCTACAATCCACAGGAGGAGCAATTCGGGAATACCAGAAAACTTCTGGAGCAGCTGATCGGCAGTGACGCAGATATTCTGATCTGCACAAAGTCGGATCTTGTGGTACGGGATATTGATCTGCTGAAGAAGCTTGGACATGTAACCGTTTCATGGTCGATTAACACACTAGATGAAAATTTCAAGAACGATATGGATTCTGCTTCGAGCATTGAGCACCGTATCTCTGCTATGAAGCAGGTATATGAAGCAGGTATCCGTACAGTTTGTTTCGTATCCCCGGTATTCCCCGGTATCACGGATTTTGAAGCAATCTTTGAGCGGGTAAAGGATCAGTGCGATCTGTTCTGGCTCGAAAATCTCAATCTTCGAGGCGGTTTCAAAAAGACAATTATGGATTATATCGCCGGAAAATATCCTGATCTTGTACCACTTTACGACGAGATCTATAACAAGCATAACCGCAGCTACTTTGAAGCACTTGAAGTAAAAGCTGAGAAAATGGCTAAGAAGTATGATTGTGCCTTTGTGGATAATGAAATGCCTTATGGCAGAGTCCCGCAGGGACATCCGGTGATCGTAGATTATTTCTATCATGAGGAAATCCGTGGGACAGAGAATACCGGAAAAAGAAATCGCTAACTTCAAGTTGTATATTTCATCAAAAGTTGCATATTTAAATAAACAAGGGGAGATGATAAAATGAAAGCTCATGAATATTGGTTCAGTCACTATGGTGTCAGGAGAAATCCGGGCATCTTTTTTATGTTTTTTTGCACTTCAAAAAATAATTTCTAAAATCATGTCCGATTTTGTCTCTCCCAATACAGAGTATATGCAGCTTTTTCTTTTCGTTCTTCGGCGAGTTTTTCTTTGAGATTTTCTTCACGATTATCGTCGAATACAACGGCTGCATTATAATCCGTCCGAAAAAGTGTCTAAATTTATGAGACCATTATAGGAGAGTAAAGATAAAAAAAGGTGGTTTATTAGTCTGTTAATCGGTATAATAATGATTACAGGGATTATTTTGGATATTTGCAATATGAGCGTGACATGGATGTGTATGGTTCAGCTATGATCAGTCGGTTCCGAATGCATTATATATGACTGTGTATGCATCAAAGTGGCAGACGAAAAAAGGAACACAGCTAATGATACACAATACTATTATGATGTGAAAAACGAAAAAGTACTCATGATTTTTGACGGTATGGTTGATGGTGAAGATAATCCAGAGCTTATTGAAAAAATCGAAAATGCAATTCAAAATTATTTTTGGAGTGGAGCAGGTATGATAGAAGTAAGAAAATATTTGACATAGTTATCCTGCTCTCGACATCATAAATATGGATACAAAATCAAATGTACAGAATTTGTGGGGATATACGCATGAGATTTCAGGAGGAACAATGAAAAGTAAAAAGATTGGGATGCAGGCACTAAAAATTGCGATAGGAAGCAGTCTGGCGATTTACATAGCCAATCTGTGTGGACTGAAGTATTCACTGGCCGCAGGAAGTGTTGCACTTCTTACAATGGTGACTACAAAGTGGAAAACTGTCAAATTATCGGTAGCGAGGGTTGTAACATTTATAATTTCAGTACTTATGGCACTTATTATATTCTCAGCAGTAGAATCAGAATGGATGGCATATGGTATTTATGTGTTTTTTGTGGTTATTATCGCAGAGATGCTTGGATGGGGAGCGACGATTTCCGTAAATGCACTGATCGGAATGCATTTTCTGGAAGTCAGAGATTTTGAAGTTGATTTTATTGCAAATGAATTTATGCTGGTATTGATCGGAATTACGATGGCACTGGTCCTGAACTTGTTTTATGATTATGGAAGTCAGCGCAAGGCGTTGGTCGAAAATATGCGATATACGGAAGAACGTCTGCAGATGATACTTGGAGAGATCTCGGCATATCTGGCGAATAAGGAAATGCAGAGAAATGTATGGGATGATATCTGTGCGTTGGAAAAAGAGGTTCAGGGCTTTATCCAGGATGCCTATGAATATCAGGATAATACGTTTCAGTCACATCCGGGATACTATATCGATTATTTTGAAATGCGTATGAAGCAGTGCAACGTGATCCATAACTTACATTATGAGATGAAGAAAATCAGGCATATGCCAGATGAGGCAATGATCATTTCGAGTTATGTGTTTGATATGCTGGTATGTGTGAAGGAACATACAGTTCCGACAGCTCAGTTGGATGAACTACATGAACTTTTTGCGATTATCAGAAAAAATCCACTTCCAAAGACCAGAGAGGAATTTGAGAGCCGTGCGATGCTGTACCATATCCTGATGGATCTGGAAGAATTCCTTGTATTCAAAAGAAGGTTTGTGAATGGGCTGGATGATAAAAAGCGAAAATTATACTGGGATAATTAAGCTCTCATTTGTCAAAAAGAATGTGTTATGGCACATTCTTTTTGACACTTTCAGATCATCAAATTCCTGATAATAAAAAATCAGGAACCGGATGGGATACGGATAATAAGTTTTTCACCGTTTTTTGTAACAGAAGTAAGAACCGGGATATGCTTTTTGCGAAGCTGATGCACGACCGGGTAAATAGAAAACATATCTCCATCGACATAGACAGCTTTCGGTTTCGTTTTCAGCAGATCTTTTACCAGATCTTTGATATATTTTTTCCACTCTGTTTTTTTCATTTCTATTTCAGCATAAATTCCATTGATATCTAAAGCAGGGAGATCAGGCAGAGGTTTGTGGATAATTTTTACATGCGCGAGTTCTGGCAGTTTCATTAAAAGTGTGTCTGTAGAAGTGTCGGAACTGAGATTTACAAGGGTAATCTCGTCAGTAAAGGTATCCAGACTGATCTGACATGCTTTTCGTGCATCTTCTAAAGTAGCTGTAGTCATCAAAAAGCCGCCCTTGTGACAGAAAGAAGCACTCGAAAGACCGGTTTCTTTCTGGAGTTCTTCATTTTCCAGACCGAGCCATTCAGATGGAAAACTGCATTTATAATTCAGGGAATATTCTTTTTTCTGAGGCTGGATACAGTAACCACCGCGGTTGGATGGAAAAATAACGAAAGCGATATCTGTTTCGGAAAGACGTTTCTGGCATGGAATGAATTCAGGAAGGACCAGAATACGGGAATCAGCTTCAGGATTTTGTGTTTCGAGAATTTCTTCGATCCGCTTGTCAGCACGTTCATTTCCAAGGTAACGGGCAAATTTATTGTCAAGGATCATTCCGGCAACACTGACTGCACGGAAAAAGGCTTCATCGGTTCCGCCATCTTCGTCCCAGGAAGGATTGAAGCTTCCAATCAGTGAAGCCAGTTCATTTTTTTCACCGGTATTATCATTATTATCCAGTGGCTGGACAAAAGCTTCGTCAAACTTAGCAGCAAGCTCTTCCCCCAGGATTTCGGTACCAAGTTCTTCCCAGAGAAGGCCGAATGCCGCGTAAGGGATGCCATTTTCACGGATGCGGCTGTCTTTCTGGTGATGGTCATATCTGCCGCGCCCAATGTCGAATATGATGCCGTCAAAGTCTTCGGGTACTTTATTACCACGAAGGATTGTAATTTCCGGATTTAAATATAATAACAATGCAGAGGAAAATACATCATCTGCGTGGAATTTTCCACTATGTGTAAATGCGGAAGCATCTTTTAGGCGGATCTTTTTTAATAATTCATTCATCTTAATCTCTCCAAATAAAAATAGTTTTGCTAATGTAATAATGTATAAGCAGAAAAGGAAAATGTCAAGTGTGGAAAATAGTAGAATTCCGGGCTGTTTCGCAGAGAGGATGGGGAGTTTTGTCAGGATGTGATAATAATTCGGATCATAATGTGCCATCACGCTATGAAAAGATTTATGGATTTTTAGAACTCCCGGATACGCCGGAGGAAAAAGTGGGTTCTCTCCGGCATCCGGGGGAAAAGTCACATGGATATGCAGCTGAGGTGATCGTAAGCTATCTGGAAGAACAGCTTATCTGTCAAAAATAGATTCCAGGATTCTGACAAAGTGTTCCAGCCCTTCCTGATCTTCTTCATCAAAACGGGCGAGAACAGGGCTGTCGATATCCAGAACGCCAACGATTTCATTTCCTTTATGAAGCGGAATCACAATCTCGGAATTAGAGGCGCTGTCGCAGGCGATATGTCCCGGGAACTGGTGGACATCCTTTACCAGCATAACCTGATCGTTTGCCACAGCGGTTCCGCAGACACCTTTACCGATTTCAATTTCAATACAGGCAGGTTTGCCCTGGAAAGGACCGAGAACGAGTCTGCCTTCTTTCATCAGATAAAAACCAACCCAGTTGATATTCAGAAGCGCATCACCGAGAAGGGCTGATGCATTTGCCAGATTTGAGATCTGGTGAGGGATTCCGTCAATCAGACCGCGGAGGCGGATCGAAAGCAGGGAATACAGTGGCTTTTTATCAACTGGCCATTCAAAATTCGAAGTATTCATAAAAAATCTCCTTAAATATTTCCGTTTAACACATCTTCCAATGTAATCTCGTAGAAGAAATCATGTACCATTCCATCAAATTTCTTCCACAAAGGGAGTGTAATGCACTGCTCTTCACGGCTGCAGACCTCGGCACCTGGAACTAGGCAGGCGACTGTAGCGAGATTGCCTTCCGCAAGTTCAAGAATCTCGCCGATAGTGTATTCAGAAGGTTCCCTGGTAAGCTGGTATCCGCCCCCTTTGCCACGACGTCCTTTTAAGAGTTTCTTCTTTACAAGAATTTTCAGGACAATTTCCAGGTATTTTTCGGAAATTTCCTGGCGGATTGCGATCTCGTTAAGCGGAACATATTCTTCGTCCTTATGCTGGGCGAGATCAATCATCACGCGGAGTGCGTAACGTCCTTTTGTAGAAATCATAATTAGTTTTCCCCCATTTTTTTATATGTACAATAGCAGCACCAGAGAGTTTATGAACCCTGGTGCCTTTTTACCTATTATACCGTAGGGTTATATGTGTTTCAAGGAAAAAACAAAAAAATAAAATAACCTATTGACTTAGTAGGTAATAGATGGTATTATACCAACTAAATTGATAGGAAATAAAGGTTATACAAAATAACCAGTACTGATAAATATGAACGGAGGAAGAAATAATGGCAGAATTTGATTATGAAGTAGTAGATGGAAGAAAGATCCGTGTACGTCCGCAGGAAGTTGTATCGGAGATAGATGAGAATGGATATTTTGTCCGCCAGCCAAATCATTTTACAGAAGGATTTGGAGAAGGAAAAAATCCGGTAGAAAAAGGCAGATACCATCTGGTATGGGCAAAGCTTTGTCACTGGTCTAACAGAGCTTCGATCGTAAGAGAACTTCTTGGACTGGAAGATGCAATCAGTGTCAACAAGGTTGATCATGCAAAGCATGAGAAGAATCTTGGATGGGAATTCGTATACGACAAAGATCATATCGATCCGGTCCTTGGAATCCAGTTCTTAAGTGAAGCTTATTACAAAGCAGATGATGATTACACAGGAAGAACAACGGTACCGGCTTTGATCGATACAAAGACAGGAAAAGTTGTAAATAACGATTACACCTGGCTTACCAATTATTTTGAAGTAGATTTTAAACCGTTCCACAAAAAAGGAGCACCGGATCTTTATCCGGAAGAACTCAGAAAAGATATCGATGAGATGAATGACTGGCTCTTTGATAACATTAATAATGGAGTTTATAAAGCAACCTTTGCAAGATCAAAGGAAGCTTACTGGGATGCCTATAATTCTTTTTATGCAGCAATGGATATTCTGGAAAAACGTCTGGAAAATCAGAGATTTCTCTTTGGAGATTATGTGACAGACAGTGATGTGAGACTGTATGTGACACTGGCGAGACTGGATATTCGTTACACCTGGCAGCTTGGACATACCAAACACCGCCTGATCGATTATCCGAATCTGTGGGGATATGCAAGAGACCTGTATCAGATTCCGGCATTCAGAAACAACACCTACTTTAAGGATTTCGCAAATCCAAATAACAAGAAGGTCGGCGCATTATTTTTTGAATCTTTCAATGCAAGATTTCTGGATGAGATCAATTTTGATGCATACTGGGGTGCACCGCATGACCGTGCACATTTAAGCAGCGATCCGGGTAATAAATTTAAGGCAGAAGAACAGTAGGAGGAACGAATTATGGCAGATTTTGAATATGTAGATGTAAATGGAAGACAGATCAGAGTAAGACCGAGAGAAACCGCACAGGAAATTGATGAATATGGAAATTTCCATCGTCAGCCAAACCGCTTCACGGAAGGTTTTGGAGAAGGGAAAAATCCGGTAGAAAAAGACAGATATATTCTTTTCTGGGCAAAAGGATGCAACTGGTCCAATCGGGCAGCGATCGCAAGAGAGCTTCTCGGACTTGAGGATGCAGTGAAAGTTGAGATCGTAGACTGGACAGACCGGGAAGAGAATCTTGGATGGGAATTTGTAAATTCCACGGATCATATCAATCCGGAAACGGGCGCACAGTTCTTAAGTGAGCTTTACTACAATGCGGATGAAGAATACACAGGACGTACAACCGTTCCGGCATTTGTAGATTATAAGACAAAGAAAGTGGTAAATAATGATTACCACTGGCTTACAAATCATCTGGAAACAGCGTTCAGACCGTTCCACAAAAAGGGAGCGCCGGATCTTTACCCGGAAGAATTAAGACCGGAGATCGATAAGCTGAACAAATGGCTTTTTGAAAATGTAAACAACGCTGTTTATCGAGCGCAGTTCGCTGAATCCTTACAGGCATTTGCCGATGGATATGAGACATTTTTCGCAGGGCTTGATGCAATGGAGGAAAGACTTGCAGACAAGAGATTCTTATTCGGAGATTATGTGACAGACAGTGATATCCGTCTTTATACAACCATCGCAAGACTGGATGTGTCTTATTCAAGAAATATCGGACCTTGCAAACACCGTCTGGTAGATTACCCGAATCTGTGGGGATATGCAAAAGATCTGTATCAGATCCCGGCATTCAGACATAACACATATTTTAAGGATTTTGCGGCATCTGTCGATCTGAATGAAGCAGATGAAGAGTATTGGGAAAATACATACTATGATATCGTGGTGCAGGAAACAGACTGGGATACTATCTGGAAGACACCGACAGGAAGAGAATCACTCAGTAAAGATCCGGCACACAAATTTAAAGCAGAAAAATAACAGACGAAAGACGAGGAAAAATATTATGAAAAAGTTGGCAAGCATTTTAGCAGTTACACTGGCAGCAGGAGTCCTGGCTACAGGATGCGGATTTTCTTCAGGAAGCGCTTCAAAGGACAGCTCTTCAGACAGTGGAAAGACAGTAATCAAAGCAGCAACCGGAGCAAACGCAAAACCATATGTCTATGTAGGCGATGATGACAAGCCGGCAGGATACGATGTGGATGTACTGAATGCAGTTTTTGATAAACTTTCGGATTATGAACTGGAATATGAAGTGACTGATTTTGGATCTGTACTTTCCGGACTGAACAGTGGAAATTATCAGATCGGAGTTAACAACTTCTCTTACAACGAAGACCGTGGAGCAAGTTATCTTTACTCTTATCCATATGACAAGATCAGCTATGTATTCGTAACAAAGAAAGGTGGAAAAGAGATCAAATCATTTGAAGATGCAGCAGGACTTTCTTTTGAAGGTGGTACAGGAATCAGCGTATCCAATGCAGTAGAAGCATGGAATGAAAAGAATCCGGATAAAGCGATCAATATTACTTACTCGGATGCAGATACATCTGTATTTTTACAGCATGTAGCAGACGGATCGCAGGATTTTACGATCATCGATCTGGCAATGTACAACTCTTACATGGAAGAATTTAACTATGATGTGCAGAAAAATGATATTCCGGAAGATGAAGCAAAAATGATTGCAGAAAACTCTTATGCATATTATATTTTCCCACAGGATCAGAAAGATTTAAGAGAACAGGTAGACAAAGCACTGAAGGAGCTGAAGGAAGACGGAACCCTGACTGAGATCAGTAAAAAATGGTATGGTCAGGATGCCGCACCGGAGGATGATAAGTTCGAGGAGACGATTAACTAATGGGTAAATTATTTGATGGAAAACTGGTATTTACACAGATACCGCTACTTTTAAAATATCTTCCGGTCACAATGGAACTGGCTGTCACAGCAATGATCGCCAGTCTCATCCTGGGACTGCTCCTTGCACTTGTGAAGATTAAAAAGGTACCGGTACTGAAACAGCTGGTAAGTATCTATATCTCGGTTATCCGCGGAACGCCGATCCTGGTTCAGTTATATGTGACCTATTTCGGTATTCCGATGCTCCTGAAATATATCAACTTTAAATGTGGAACCAACTATAATGTCAATGGAGTCGCACCAATCGTATATGCATTCGTTGCTCTGGCACTCAATGAATCTGCATTTAACGCAGAGATCATCCGTGCCTCCCTTGAATCAGTAGATAAAGGACAGGTTGAGGCAGCAAGCGCTTTAGGAATGAATTATTTCCAGGCATTGATAAGGATCATCCTTCCGGAGGCAATCGTGGTAGCACTCCCATCCCTTGGAAATGCATTTATCGGACTGATCAAAGGAACTTCTCTTGCATTTGTCTGTTCCGTAGTGGAGATGACCGCAGAAGGAAAGATTCTTGCGGGAAGAAATTACCGTTACTTTGAAGTGTATATCTCACTGGCAATTATTTACTGGGTAATTACTTTCGTACTTGAGAGAGTGATCAGCTATCTTGAGAAGAAGCTCCGGGTACCGGAAGATGCACCGGCACTTTTAGATATCAGAGATACAGAGGTGGAATAAGGTATGATCGAAATCAAAAATATATCAAAAACATTTAAAAATAATAAGGTTCTTGATGGGATCGACCTTACCATCAATCAGGGAGATGTCGTAGCGATCATCGGACCTTCTGGAACAGGAAAATCCACATTTTTAAGATGTGTGGACAGACTGGAAAAACCGGAAACCGGAACCATAACGATTGACGGTGAGACACAGGATCTTGCACATATTCATGGCAAAGATCTGACAGAGCTTCGGAAAAAGACCGGCATGGTTTTTCAGAATTTCAATCTTTTTTCAAAGAAGACAGCACTTCAGAATGTAATGGAGGGGCTGATCGTGGTAAAGAAGATGAAAAAAGAGGAAGCAGAAAGGATTGCGAGAGAGCAGCTTAAAAATGTAGGTCTTCTGGATCACGCAAACCATTATCCGAGACATATGTCAGGTGGTCAGCAGCAGAGGGTTGCAATCGCAAGAGCACTTGCGATGGAGCCAAAGCTTTTACTTCTGGATGAGCCGACATCTGCACTGGATCCGGAGCTTGTCGGAGAAGTTCTGGATACGATCAAAAAAGCGGCAAATGAAGGATATACAATGCTTCTGGTGTCCCATGAGATGAGCTTTGTACGAAACGTTGCAACCAGAGTGATCTTCCTGGACGGAGGAAAGATCCTGGAAGACGGAACGCCGAGAGAAGTGTTTGGAAATCCAAAGAACGAACGTGTCAAAGAGTTCTTTACAAAGATCAACCGGATGGAAGAACCGGATTATTCAATTTAAGAGAAAAAACAAAATCGGCTGAGGGATCAGTCGATTTTTTCCAACAGGATAAAAGAAGGGAGCGAAAGCAATGAGTATCAGACTGGTGACAGACAAGGAAAATGTAGATTATCAGGCAGTGGCAGATATTTTAGACCATTTTGGACTGAGTCATTTTGATGCCGCTACAGAAGAAAAAATATTTAAGAACAGCTATGCGACGGCATTTATTTACGATGGAGACCAGGTAGTTGGCTGTGCGAGGGCAATTTCCGATGGCGTGTGTCAGGCTGCAATCTACAATGTGGCACTTCTGGAAGAAGGCTATCGTTTTGGTGACAACGATTATGAGAGACAGCCATATGTATCGCCAAGAAGCATCAGACAAGAGCAGGAAAAACAGAATCAGACAGTGTAGGAAAGGGAAAAGATTATGAGAGAAAATACATCGACAGAATGGGTAAATAAAGAAGTAGACAGTGAATCTGATGTGCGTCTTTATGTGACACTGGTACGATTTGACTGTGCATATTATCCGGTATTTCGTCTGAATAAAAAGCTTCTCCGCGATTATCCGAATCTGTGGGCATATGCAAGAGATTTGTATCAGACACCGGGATTTGGCGACACAACGAATTTTGCGGCGATCAAGAAGCATTATCATATCGATTGCTGCCCGTCCAATGAATTTGTGATCGAGCCAAATGGACCGGATGAAACCTTATGGATGACACCACACGGAAGAGAAAAATTATCCGGAAAATAAAGAAAGCGGGGAATGAATGATGAAAGCAGTCAGAGTGACAGAAGAATGGCAGAGAGCCGGCGTACACTATGTGCGGACACAGGCAATGTGCCTGGGGTTTCAGATTCCGCTGGAGGGAGAATTCGCGGATGATACACCGGAAGATGAATATATTCTGGTGATGGACGGAATTTATCCGGTATCCACCTGCAGGCTGCATTATCTGGATGAACATACCGGAAAAATTGAGCGTGTGGCAACACTGGAATCCTATAGGGGAAAACATTACGGACAGGCAGGGATCATTGAGGCGGAAAACTGGATGCGCGAAAAAGGTGTGACAAAAATCTATATCAATTCCAGAAAAGCGGCACTTGGATTCTATGAAAAGCTCGGCTATACCGCAGATTTTTCACAGGTAAGCGGCTCCGGAGAGTTTGAATGTGTGATGACGGAGAAAGAACTTGCGTAAATTTATGAAAAGAAAACTGGATTTTGGCAGAAAGATATTGTACAGTAAATAGCGACATTGATTATAGAAACAGGAGAGATAGACAAGAATGAAGTACGGAATTGATACACGATGTCAGCATCTGGCTGACGATAATAAGGATGAAATATATGGGGCGATCAGTTATCCAATCTATCAGTCTGCAACATTTGCAAGAGACAGAGTAGGCGGAGGAAGTGGTTATGACTATTCCAGATTACAGAATCCGACGAGAGAACATCTTGAGAAGATCGTAGCATCGCTGGAAGAAGGAATCGATGCACTGGCATTTTCGACAGGAATGGCAGCAATCACAGCTCTGATGGAGATTTTCAAACCGGGCGATCACATCATCATTGATGAGGATCTTTATGGAGGAAGCGTCCGTCTGTTCCACAGCATCAATGTGAAAAATGGACTGACATTTACCAGCGTGGATTTAAGCAGTGTGGATGTAGAGGATTATATTCAGGATAACACAAAAGCAATTTATGCAGAGACACCGACCAATCCGATGATGCGTGTATCTGATCTGGAAGAACTTTCAAAGAAAGCAAAAAAACATGAACTTCTTCTGATCGTGGACAATACCTTTTTATCACCATATTTCCAGAATCCGCTGAAGCTTGGTGCTGACATTGTTGTGCATAGCGGGACAAAATATCTGGGTGGACATAATGACACACTTGCAGGTTTTCTGATAACAAACCGCGAGGACATTCAGGAACAGCTTCGTTTTATCATCAAGACGACAGGAGCAACCCTTGCGCCGATGGACAGCTGGCTGATCCTCAGAGGGATCAAGACGCTTGGAGTCCGTATGGAGAGGGCACAGGAAAATGCACTGAAGATCGCACATTTTCTGGAGAAGCAGGAGTATGTGACAAGGGTGCTTTATCCGGGGCTTGAATCACATCCGGGTTACGAACTGATGAAAAAGCAGGCAAGAGGATTTGGTTCGATCCTGACCTTTGAAGTAGATTCCAAAGAGAGAGCATATCACATTCTGGAAAATGTAAAACTGATCCAGTTTGCGGAAAGCCTAGGAGGAACTGAGACTCTGATCACTTATCCGATCACCCAGACGCATGCGGATCTTTCCAAAGAAGAGCTTGACCGGAACGGAATTACAGACAGGATTCTAAGATTGTCTGTTGGAATTGAGGGAGCAGAGGATCTGATCGCAGAGCTGGAAGCTGTATTAAAATAAATCAAATAGAATTGTGTATAAAGCGGAAGATATCTGTGACCGAAGGTGTATTAGCGGACAGATAGCCGGCAGATGGAATATGACCGTGCAGATAAGGAAGTGGCAGAAATGAGTAAAATAAAGGTAAATGAACAGCGGGCAGTCGATGAATTTCAGGAACTGACTGCGATCGATGCACCAAGCTTTGAGGAGCGTCAGATGGCAGACCGGCTGATCGTGAAATTAAAAGAACTTGGTTTTGAAGTAGAGGAAGACAATGCCGGAGAACATTTCGGAGGAAATGCCGGAAACTTATATGCATATCTTCCGGGAGATCTTCCGGGAGATCCGGTCCTTTTGTCCGGCCATATGGATACGGTTGAGCCGTCCAAAGGTAAGAAAGGGATCATCGGAGAAGACGGTGTGATCCGTTCCGCAGGAAAAGCAGTTCTTGGAGCTGATGATGTGGCAGGACTTGTGGAGATTCTGGAAGGAATCCGCAGTGTAAAAGAAGCGGGAGTACCACACCGGGATATCGAGATTCTTTTTGCAATTGCAGAAGAGCTTTATATCAAGGGCAGCAGCGTATTTGATTTTTCAAAGGTTCGTGCAAAAGAAGCCTATGTACTGGATATCAGCGGACCGGTTGGAAGCGCGGCATATAAAGCACCGTCTCTGATTTCTTATCAGGTGGTAGTAACCGGGAAGGCATCCCACGCCGGATTTGACCCGGAGCACGGCGTTCATGCGATCGCTATTGCATCCGAAGCGATCACGCAGATCAGTCAGGGACATGTGGATGAAGAGATAACCTGCAATATCGGATTGATCGAAGGTGGGAGCGGAACGAACATTGTTCCGGAAAAATGTATTGTAAAGGGAGAAATCCGGAGCTATTCTCATGAAAAAGCGACTCGTTGTGTAGAAGAAGTGGGAAATACCTTCAAAAAGGTGGCTGAAAAACACGGAGCTGAATCAGAACTTACCTGCGAAGTTCATCTGATCGCTTATGAGACAGCAAAAGACAGTGTGCCGGTAAAACGGTTTGAAAGAGTAAGCAAAAAGCTGGGACTTGCAGGAAATCTTGTAGAGACATTTGGCGGAAGTGACAACAACAGCTTTGCGAAGAACGGGATTCCTGGACTGGTGCTGTCAAATGGAATGTACCAGGCACATTCGGTAAATGAATATACGACAATCAAAGATCTTGTGACAGGAGCAGAACTGATCGCCGGGCTGATCACCGATGAGCAGTAGTGGATGTTATTATACAGAAAAGACGCCAAAAGCGTCTTTTTTATATTGATAGAAGAAAAACAGATAAAACATATTGAAATTAAATGTTTTTAAAATAATTCCCTATTAACCTATTGACAAAGTAGGTAAAAGTAGATATAATGCAACTATCAAATTTGAAAGATCACTATAGAGATCACGATACATCAGACAGTAGAAAAGAGAGGTAGAAAAATATGAGCGATTATAAATTTGAAACACTTCAGCTTCACGTAGGACAGGAAGAACCAGATCCGGCATCTGATGCCAGAGCAGTACCGATTTACCAGACAACATCTTATGTATTTAAGAACTCTGCACATGCAGCAGCAAGATTTGGACTTGCAGATGCAGGTAACATTTACGGACGTCTGACAAACTCTACACAGGACGTATTTGAAAAGAGAATCGCAGCACTTGAAGGTGGTGTGGCAGCTCTTGCAACAGCATCCGGAGCAGCTGCAATTACATATACCATCGAAGCACTTGCAGCAGATGGCGGACATATCGTAGCGCAGAAGACAATCTACGGTGGAAGCTTCAACCTTCTTGAACACACACTGACACATTACGGAATCACAACTACATTTGTAGATGCACATAACCTGAAAGAAGTAGAAGATGCAATTCAGGATAACACAAGAGCCATTTATCTTGAAACTCTTGGTAATCCGAACAGTGATATCCCGGATATCGATGCGATTGCTGAAATTGCACACAAGCATGGACTTCCGCTTGTAATCGACAATACATTCGGAACACCGTATTTGATCCGTCCGATCGAACACGGAGCAGACATCGTTGTACATTCTGCTACCAAATTCATCGGTGGACACGGAACAACTCTTGGTGGAATCATCGTAGATTCCGGTAAATTTGACTGGAAAGCAAGTGGAAAATACCCGGCAATCGCAGATGCAAACCCAAGCTACCACGGAGTATCTTTCGTAGATGCAGCAGGTCCGGCAGCATTTGTAACTTACATCCGTGCAATCCTTCTTCGTGATATGGGAGCAACAATTTCTCCATTTAACGCATTCCTTCTTCTGCAGGGAACAGAGACACTGTCACTTAGAATTGACCGTCATGTAGAAAATACAAAGAAAGTAGTAGAATACCTCTCTAACCATCCAATGGTAGAGCATGTGAACCATCCGTCACTGCCGAATCATCCGGATCATGCACTTTATGAAAAATATTTCCCGAATGGTGGAGCATCTATCTTCACATTCGAGATCAAAGGCGGACAGGAAGAAGCTCACAAGTTCATCGACAACCTGAAGATCTTTTCGCTGCTTGCAAATGTTGCGGATGTTAAGAGCCTTGTTATCCATCCGGCAACAACAACACATTCTCAGTTGACAGAAGAAGAACTGCTTGATCAGGGAATCAAACCGAACACAATCCGTCTTTCTATCGGTACAGAACATATCGATGATATCATCGCAGATCTTGAAGGTGGATTTGCAGCGGTTCAGGGCAAATAAATATTATACACACAGGAATTTTGGACGGAGGTTTTTCGAAACCTTCGTCTTTTTCGATGTGCACAGAAAATTTTAAGGAGAAAACACTATGACAAAGGCACAAATCAGAAAAAATGCTTTTTCTGAAATCCATTCCGATCATGTGCAGCTACATTTTCGTAAGCATGGCATATGGGATTATGATGGAAAATGCCGGATTTGGCTGGTACTATTCACTGTTTGTCAGTCTTGCATTTCCGAAAGGAATTGCGGCAGTCAGGAGTGTTGAAAATGCTGTGCGATAAGTGGAAATCCGGTATTTTCGGATGGATCTCCCTTTGACCAGATGAACAGATTATGCTATGATATGTACCGATACACGCGTATTTTTTATTTGACAACAATCCAGATGGAACTTTCTGTTCAATAAAGAGGATTATGTGTCAGGATACATTCTTTTTACAAGGAGAAAATCAATGAGTATAGATATTACGATCGAGGAAATGGAAACGCTTCCTGCAGAGTCCTACGAGCTTTTTGATATCCGTGGCGAGATTGAGCGCGCCCATGGAATCCTGCCGAATTCAGTGGCAAGCTCAGCAGATGTACTGATGGAGAATCTGCCGGAAGATAAGGAAAAGAAGATCATTATCTGCTGCAGCAGAGGACAGATCAGCAGGGATATCGCAGAAGAACTGCAGGATCAGGGATATGAAGCATACAGCCTGAAGGGCGGTTATGTAGGATGGCTGATGGCAGATATGAAGAAAAAGGAAGCAGATGATGTCTGTGAACATGTGGAGCTTAGTATCCGCAAGAAGTTCAAAAAGAAGATCTGGTCCAAATTTACAAAAGCTGTCAGAGAATATGAACTGGTCAAAGAAGGTGACCGGATCGCAGTATGTATTTCCGGTGGAAAAGATTCAATGCTGATGGCAAAGCTTTTCCAGGAATTAAAGCGTCACAACAAGTTTAACTTTGAAGTAAAGTTCCTGGTGATGGATCCGGGATACAGTCCGGAGAACAGGAAGGTTATTGAAGAAAACGCAAGGAAGATGAAGATTCCGATCCAGATTTTTGAATCCAATATTTTTGAATCGGTATTTGAGATTGAAAAATCACCGTGTTATATCTGTGCAAGGATGAGACGTGGATATCTTTATAATTTTGCACAACAGATGGGCTGCAACAAAATCGCACTGGGACATCATTATGATGATGTGATTGAGACGATCCTGATGGGAATGCTCTACAGTGCACAGGTGCAGACTATGATGCCGAAGCTTCACAGTACAAATTTTGAAGGGATGGAACTGATCCGACCGATGTATCTGATCCGTGAGGATGACATCAAGGCATGGAGAGATTACAATGATCTGCATTTTATCCAGTGTGCATGTAAGTTTACCGATACCTGTACAACCTGCAACAATGAAGAAAATCAGTCAAAGCGTATGGAAATCAAAAAGCTGATTGCAGAGCTTAAGAAGACGAACCCGTTTGTGGAGGGCAATATTTTCAAGAGTGTGGAAAATGTCAATCTGGATACGGTTGTCGGTTACAAGGCAAAAGGTGTAAGACACAATTTCCTGGATACTTACGATGATTAAAAATGACTGGATGTGCCGAGGCATATCTGAGATATAAAGAAGAATGAAATTCCCGCCGGACAGGTACAGGATCTGCCCGGCGGGAATTTTGAGATTAAATGACAGGAATATTGACCTGTACCAGAATTCCTGACGTTGATCAGGATAAAACGGTTTCCTGCTGGTTCTTGATATCGTGGTAAATAACAAAACGTCCACGTCCGTTGTGCTTAGCTGTGTACAGAGCATGATCAGCAAGGCGGTATAACTGGCTGAAAGATTCAGCATCCGTTGGAGCAACAGCACAGCCGATACTGCAGGAAAGTTTCTGGCCATTTAGTTCCGGGATATCTATATTTTGAAGATTTGTATAGAGCTTTTGCAAATGCAGATGGATACTGTAATCCAGACGTACATTTTTCATCAGGATCATAAATTCGTCACCACCGACACGACCGATGATATCGGTTGTCCGAAACTGTTCTTTCAGAAATCCGGCAAATATTTTCAGTACCTGGTCACCGGTTGCATGTCCATAAGTATCATTGATCTGCTTGAAATAATCCATGTCGATCATCATTAAAGCCTGTAAATCTTCAAAATCTTTTTCGCGCAGCCATTCGGAAATCGTGTGTTCTGCATAAACTTTGTTCAGAAGTCCGGTCAGAGCATCTGTATGCGCCTGGCGAAGAAGCGAAGTCTGATTCTTCTGGTTGATCTTCCAGAGTGCGAAGATCAGAAGCAGCACAATGCAGATAAAAAAGGCGAACAGAATGATTTCAAAGTTGTTGATAAAAGCAAAGTGCTGACGGGCTTCGACAGCAGGAACGATATAGCAGAGCATCCAGTCGTTGTACTTTAGTGGCTGGTAGGAAATATAGCGTGCATGTGATAAATCTGCTGTAATCTTGCGGCAGTTTGCGTGTCCTTGCTTAAAATCTTCCTGAAGGGTAGCGCCATCTTCCGAGGTCTGAAATACCCAGTCAGAGGAAGAAGTAAAAAAGTTCTCCCGGATTTCGTTGTGAGTAGATTCAATGGAAATAATGTTGCCGTCCGAGTCTGTGATAAATGAGTAGCCGGAACCGGAATACAGATCCTCAAAGAGCATGGTAGTCAGTTTCGCGACATCGATGGAACCTCCAAAAACACCGATAATATTCTGATCTTTGTCATAAACAGGAACTGTGAGGACAACGAGGGTTTCGTTGTCTACGCTACTTGACAGAGGAGAACTAAGGACGCGTCTGCCTTCCAATGTCTTTTGAAAATAGTCCCGTGAACTTGCATCGGTATTCTTTCCATCGCTGGAGTGTCCGATACCGTCTGTAGAAAAAAGCATAAGCCGGTGAAAGGAGCTGGAAGAAGCCAGTTCAGCAAGAAGCTGAAGATTATCGCTACTGAACAGATCGGAAGTTGTTCCGAAGTATGCAGCAGGACTCTCCAGGAATTCATATTCTTTTTCCAGAACCAGTTCCAGGTGATCCTTTTGCTGCAGTGTGTTTTTTTGGATAACGTTCTGTACACTTTTATCAACGCTCTGTTGTACAAACCAGAAAAAAATCAGAAGTGTGAACGTCATTACAATCAGGAACGAAATGACAGCCGTTCCATATTGCATCAGTTCATGACGTGATATTTTTTTCATGTAAGCCCCCCTTATTTTGTACGTTAACAGATGAATTATCATTTTTTTAATTATAGCATGGATTTAACGAAATGTCATTTGAGAAATGTACAAAATGTATAAAACTTAAATAAAAAAAGGAATGAATAATGTAAGATATTAACAAATACATTACATTATTCATTCCGATTCTATTTTGCGAGTCTGTAAATGGCGTCCAGATAAATCTTCATCCAGATATCAAGCTTGTCAAGTTCCAGATATTCATTGGTCTGGTGCATCAGATCCGGCTGATCCGGTAAAAGTGCTCCGAAAGCAACACAGTTATCCAGTGCGCGCGCATATGAGCAGGCTCCGTCAACCAGAGGCATAGCAGATGAATCGCCAACAACGGTACGGTAGGATTCCAACAATGCTTGTACAAGGAAAGAATCTTTTGGGATATGAATCGATTCTGTGGCATTTGGATTTTCAAAACGGAATTCGGAGCCGCTTAAATGCTTCTGGATAAGCTCCTGTACCTGCATGCAGTGGTAAGTGACAGGAACACGATTGTCAATAGAAAAGATGACTTTATAATCCTGTACTTCGACCTTTCCTACATTAAAACTTAATTTACCGGAAATTTCATCGGAAAGATCAATTCCCAGTCCTTTGCCGGTCAGATCAAAACCGATGTACTTCATATAGAAGGCAGCGATTCTGGAAAGCTCATTTTGAAGTGGTAATTCAGAAACAGCTTTCATAAGTCCGCTGATCGCATTGATTCCGGTAGAAGGATGGGCGGCATGTGCGGCAACACCTTCTGCAGTCAGGCGAAGAGACGAGTCCATTCTGTCCAGTCGGAAATGGCAATTCGTCTGTGTCTCCCAGGAGAGAAGATTCTTACGGATCACATCTTCCATTTCTTCGGGAAGCAGAACAGATGCGTGATCTGCAACTGCATTAAAAGCGTTTCCGCCGGATAGAACAAGCTCTTCCGTGATATCTGTTACAAGTTGATATTGGAAGACACCCTTCTCGGCATAAATAAGTGGAAATACAGCATCCGGTGTAAAAGACATCTGTGGAGCAGGGATTTTCTTTTGATTGAAATAATAATCCATGCATTTCCAGTCGGTTTCTTCATTGGCGCCAACGATGAAACGAATTCTCTTTTGCAGAGGAAGTCCCATTGCTTTCAGAATCTTTACTGCGTGCATGCAGGCGAGAAGAGGACCTTTGTCGTCAAGAACACCGCGCCCGTAAAGCTTTCCGTCTATGATTTCCGGTTTGAAAGGATCACAGATCCAGTTTCCGCTGCAGGGAACGACATCTACATGCCCAAGGATTCCCAGAATTTCATCCTGTTCTCCATAATCGGCATGTCCTGCGTAGTTGTCAAAATTTTCAACTGTAAGTCCCATTGAATTTGCTATTTCAAGAAAACAATCGAGAGCCTTTGCAGGACCTGCACCGAAAGGCATTCCTGCCTCCGGTGCTGCTTCCACACTGTTGATCGATACCAGTTTTATGATATCCTGGATCAGACTTTCCCGATCTGCTTTTATTTGTTTTTCAAAATCCATAACTGGCTTCCTCCTGTCTGGATAAGGTATTTATACATATAATTGAATGATTAGCATGATCGCACTGAATACGGTTGTCATACCCATAAGAGGCATGATAAATTTCAGCCATTTGTCATAGGTAACATCAACCATTGCAAGGGATGCAAGGATCAGTCCGGTCGGTGTGATGAAGGAAATCAGTCCAAGACCGTATGCGTATGCTGAAACGATGACGGATCTTGATACCCCAACGGTGTCGGCGAGCGGTGCCATGATCGGAATGGACAGAACCGCAAGACCGGAGGAAGAGGAAATGAAGAATCCAAGCACGATAAATACCAGCATCATAAGGATGATGAACAGGATCGGATTCATGCCGCTGATCGCTTTTGAGAAGAATTCAAGGATCGTATCAGAAATCATACCATCTTCCAGAATGACATTGATACCACGGGCAACACCGACAACCAGGGCAACACCCATCAGATCGGCAGCACCACCGATAAACTGATCCATAAAGTTCTTCTCGCCGATGCCGGAGGTAAAGGCGAGCAGGACCGCGCAGGCAAGGAAGAGAGCGGTCATATTATCAAACCACCATCCCTGTGCGACAAGTCCCCATACGAGTACACCAAAGGATACACCGAATACAAGGAGCGAAAGTTTCATTTTACCTGTAAATTCCGGAACCTCTCCCTGATGACCGTATTTCTGTAAATGGTATTCATACTGGTCATAGCAGATAGATTTAGACGGATCATCTTTTACCTTCTTTGCGTAACGAAGAATATAGATCAAGGTGATGATGATTCCGAGCACCAGTGCGATACCACGGATTCCCATTCCGTCAGCAAGGCTGATTCCGGCTGCGTTTGATGCATTTCCTACGGAAAACGGGTTAATGGTAGGGAACATGGTTCCGATGGAAGAACCCATATAAATGGCAGCGATACAGACCATAACATCGTATCCGGCCGCAAGGAATACCGGAACAAGGATTGGATACAGAGCAATGGTTTCTTCGGCAAGACCAAAGGTTGTTCCACCTGCCGCAATAATAATGGTGATCAAAATAATCAGGATATATTCTTTCCCTTTTGTGACTTTGGAAAGAGCGGCAATTGCTGCATTGAATGCGCCCATATAATTCAGGACACCGATACATCCGCCCAGAATGAATACGAAGAGGATGATATCAATGGTATCATATACACCTTTGATGGCAGCGAGAAGGATTTTGAATACTCCCTGTGGCTGTTGTTCTACTTTTTGATAAGTTCCCGGAACGGCAATTGGTTTGCTGATGCTTCCATCCAAAAATTTGTTCAGATTACCGGTGACACCAAGTTCATCCAGCGTTTCCTGAGTGGGAGCCATTTCTGTAACGTCACCATCCGGTGTAGTGATTTCAAATACATCATGATCTGCGTTGTAGGTTAATTTGGAATAAAGTCCTGACGGTACGATTGCGGTTAAAATAGCGGCAAAAATAAGGACGATAAATAATACGGTAAGCGCAGAAGGGAAAGAGATTTTTTTCTTTTTCATAATCGGTACCTCTGTTTTCTATTCATTTGCAAATATTTTTACAAGTTCTACGATCACACGGACAGCAGCTTCCATGCCTTCTATG
This sequence comes from Coprococcus sp. TM115-187, assembly GCF_027679115.1. Classification (NCBI taxonomy): domain Bacteria; kingdom Bacillati; phylum Bacillota; class Clostridia; order Lachnospirales; family Lachnospiraceae; genus Coprococcus; species Coprococcus sp. TM115-187. The sequence continues at coordinate 137,719 of NZ_JAQEKS010000005.1, read as the reverse complement.
GTCACATGCTCTAATGGTCCGTGATAGCCATGACCTCCGGTGCCAAGGTTTGGACAAGGAAGTCCTTTGAAAGACAGCTTGCAGCCATCTGTGCCGCCTCTGATCGGAGAAATATCTTCCGGGACATTTGCGTTTGCACAAGCCTGTCTTGCGTAATCGATCAGATACATATGCTCTTTAATAATACATTCCATATTCTTATATTCGTCTGTCAGAGTCAAAGCAACTGTTCCCGCTCCCCAGAGCTCATTTAAGGTTTTCTCGATATGGCGGAGTGTATTTTTTCGAGCCTCAAAGCTGTCTGTATCATGATCGCGGATAATATATTCAGCGATGGCATATCCTTCGTCGCCGTGAATACTCAGAAGATGGTAAAATCCTTCGTACTCTTCGGTATATCTCGGAATCTCATATCTTGGAAGCATATTGTTGATATCTGCTGCGATGAGAACCGCATTGATCATGACATTTTTTGCAGATCCGGGATGAACATTCTTCCCGTTGATTTCAAATTTTGCTTCACAGGCATTGAAATTCTGGTATTGGATCTCGCCTTCTCCATCTCCGTCCATTGTATAGGCAACTTCAGCATCAAAAGCTTCAAAATCGAAATGAGCAGCACCGCTTCCGCATTCTTCATCCGGTGTAAATGCTACACTGATCTGACCATGAGGAATCTGCTCTGTCTGCAGGATTTCCAGCAGCTGCATGATTTCTGCAATACCGGCTTTGTCGTCTACTCCGAGGATGGTATTTCCGTCAGAGGTAATTAAGGTACGTCCCTTTAAAGCTTTTAAATGTGGGAAATCCTTTGTGGTAAGAATTCTTCCACTGTCTCCAAGGACGAGATCTTCACCATTATAATCTGGTGTACAGACAGGATGAATTTCTCCTTCGCAGAATTCCTGAACGGTATCCATGTGTGCAATAAATCCCAGTTTTTTTCTGGTCTCATAACCGGGAGTAGCCGGGAGAATTCCATAGACAAAACACTTGTCATCCAGAATCACTTTGGTAAGTCCGAGATCTTTTAATTCATCGGCAAGGATTTTCGCAAGATTAAACTGACATGATGTAGTTGGAACCTTATCACTGTTTTCGTCACAAGGTGTTTTGATGGAAATGTATTTTAGTAATCTTTCTTTAACTTCCATTTGTAATCCCCTTTCATTTCTTCCTTGATTTTTAGTTACACAAATTTATGAGTTGATTGTGTTTGACAACCTCATTTTATGCGGATTAAACCAAAATGACAAAAGAGGTGTGTTTTATTGACAGGAAAAAAATGAACGTGTTATTATTGAAATAATAGAAAAAACATGCTGCAAAATGCAAAATTGGGAAAATGCGACAAAATTTATGCACATGTCATAAAAAAATTGATTTAAAGGAAAGAAAATTGGTATGAATGTAGATGAAAGAGTAGGTCAGAATATCAGAAAATACCGTATGGCGTATAATATGACCTTAAAAGAACTGGCGGTACTGTTACATAAGAGTGTGTCGACAGTTTCTAAATACGAAAAAGGAGATATTTCATTGGATATGTCGACATTTGTGGAGCTGTCACGGATCCTGAAAGTATCTCCGCTGGCAATTATTGGGGATGAGACTGCAAAAGAAGAGGAAGAATGCCGTTATGCAGAGAAGATCGAAAAATTGTATATGTATAGCTATGATGCAATCGGGAAGGTGATCATCAAAAGTGTGATCGAACAGCAGGTAGTTGAAGGAAATGGGAATCGATATAAAGTACATCTTTTTAATGATGTAAGTGAGATTCGGGAACCGGGAGATTGCAGTGGACTTTATACAGGAGAATATGAGAAAGAAGGCTTTATCGGAACCTATATGCTGCATAATCAGGCATTAAAGTCGGAGCATATCATGATTTCCTGTGTTAATAATCTGGTAAATCCCGGGCAGCAGCTTGCACTGGTATCGGGGCTGTCGAATTATACGATGCTTCCGATTACCTTTAAAGCAGTAATTTCAGAAAAAGAGATCGTGAATAAAGAAAAGCTGATGAATCTGCTTACCTTCAATAAAGACGATATCAAACAGATGAAACAGATTAATTATCTTACAATACAGAATATGAAGTAAAGAGGAGTAGAAAATGACGAAAAAACAAAGGACATTGGAAGTAATCGAACGCCTCCGAAAAGAATATCCGGATGCAGACTGTACTCTGGATTATGATCAGGCATGGAAACTTCTGGTCAGTGTACGGCTTGCCGCACAGTGTACGGATGCAAGGGTAAATGTAGTCGTAGAAGGTTTATTTGCAAAATATCCGACAGTAGAGGCCCTTGCAGAAGCAGATGTAAATGATATCGAAGAGATTGTGCGTCCTTGCGGGCTTGGAAAAAGTAAGGCACGGGATATCAGTGCCTGTATGAAGATGCTTCGGGATGCGTATGGCGGAAAGATTCCGAAGGATTTTAATGCGATCTTAAAGCTGCCTGGTGTTGGGAGAAAGAGCGCGAATCTGATCATGGGAGATGTATTTGGTGAGCCTGCGATCGTAACAGATACCCATTGTATCCGTCTGGTGAACCGTATTGGACTGGTAGACGGGATTAAGGATCCGAAGAAAGTAGAGATGGAACTCTGGAAGCTGGTTCCGCCAGAGGAAGGAAGCGATTTCTGTCACAGACTGGTGTACCACGGAAGAGAAGTCTGTACGGCAAGGACGAAGCCGCACTGCGACAGATGCTGTCTGGCGGATATCTGTAAGAAGATAGGGGTAGAAAAATAAATGCAATATACAATTCCGGATTATTATAAAGAATTCACCTGCATCGCAGACAAATGTGAAGATACCTGTTGTGCAGGGTGGAAGATTGTAATTGACAAAAAATCACTGAATAAATATAAGCATGTGAAAGGAAAATTCTGGTTTACGATGTTGAAATCCGTGGACTGGATCCGTGGCATTTTCAGGCAGGATAAAGAAAAGCGATGTGCATTTTTAAATGACTGTAATCTGTGTGAGATGTATGCGAATCTCGGAGAGAAAAGTCTGTGTAAAACCTGCCGCCTGTATCCGAGACATGTCGAGGAGTTTGAGGATGTACGGGAGATTACCCTGTCGGTATCCTGTCCAGAGGTGGCAAGGATTTTGATGGAGAAGAAAGAGCCGGTCCGTTTTCTTACTTATGAAAAAGAAGGAGAAGAGGAATACGAGGAATTTGATCCGTTTCTGTATTCTATGCTTGTAGATGCGAGAGATGCAATGCTTGGAATTCTGCAGGATCGGGAGCATTCATTAAAAATAAGAGTGGGACTGATTCTTGGAATGGCGCATGATCTGCAGGGCAGATTTAACCGGGAACAGTTATTTTTCTGCGAGGAAGTCATTGACCGTTATCAGACAAAGAGTGCCAGAAAGTTTGTACGGAAACTTTGGAAAGAAGAAAAGCCGTCTGTGCAGGAAAGATGGGAGATGGCGCATAAGATGTTCCGGGAACTTTATGAATTGGAACTTCTGCGTGAGGACTGGGATATGCTTCTGATGGAGAGCGAAGAACTTCTGTATTCGCATGGAGCAGATACGTATAAAGAAATCTCGTCTGAATTTAAGAAGTGGGCGAAGGAAGAGAGTAATATCCAGATCCAGGCAGAGCAGTTGCTGGTGTATTTCATTTTCACTTATTTCTGTGGCGCGATCTATGACGGAAGAATTTATGCGAAGGTGCAGATGGCAGTAATAAGTACTTTCCATATTTATGAGCTGTGGAAAGCACGGTGGATAAAAAATGAAGGAGAGCTTACACCAGAAGAGATCGTAGAGCTGGTGTACCGGTATTCGCGGGAGATTGAGCATTCGGATAAGAATCTGGAGCGGATGGAAAAGATGATGCTGCGGGACAGGCTGCCGTGGTATAGGGGATAATAAATAGATGCGTGGTGTGTATAATTAGAATAAGGGAGTTTTACTTTATAACTGATTTCAGTGATAGAGCAAAACTCCCTTATAATTTTAGTCTCTATGCATAGAGAACTTATCCATATCGTAATTCTTCAGATTATCAAGAATTCCACGATCGTCAGCCTGAGAGATCAAGGCATCACGGTTCTTCTTGGAAGCCATCTGGTCATTGAATGAACTTGGACCGCCGACACATCCGCCGTCACATGCCATGCCTTCGATGAAGTCTTCCGGAAGACGTCCAACCTTCATGAGAAGGAGGGCTTTCTTACATTCCTGAGAACCATTTGCACGACAGACTTTCGCATCGATGCAGTTGTCAGATTCTTTCAGACTTTCCAGAACAGCTGCTGTTACACCGCCGGAATTTGCAAAGCGTTTTCCGAAGGTAGAAGCGGTCTGGTTGTCGTTCGGACAGGCCTCGAGTTCAACGTCTTTTGCTTTCATGATCGCACGGATCTCGCTGTATGTAAGAACATAATCTGCATTTCCTTCGATCTGCTGATCGACAACTTCGGATTTCTTAGCAAGGCAAGGTCCGATAAATACAGTGATCGCTTCCGGATCCTGTGCTTTGATCATACGGGAAACTGCACACATCGGAGAAACAGTTGTTGAGATATTGTCAGCAAGCTGTGGGTAATGCAGGCGAACCATATTTACAAATGCAGGGCAGCAGGAAGTTACTTTTTTCTGCCCTTCTTTGTAAGCTTCAGCCCATTCTTCAGCTTCATAAGCAGCAGTCATATCTCCACCAAGTCCTACATCGTAGAAATCTACGAATCCGAGCTCTTTCATTGCTTTGCGCCAGCTTTCCATGGTAATGTCAGCACCAAACTGACCTTCTGTGGCAGGAGCAGCCATTGCGTAGATGTGTTTTCCTTCTCTTAAAGCATTGATTACCGGAACAATAAATGTTTTGGAAGCAATTGCACCGAATGGACAGCTGTGGATACATTTACCGCAGCGGATACATTTGTTTTTGTCGATTATGGAAATGCCATGCTCGTCGTAGGTGATCGCATCGACCGGACAACTGAATTTACACGGACGTTTTAAATGTGCAATGGCATTGTACGGACAGGCTTTGGCACACTGACCACATTCTTTACATTTGGATGCGTCAATGTGGGAACGGTAATGTCCCGGTTCAATTGCCCCAAACTTACAGGCATTGATACATGCCTTTCCAAGACAGTTCTGACAGTTCTCTGTTACTGTGTAGCTGGAGATCGGACAGTCTTCGCAGGCAGAAGAAATAACCTGGATGATATTGCCATCATCTTCCGGTCCCGGAGCTTTGCCTTCTGCGAGGCGGATTCTCTGGCGGATGATCTCACGCTCTTTGTAGATACAGCAGCGGAACTGCGGGGTCGGTCCCGGAATAAGCTTCAGCGGGAGGTGATCACGCTGTTCTTCAAGTTCACCTGCAAAAGCAAGCTTTGCTATTTCGAACAGTACGTCATGTTTGATTTTGATTACGTTTCCATCAGCATTCATAATTAACCCTCTCTTCTCTAATTGTTAAAAAATTCACTCTTCCTTTATTATAATTGAAACTACTATAAATGGAAAGAAGATTTCATGTTTTTAATGAGAAACATAGCGTAGAAGTTTGATGAGAAGTATGTTATGATGAATGTGCTATGTTGGGAAATATAGTGTGCCGCATATTTGGGGAAATAAGAGGCACCGGTATGAAAGAGAGGAAAGAAAATTGAAAGAGAAGAACAAAGCAAAAAACATATTGAAAGAGTATGCAACGATCACGGTAGGAATGTTTATTGTATCGGCATCAGTGTATTATCTGATGATGCCGAATTCCTTTGTTGTGGGAAGTATTTCGGGACTTGTCATGGTTCTGGCAAATTTTATTCCGCTGAAGGTTTCGACGATGACGATGATTCTAAATGTAGCACTTCTGATCATAGGGATTGTGTTTGTCGGAAAAGAATTCGGAGGTAAGACGGTCATTACATCTTTAATGCTCCCGGTTTATCTGCGTATTTTTGAAACAGTGACACCAGATGTTCCGCCGCTCACAGATGATATGTTTATCAATATGCTGTGCCATATTCTGGTGATCAGCATTGGACAGGCGATTTTGTTTAATGTCAATGCATCTTCTGGTGGGCTTGATGTTGTTGCAAAAGTTTTAAATAAATATTTGCATTTTGAAATTGGAAAGAGTCTTACGATCGCAGGATTTGTGACCGCTGCGACGTCTATCCTTGTCTACGACAGAAAGACACTGGTAGTGAGCCTTCTGGGAACTTATCTTTATGGGATTGTTCTGGATAATTTTATCGATGGTTTCAGTATCCGTAAGAGGGTGTGTATCCTGTCAAAGAAATATCCGGAGATCCAGCAGTTTGTTGTACATGAGCTGCACAGAGGGGCGACTCTTTATCCGGCAGTCGGAGGACTGGGCAATCAGGAACAGACAGAAGTGGTTACAATTCTGGAAAAGAGTGAATATGCAAAGCTTCTTGCATTTATCCATGAGACAGACCCGAGTGCGTTTGTTACGGTATCAACTGTCAGTGAGGTAATCGGAGAGTGGAATAAACATAAAAAGAACCGTTTGAGAAAAGCGGAGTAGTCGAGGAAATTTATGAGAGAAACAGTATTATTATTTAATATAAAAGATAAGAAGCGTGCGCAGGAGCTGCAGATGATCTGTATGTCACTCAGGATTCGGGTGCGACTGATAAAAAGAGAAGAGTATTTTCAGACGGTTGGTGTACTTGCCGGAATGAAAGAAGCGTCAGAGACAGACAGGATTTATGAGGGTGAAGAGCTGGCAGATGAGATGATGGTATTTGCCGGAGTGACAGGCAGCCATCTGGATCAGATTTTATTTATGATGCGAAAGAAGGGTATGAAACGTATTGATTATAAAGCGGTTCTGACAGACACAAACAGTCAGTGGACTGTGCCGGAACTTTTTAAAGAACTGGAAAAGGAGCATGCAGCAATGCATCAGTCCTGATTTTACAATTCCGGTTATGTAAGCAGTGCACAGGATCTGGATGAAAATTACGTGATCGACAGTGAATTTGCAGGGACTTTTGCAGAGCATGATGCAGCCCATAACTTGCTGGCATCTTATACGATGGACGTGGAAAAATTTATCTACAGAGTATATAAATATTCTTTTGACGGGTATTATTTTGAGTAGCGAAAGCATTTGAAGAAAGCTGTCTGTGATAGAAAATGCAGGCAGTAAAAAGGAGCTGGAACAGGCATGTTGGTTTTGCCGAAGTCAGCTCCTTTTCTTAGGTTGCTTTTCAAAAGTTTACGGGTTATAATGGTCAGAGAATGGAAAAATTAAAGGAGGTTTTTTAAAATGTCTACAATACCGGAAAGACTTGAAAAATTGCGTGCAAAAATGCAGGAAAAGGGAATAGATATTTATATTATTCCGACTGCAGATTTTCATCAGAGCGAATATGTGGGGGAGCATTTTAAAGCAAGAGAGTATATTACCGGATTTACGGGATCTGCAGGAACAGCAGTGGTTTCAAAGACAGAAGCACGCCTGTGGACAGACGGAAGATACTTTATCCAAGCGGCAAAGCAGCTGGAGGGAACAACAGTAGAACTGATGAAGATGGGACAGCCGGGCGTTCCGAAGATTGGGGAATATTTGGAAACAGCTCTGGCAGAAGGCGAAAATGTAGGATTTGATGGACGTGTTGTTTCTGTAACAGAAGGAGAAGAATACGAGAAGATCGCATCTGAGAAGAACGGAAAGGTCGTATATGCATATGATCTGATCGATGAAGTATGGGAAGACCGTCCGATTCTTTCAGAAGAGCCGGTATTTGAACTGGAACAGAAATACACAGGAGAGACTGTGGAGAGCAAGCTTGCACGTACACGTGCAGCAATGAAAGAAGCAGGTGCGACAGCACACGTTCTTACCACACTGGATGACATCTGCTGGACACTGAACATTCGTGGAAATGACGTAGAATATTTTCCGTTGGTTCTGACCTATGCAGTGATCAGAATGGACAAGGTGGATCTTTTTGTAAATGAGAAAAAATTAAGCGATGAGATCAAAGCACATCTTGCAGCAGACGGGGTTATTCTGCACCCATACAATGATATTTATGAGGACATCAAAAAGGTTGCAGCAGAAGAAGTCCTGATGGTAGATCCGGGAAGACTGAACTTTGCACTTTACAAGAACATTCCGGAGAATGTGAAGAAAGTGGAAGAGAGAAATCCGGCGATCTTATTCAAATGTGTAAAGAATCCGACAGAGGTCGAAAATATCCGTATCGCTGAGATCAAGGATAGCGTGGCTCATGTCAGATTTATGAAATGGCTGAAAGAAAATGTTGGCAAAGAGACGATCACAGAGATGAGCGCTTCTGACAAATTGGATGAGTTTCGTGCCGAGATGGGTGGATTTATCCGTCCAAGCTTCGGACCGATCTCTGCATTCGGGGAGCACAGTGCGATCGTACACTATTCTTCTTCACCGGAGACCGATGTAGAGCTTCATGAGGGAAGTTTCCTGATGACGGATACAGGAGCAGGATTCTACGAAGGATCTACTGATATCACCAGAACATATGCTTTTGGAGAAGTTTCACAGATCATGAAAGATCATTTTACACTGGTTGCGATCAGTAACCTGAATCTTGCAAGTCCGATCTTCAAGAAAGGCTGCTGCGGAATGAACTTTGATTATCTGGCAAGAAAGCCGTTTTGGGACAGAGGACTGGACTTTAATCACGGAACAGGACATGGGGTTGGATACCTTCTGAACATCCACGAGGGACCGGCAGGCTTCCGTTATACTTACAGAGCCGGTGAGTCTGATGCATTCCAGCCAGGTATGGTCATTACGGATGAACCGGGAATCTACATCGAAGGATCTCACGGTGTGCGTCTGGAAAATGAATTGCTTGTCTGTGAAGGAGAGAAGAATGAGTATGGAGAATTCCTGTATTTTGAACCGATTACTTATGTGCCATTTGACCTGGATGCGATCAATCCGGATATCATGAATGCAGAAGACAAGGAACGTCTGAATACTTATCATGCAACTGTATATGAGAAGGTGTCTCCTTATCTGAATGATGAAGAGAAAGAATGGCTGAAGAAGTATACGAGAGCGATCTAATAAATATGGTAATAGGAACACATATGTCGATTGCGAAAGGGATTGTGAAGACTGCAGAGAATGTGGTGAAGATGAATGCAGATACGATGCAGATTTTCAGCAGGAATCCGCGGGGATCGAATTATAAGGATCCGACGGTGAAGGAAGCGGAGGAGTTTCAGAGGATCAGGAGAGAGGCCGGTTTTGGAGCGATTCTGGCGCATGCACCTTATACGATGAATCTGGCGAGTGCGAAGCCGGAGGTGTATGAATTCGCCTGCACGGTGATCCGGGAAGATGTGACGCGGATGGACAGACTGGGGATTGAGAATCTGGTGTTTCATCCGGGAAGCCATACCGGAATTGGCGCAGAAGCAGGAATTCAAAATATCATTGCGGGGCTTGACCAGGCGATTACCGGAAAAGAGAATATTACGGTTCTGCTTGAGACAATGAGCGGAAAAGGGACAGAGATTGGCTGGAGATTTGAAGAGCTGAAAGCAATCCGCGACGGGGTATCACATCCGGAGCGGATCGGAATCTGTCTGGATACCTGTCATGTGTTTGCAGCAGGATATGATATTGTAAATAATCTGGACGGGGTGCTGGAAGAGTTTGACAAAGTACTTGGACTTGAGCTTTTGAGAGCGATTCATTTAAATGACAGTATGATGCCATTTGGTTCAAGAAAAGACCGGCATGCGGTGATCGGCGGCGGAGAGATCGGGATAGAGGCGCTTTTAAATGTCATGCGTCACCCGAAATTAAAAGATCTGCCGTTTTATCTGGAAACGCCACTGGATGATGCGGGGCATAAAGAAGAAATTGCAAGGCTTCGGGATCTTGCCTAGGTGGTCAGACAGATGGAAAAGAGTTGTTAAGGCGGTATCTGCAGGCTATAGATTGTACAGAAGATAAGTTTTATCACAGATACAGCGCGAGAAATCAAAACAGGAGGGTATGATTTAATATGAGTCATACCCTCCTGTTTTAAGAACAGCTTTTTTGCTATAATGCATATCGCAAAAGAACGACGTATATACCTATGATTCCAGTGCATCCGGATCAGCAGAAAGATCGGCAGATGCAATCCGGCGAACCGGGTTGGACTTATCAATATCTTCTGCAAATTTCTGCGCTTTTAACAGCATTTCTGATATCTCTTCCTCTTCCTCAGGAACAAAGCATCTTGCACTTTCATCCGGAAACAGATGATTTTTTAATTTGAAAGCCATCAAAAAGGCTTCCAGTTCCTGATTGAGTGCATCTTTGTAAAATTCAAAATAAAAACGAATTTCAGTTTTCTCAAAATCGGTACATATGCATCCGCACTGGGTTCCGCGTGTACGGCTTGTCCGGCGGAAATATTCGGGATCTCCGGTCACCATGTAAAAAATCTGGACCAGAAGATTTTCCTCGATATCTGTCTCATATGTAAACCAGTGCTTGCTGAGCTTGTCTTTTTGTAATGCTTTTTCATCAATATCATACTTCTTCAGAAGCTTATGATACATTTTGATGGCGGCCTCTTTCTCGCCACCTTCTCCCCGTTCGGCAAGCGCTTTAATCTTCAGCAGTTTTGCTTCTAATTTGTTGTCATCCAATTTCTTAATCCCCTTATGATTATAACACTTTTTTACATACTGAATTATTATAGCACATTTGCTATATAATGGAAGTAGAAAAATGGAAGTTAGCTAAGAGTTTTTTATAGCGGTGAATGTTAAGATTTGTTTACATTTTCGGATGAACTGTTGAAATTTGCTGACAATATCGGTAAAATAAATTTATAGAAAAACAGTAATTGATAAGAAAAGGGGGATTTACTATGACAGAAGATTTGATCAAAAAATTAAAAGATGTCAAGCAGGCACTGGTCAGCAAAGATATGACCGGCGAAGAGTGGGAAGAACGTGAAGAAATTCTGGAAAAACTGGAAGACGTAACCACGTATTTAAAAGATGCCCTCGGAAAGGGAATTGAATTCTGATGAAGGTAGAAGCACTGGTATTTGATATGGACGGACTGCTCCTTGATTCGGAACGTGTTGTGCAGAGATCCTGGAATTATGCAGGAGAGAAGCTCGGATACGGACGGATCGGGGAGCATATTTATCATACGCTGGGATTCAATGTAGTCCGCAGAGAAGCATATTTTAAAAGTGTATATGGCGAAGATTTTCCGATGGATAAGTTTAATGAGCTGACACGGGAGAAGTATTACGGTATTTGTGACAAAGAAGGGATCGGCGTAAAAGAGGGAGCAAGGGAACTTCTTATCTATGCGAAGGAACACGGATACAAGGTCGGACTTGCGACGTCCTCCAGAGAGATCCACGCAAAGGCATCTCTTGAGAAAGTCGGTTTGTGGAAATATTTTGATGGCGGGGTTTTTGGCGATTCGGTGAAACATGCAAAGCCGGATCCGGAAATTTACCTCAAAGCGTGCGAGGCGATCGGCATCGAGCCGGTACATAGTATTGCGCTTGAAGATGCACCGGCAGGAATCCGCTCGGCTTCGGCTGCGGGTATGATCCCGGTGATGATCCCGGATCTTGCACAGCCGGATGAAGAAGTGAGAGGATTATGCCGGTATGTGTATCCTACACTTCTGGATGTGATTAAGATGCTTGATCGTGAAAATGCCGAAGCTGGTCGGTAAGAGACTGGATATCAGCATCGGAAAGTGCTTCGACAAGAGCGGTCTGGTACTGAAGGATCTTTGCCGGATTGTATGGAATGTCCAGGGCAAATTCACTGTAGGCACGCAGCTTCTGAAAATAAAGGGCTGCGTTTGCCTGTTCTTTTGCCTGGATGCACATTTCATACATGGCATGGCAGTCTGTAACGGCTTCGTCTGTGCATGGCTTGCAGATCCATTTTCCTATATAATAGTAATCAGTCCCGATTCGGTAGACGAATCCGGGATTTTTTTTGAATTCTTCTAATAAGTTCATTTTTTGTATTCTCCATTCTAATCTGCTTTTGTTTCCAACTGTTCCCAGTTACATGGGACTTCAAATTCCATACGTTTTCCGGTGGTCGGATGGCAGAAAGAAAGCCGGAAAGCCCGCAGTGCAATCGGGAAATATCCTCTTTTATTTACAAATTCCGGGTTATATTTGTTGTCACCCCAGAGTGGTGCGCCTACACCTGCCATCTGGACACGGATCTGGTGATGGCGTCCGGTTCCGAGATGGATCTGAACAACGGATAAGCCAGTCACTTCGGAAGTTTCCAGTATTTCATACGAAAGGACAGCTTTTTTGGCACCGGGTGTATTTTTACTGCAGATGCGGGAGGTGTTGGTGCGGCCGTCCTTTACCAGATAATCGGTCAGAGTGCCGGAGTCCGGAAGGGCTCCACATACTACAGCCTGGTAGTATTTTTCAAATTGATCGTTCTGTAACTGCTGGTTCAGATTTTTCGCAGCCGCAGGTGTGCGGGCAAAAACCAGGATGCCGGAAACCGGTTGATCCAGTCTGTGGATCACGGCAAGATAAGGTGGCTTATGTCCGGCATGATGTGAAGAATGGATGAACAGATAATTTTTCAGAATGCTCTCCATGTCCTGTGTACCGATCTTTTTTGTCTGCACGGGAACACCGGCAGGTTTGTGGCAGACCAGAATCTGGTCGTCTTCATATAGAATTTCAGGTGTTTGCAAAATAATTCCTCCCCATATGCGAAAATTTTGTTTCTTTGATTAAAACATAACGGAAAGGGCTTGTCAATTGGGTTGACAAATCCGAAAATCTCAATTAAACTCTATAGTAAATCGAAGAGATTTGACGATGAAGAGGACTAGTATATGATGAAAGTGGCACAGAGAGGCTTCTGGCTGGTGGGAGGAAGCTGCATGGAAATTATAGAACCGACCTTGGAGTTCCGCATGAAAAGTGTGGCGTATGCCTGGCGTTAACGGGTAATGAAGTGAATCGTAATACGATTAATTAGGGTGGTACCGCCGAATTTTCGGTCCCTTGTCAGGGGCATGAAGATTTGGTGTTTTTTATTTTACGGGCAAAGCATGTCTGATCTGAATCCCCTGCATCCGGCAGAGGCTGCAGAGAGCAGCATCTTCTGGTTTTATGATAACCTTATTTATAAAATCAAAAATGAAGAGAAGGAGAACTTTATCAATGGCTAAGGAAAAGAAATTTGTACAGGCGATTACCTCTCGTGATGAAGATTTCGCACAGTGGTATACCGACGTTGTAAGAGAAGCAAAGCTTTGTGATTATTCAAGTGTAAAAGGATGTCTTAATTATCTTCCAAATGGATATGCAATCTGGGAGAAGATCCAGGCAGACCTTGACAAGAGATTTAAAGAGACAGGTGTTGAAAACGTATACCTGCCAATGCTGATCCCGGAGAACCTTCTTCAGAAGGAAAGCGATCATATCGAAGGATTTGCACCGGAAGTTGCATGGGTAACAAAAGGTGGTCTTGAGACTCTTCAGGAGCCAATGTGCATCCGTCCGACATCGGAGACTCTGTTCTGCGACCTGTGGGCAAGAACCGTACAGTCTTACCGTGACCTTCCGAAAGTATGGAATCAGTGGTGTTCGGTACTTCGCTGGGAGAAGACAACCAGACCGTTCCTTCGTTCCAGAGAATTCTTATGGCAGGAAGGACACACCATTCATGCAACTTATGAAGAAGCAGAACAGAGAACACTGACCATGCTTCGTGTATATCAGGAACTGATCCGTGATTCCCTTGCAATCCCGTTCGTATCAGGTCCGAAGACAGAGAGCGAGAAGTTCGCGGGTGCACAGGACACTTACACCGTAGAAGCTCTGATGCATGACGGAAAAGCACTTCAGTCTGCAACCAGCCATTTCTTCGGAAATGCGTTCCCGGATGCATTTGACATCAAATATCTGGATAAGAACAATGAACTTCACAGCGTATATGAGACTTCATGGGGACTGTCTACACGTATCATCGGAGCCCTGATCATGGTTCATGGTGATGACAGCGGACTTGTTCTTCCACCGAGAATCGCACCGGTTCAAACAAGAGTCATTCCGATCGCACAGCACAAAGAAGGCGTTCTTGAAAAAGCAAATGAACTGACAGAGAGACTGAAAAAAGCTGGCTACAGCGTGAAGATCGACGATTCTGAGAAGAGCCCTGGATGGAAATTCAGTGAGCAGGAAATGCTTGGTATCCCGACACGTATCGAGATCGGACCAAAGGATATCGAACAGAACCAGGTTGTCGTTGTGCGTCGTGATACAAGAGAAAAGATCGTTGTTTCTTTAGATGAGATCGAGACAAAACTTGGCGAGATCCTTGAAACAATCCAGAAGGATATGTATGACCGTGCAAAAGCATTCCTTGACAGCCACATTGATTTTGCTGAAACCATGGATGAAATGAATGAAAAATTCAACACCAAACGTGGATTCATCAAAGCAAAATGGTGTGGAAGCGCAGAATGTGAAGATGAGATCAAGGCAGCAACAGGTGGAGCAACCACCCGCTGTATCTGCAAAGAGGATCAGGTAAAAGACGGAGATACCTGTATTTTCTGTGGCAAACAGGCAAAACATGTTGTTTATTTTGGAAAAGCATACTAGGAGCGAATGTATATGAAAATTCAGTTACCTGAAAAGGTGAATCGAATTATAACTACATTACAAAAACATGGCTTTGAGGCATATGCAGTCGGCGGCTGCGTCCGGGATTCTTTTCTCGGACGTGTGCCGGGTGACTGGGATATCACAACATCGGCAGCGCCGGAAGAGACAAAGTCATTATTTGCCAGAACTTTTGACACCGGAATCGAGCATGGAACGATTACGGTGCTTTTAAATGGAGAAGGATTTGAAGTGACGACATACCGGATTGACGGGAAATACGAAGACAACCGGCATCCGAGTAAAGTGCAGTTTACCAGAAGTCTGTCAGAGGATCTGCTGCGCAGGGATTTTACGATCAATGCGATGGCATACAATGAACAGGACGGACTGGTGGATCTGTTTCATGGGATGGAGGATCTGAAAAAAGGTGTGATCCGTTGTGTGGGAAATGCTGAGGCACGTTTTTCGGAGGATGCCCTGCGGATTTTGAGGGCGATCCGTTTTTCGGCGCAGCTTGGATTTGAGATTGAGAAAGAGACCAGACAGGCAATCCGAAAACTTGCACCAAATCTTTCCTATATCAGTGCAGAACGTATTCAGACAGAGCTTGTAAAGCTTCTGGTCTCCGATCATCCGGAAAAGATCCTGGATGCATATGAGCTTGGGATCACAAAGGTGATCCTCCCGGAATTCGATGCAATGATGGAAACAACACAGGAAACTCCGCATCACTGTTATAATGTAGGTGAGCATACGATCCATGCGCTGATGAATATTCCGGCAGATAAAGTGCTGCGTCTTACAATGCTGTTTCACGATACGGGGAAACCGGCACGAAAGACGGTCGATCCGGATGGGACGGCACATTTTAAAGGGCATGCATACGTCAGCGAAGAACTCACAAAGTCGATCATGCATCGCTTGAAATTCGATAATGATACGCTGCGTAAGGTGTCAAAGCTGGTGCTGTATCATGATGACCGGATGCCTGCAACGATGAAGCATGTACGCCGCGCAATGAACCGGATCAGTGCGGAACTGTTCCCGTATTATATGAAGGTACGGATGGCTGATACGTTGGCACAGAGTGATTATCAGCGTGATAAGAAGCTGGAAAATCTGGCTGGTATCGAGAAGTGCTACCAGGAGATTCTGGAGAAAAAGCAATGTGTTTCTTTAAAAGAACTAAAAGTAAACGGTCAGGATCTGATCGCGGCAGGTATTGAAAAAGGACCGAAAATTGGTCAGACACTCCAGACACTTTTACAGGAAGTGATCGGGGAACCGGAGAAAAATACACGGGAATATTTACTTGCCAGAATAAAAGAATTGGAATAATCAAAAATCATGCATGACTTAAGTCTCCCCCTGCATACATTAGAAAGACCGGTAAAACAAAGCGGCAGGGGGAAGCCATGAAAGATTATGGAATCAGTGTATTGACACAATATCAGATGGAAGTATTCGGCACCCACAAAGTAAGGGGTGCTATTTTATGCGATACAGATAAGGGGCTGCTCCTCTTGAAGGAGACGCGCATGGAGGAGAGCCGGATCTGCGCGCTTGCAAAAATATATGAGCAGTTAAATGCGAATGGATTTGAATGGGTAGATACGCCTCTGCTTAATAAAGAGGATGCTTATGTCAGTAAAGCCGAGGATGGAACAGGCTATATCTTAAAGAAATGGTTTCAGGGACGTGAGTGTGATGTCAGACGTGAAAATGAACTGATCGCCGGTGCGGAAAATCTTGCCCGGATCCATCTATGCATGCGTCTGGCTGGGGAAGAAAACGGATTTGCAGGAAGAGAAGAAAATCCGGTGATCAAGGAGTACGCAAGGCATAACAGAGAACTCAGAAAGGTTCGGGAATTTGTCTGCAGAAGAAGTGTGAAAAGCCCGTTTGAGATCGCATTTTTAAAGGGATATGACCAGATGTATTTTTGGGCAGACAGAGTGCTGAAAATACTGGAAAATATGGATCTGGACAGTGTTTTTAAAGAAGCGGAGGCAGAAAATCATATGGTCCACGGAGACTATAATTATCATAATCTTCTGGTCTGTCAGGAAGGCATGGCGGTGACTGGATTTGAACATGCACACCGGGATGTTCAGATGGAAGATCTGTATTATTTCCTGCGCAAATGTATGGAAAAGCATCATTATGATGAACGGCTTGGATATCGGATGATGAGAGCGTATGATTCGGTGAATAATCTTGGGAAAAAAGAACGGGATTACCTTGCAATCCGTCTTGCTTATCCGGAAAAATTCTGGAAGATCACCAATTCGTATTACCACTCAGGAAAGGCATGGATTCCTGCAAAAAATGTCGAAAAACTTTCACTTTCTGTCGCACAGACAGAAGAAAAAAAGCGTTTTTTGCGGAATCTGTTTGCGTTTCAGGTATAGCGTTCGGTTTTCTTAGATTTTAAGGGTTTAGACTTGACAAAGAAGGTAAAAACTTATATAACATATGTAGGGTAAGGGGCGTGTCAGACCGCATGGATACGCAGAATAAACCTAGCAAAAAGACAAAATGCCGGGGTGTTCCGGGAGTATATTTTACAGGAGGACGTAAGTCATGAACAAGACAGAATTAGTAGCTGCAGTTGCAGAACAGGCAGATATTTCAAAGAAAGATGCAGAAAAAGCATTAAAAGCATTTGTTGATGTTGTTACAGAAGAAATGAAAAAAGGTGAAAAAGTTCAGTTAGTAGGATTCGGAACTTTCGAAGTAAGCGAAAGAGCTGCAAGAGAAGGAAGAAATCCACAGACTGGAAAAACTATGAAGATCGAAGCTTGCAAGGCTCCGAAATTCAAAGCAGGAAAAGCTTTAAAAGATGCTGTTAATGCATAATTTGTAAAACATTTTTGAAAAATGGCGCAGTCTGAAAAGGGCTGCGCTTTATTCGTATTACGGGAAGGAAAAATCAAAATGAGACTTGATAAATTTTTAAAGGTGTCCCGCCTGATCAAACGGCGCACCGTTGCAAATGAAGCCTGTGATGCAGGAAGAGTCCTGATCAACGGGGCGGTGGCGAAGGCTTCCACGAAAGTAAAAAAAGGTGATATCATTGAGATCCAGTTTGGAACCAAGACTGTAAAGGCAGAGGTTCTGGATCTGCGCGATACGACTAAAAAAGAAGAGGCGGCAGATTTATTCCGTTATCTTTAAAACTCCGGAACATCAGAAAAGATGTGGTTTGAGATCATTCCGGCAGCGGATCCGAGGCATATTTACCAGATGTTATTCATACAATAACTAGAAAGACAGTATAGGAAAGGTTGGGATTTGTATGGAAGAGAGACAGCTGGTAAAACCTCAGAATCACAGGCTGGTTATCAATAACCGGAAGACAGGTACAGTAACGGGAGTGCTGGACGTTCTTTCTTTTGATTTAAATGAGATCCTGCTTGAGACAGAGCAGGGAATGCTGATGGTAAAAGGTACGGACATGCATGTAAACCGGCTGAATCTTGAAAAAGGGGAGGTCGACCTGGCAGGCAATATTGACAATATTTCTTATTCGGATATCCATTCTGGAGTAAAAGCCGGAGAAAATCTGTTGTCAAAACTGTTTCGGTAGGAGGAGAAAAAATGTCTGGTATCGGAACAGAGATCAGGGTTTTCTGTTATGCAATCCTGACCGGTGTCCTGATCGTGGCAGTCTATCTGTGGATCAGGGTTTTGCGCAGACTGGTTGCTCACAGATTGTGGCTGATCAATCTGGAGGATGCCTGTTACTGGGCGGGAATTTCCGTTTATACTTTTGTGCAGATCTATCATACGAGTGATGGTGTTCTGCGGTGGTATATCGGACTGGGGATTGCGTTCGGATCAATCGGGATGGCGCTGCTTTCAGCTGTCTTTGTAAGAGCTTACAAAAAGATTTCTACACGAATTTGTGAAAAAAGAGTAAAAAGAGTTGATAAATCTGATTAAAAACGGTACACTGTAGAAGACTAAATGGGTTTGGTAGTAAGAAGCTATACAAGATCAACTGATAGCGAAAGGTGAATAGATTAGATGGGAAGCTTAAAGAAGAACCGGAAAAAGCGTCCGGGGAGCGGGCTTCAGAAGCACAAAAGAAGTATTGTTGCGATTACCGCAGTTATTATATTATTATGCGGCATGGTTATTGTACATGGGATGGCGCTCAAAAAGAGCAATGATGCATATAAGGTGCAGGAAGAAGAACTGCAGACACAGATCGATGCGGAAAAAGAACGCTCAGAAGAAATTAATAAACTGAAAAAATATGTAGGAACAGATGAATACATCGAGGAAGTCGCCAGAGAGAAGCTGGGACTTGTAAAGGAGAATGAGATTCTGTTCCGTGCACAGCAGTAACGTAAGAAAAGCTTTGGGAAGAAAATATCCCGAAGCTTTTTTCATTCATAGAAATTTAGAGGGTGGTGGCAAATGGAGGTTAAATACAGAGAGGAGCAAGTGATCACAAGTCCATATGTAACGCAGGCAGATAAAATGGCAGTGTCGCTTCGGCATCTGGCAGACAGGTTTCTGAAAATGGAGCCGAAAAAGCAGTGTTTTACACCCGAAGAAATGACAGAAATGTATGATCGGATTACGGAAAAGGTGTGCAGAGGATGCAGCAGGAAATCGGAGTGTCTGGAGAGAAAGAAGGCAGAACACTGGCAGCTTTTTTATGATCTTTTGTGTACGATTGAAGGATATGGTGCAGAACTGAATAAAGAGATGAAACAGCATCTTCAGAGGGAGTGTATTCAGGCACCACGGTTTTTACGAGAATCACTGGAGACTTTCCAGGAGGCAAAAAGGATTCTGGTGTGGAATAATAAGATGGTACAGAGCCGTGAGGGATGTGCGGCACAGCTGGATTCTTTTGCGGACATGCTCTGCCATGTGACGAGAGATCTGGATGCGAGTATTTTTACGGATCCGCCGCTTGCAAAAAAGGTTGCGCAGCATTTCAAAAAGGCAGGGATCCGGATGCTGAGTTCCGTTTTTTTTGTGGATGAGCATGGCAGATATGAAATTCATGTAACGGTAAAAAGTGAGAAGGGAAACTGTATTCCAACCAGAAAAGCGGCAGAGCTTTTATCAGTATGTACTAAGAGAAGGATGTGCCCGGCTCAGAACGAAAGGCAGGTTCTGGGACAGGAGTATGAAACTATTGTATGTGTGGAAGGACCGGGATATTATGTGCTGCAGGGTGTGGCAAAAATGGGAAAAAACGGACAAAAGATATCTGGTGACAGTTTTCTTATGAAGACACTTCCGGGTGGAAAAGAGGCGGCAATTTTGTCAGACGGAATGGGATCTGGTGAGAGAGCGCTACAGGAAAGCGGGATGCTGGTAGAAATGCTGGAAGAGCTTCTTGGAGCAGGATTTCCTGTGGAAACTGCACTTTCCATGATCAATACGGCTCTTGTTATGGGACGGGAAGAGGTCCGCTTTTCTACGGTTGATATGAGCATTTTTGATCTCTATAATGGAAAATGTGAGTTTGTAAAAGCAGGAGCGGCAGTGACATTTCTGCGGACTAAAGACGGGGTGGAGCATATCCGTTCGGAAAGTCTTCCGCTGGGGGTAATCCAGAGACAGCAAAGTGAAAAGGAAACCAGACAGTTGGAATCCGGAGATGTGGTGGTCATGGTATCGGACGGGATCCTGGATGCGCTTCCGGCAGGAGAGCAGGAGCATTTACTGGATCTGATGATTGGGGGAAGTCCGCTGGAGAATCCGGAGGAACTGGCGAATTATATTCTGGATAAGGTGCTGGAGCTGGCGGCCGGAAAAGCAGGAGATGATATGACAGTCCTTGTGGCGGGAATCTGGAAGATGTGTTACAGTAGATAAAAGACGAGAGGAATTTACCATGTTAAAAAAAGTAGAGAACTATATCAGGCAGTGGAAGATGCTTGAAAAAGGAGATAAAGTTGTCGTTGGCCTTTCCGGAGGGGCAGATTCTGTATGCCTTTTTCTGATACTGGAAGAGCTGCGAAAAAAGATCGGATTTGAGATGCTTGCGGTACATGTGAATCACGGGATCCGTGGGGAAGAGGCAAAAGCTGATGAAGAATTTGTAAAGACACTGTGTGAGAAAAAAGAAATCCCATGCAGGAGTGTATCGGTGGATATTCCGAAAATGGCAGTGGAATACAGGATGTCAGAAGAAGAGGCGGGAAGGACTGCACGAAGGAAAATATTTGAGCAGGCAGCGGAAGAATGGGGAGGAACCAGGATCGCACTGGCACATCATCAGGATGACAATGCAGAGACATTTTTCCTGCATCTTGCCCGCGGCAGCGGACTTCGGGGGCTCGGCGGTATATATCCGGTAAACGGGATGTATATACGGCCGCTTCTTTGCGTGGGAAGAAAAGAGATTGAGGATTATCTGAAGGGACGGGAGATGCCTTACTGCATTGATGCGACAAATATGGAAGATGCATATATGCGAAATCGCATTCGTAACCATGTGATTCCGTATTTTAAAGAAAATATCAATGAAAAAACTGTGGAGCATATGAATCGGTCTATGGATCAGCTAAGGGAGATCTGGGATTATATGGAACGGCAGACGGAAAGTGCATATCAGATCTGTTCTGCCCAAAATGGAGAAAAGATCGGCATCCATGCAGAGGTATATCACAGACAGGAACGGCTAATCCGGAAAATGATTCTCCGGAAAGCATTGGCACTGGTAGCAGGACATGAAAAAGATCTGGAGCAGATTCATATAGAAAAGTTGGAGGGACTGTTTGAAAAACAGGTTGGAAAAAGACTGGATCTTCCTTATGGAGTCTGCGCATGCAGAACCTATGAAGGGATTGAACTGAAGAGGAAAAAGAAGAGTCCGGAATTGGCAGAAGAAGAGAAAAATCTGGATCTACAGCAGGTTTCGGGAAAGATAACTTACGGGAAATGGGAAATTTCCTACCGTATTTTTGGAAAAGAAGAATGCAGATGCCAGATCCCGAAAAAAACGTACACGAAATGGTTTGATTATGGTATAATAAAGCAGAGTGTCGCTGTACGCACCAGAAGGGCTGGCGATTTTATTGTAATTGATGAAAGCGGAGGAAGGCAGAAGCTGAAATCTTATTTTATCAATAAAAAAATACCAGCGGCAGAACGTGCCGGAATTCCTCTGATCGCAGAGGGAAGCGAGATTTTATGGATTGTGGGCTGCCGGCAGAGCAAGGCATACCAGGTGACAGAGCAGACAACGAAAATATTAGAAATTACGATAAATGGAGGTACTTTAAATGGCCGAGAAAGTGAAAATGTTAATTCCGGAAGAAGAAGTAAATGCTAGAATTGAAGAACTTGGAAAAAAGATCAGTGAAGAATATGCGGGAAAGCAGGTTCATCTGATCTGTGTTTTAAAGGGTGGAGTGTTCTTTATGTGTGAGCTGGCAAAAAGGATTACAGTGCCGGTAACAATGGACTTTATGAGCGTCAGCAGCTATGGTGACGGAACTCAGTCCAGTGGAATCGTTAAGATTGCAAAAGATCTGGATGAGTCTCTGGAGGGGAAAGATGTAATTGTTGTTGAGGATATCGTAGATTCAGGACGTACTCTTTATTATCTGCTTGACATCCTTCGGAAGAGAGGACCGAAGAGCATGAAGCTTTGCACACTTCTTGACAAACCGGATCGTCGTGTGCGCGACGTACATGTAGATTATGTCGGATTTAATATTCCGGATGAATTTGTGGTAGGATTCGGTCTGGACTATGCACAAAAATATAGAAACTTACCGTACATCGGAATTGTAGAGATGTAACAGGTGGAAGGAGCAGGTTTTGAATAATAATAAGACAAGAGGAATCAGTGGTCTTTCGATTCTGCTCTGTGTTCTGGTGCTGGCAGGTGTGTACTGGTTTATGAGCCAGTCGGGTGTGCAGCAGACAGCATACACGTATCAGGATTTTCAGAAAGATCTGAAAAAAGAGAAGGTAGAAAGTGTAGAGATCAAGCAGAACAAAGTCGCACCGACCGGGACATTGAAGATCCGGTTGAAGAATGATGACATCGAACAGCTTCATGTATCCGATGTCAACAGTGCAGAGGATCTGCTTGAATCTTATGACATTTCCTACAGTGTGGACAACGTCCCGCAGGATAGCTGGATGTCAACAACACTGGTTCCGATCATATTGATGGCAGGCATCATGGTATTTGTTGTGATGATGATGAATCGTCAGGGCGGATCGAATGCAAAAGCGATGAATTTCGGAAAGAGCAGGGCAAAGATGAGCACGCAGGAAGAAAACCATGTGACGTTTGCACAGGTTGCCGGACTGCAGGAAGAAAAGGAAGAGCTTGCAGAGATCGTGGATTTCCTCAAGAGTCCTGGAAAATATACGCAGGTAGGAGCCAGAATCCCGAAAGGTGTTCTTCTTGAAGGACCTCCGGGAACAGGTAAGACACTTCTTGCAAGAGCAATTGCGGGAGAAGCAGGTGTCCCGTTCTTTACTATTTCAGGTTCTGATTTTGTGGAGATGTTTGTCGGTGTCGGAGCATCTCGTGTAAGAGATCTTTTCGAGGATGCCAAGAAAAATGCACCTTGTATTATTTTTATCGATGAGATCGATGCCGTGGCAAGACGTCGTGGAACCGGTATGGGCGGCGGACATGATGAGAGAGAACAGACGCTGAACCAGCTCCTCGTAGAGATGGATGGTTTTGGCGCGAACGAAGGAATCATTGTGCTTGCAGCAACCAACCGTGTCGATATTCTTGATCCGGCGATCTTAAGACCGGGACGTTTTGACCGTAAAGTCATGGTTGGCAGACCGGATGTAAAGGGACGTCTGGAAATCCTTCAGGTTCATGCCAAGGGCAAACCGCTCGGGGATGATGTGGATCTGGAACAGGTTGCAAGAACAACGGCAGGATTTACCGGAGCTGATCTGGAAAATCTTCTGAATGAGGCTGCGATCCTTGCGGCGAAGGATGGAAGAGTGTATCTGCAGCAGGAGGATATCCGCAGAGCATTTGTAAAAGTCGGAATCGGTGCAGAGAAGAAGAGCCGTGTGATTTCGGATAAAGAGAAGAAGATCACTGCATTCCATGAAGCAGGACATGCCATTTTATTCCATGTACTTCCGGATGTAGGACCGGTGTACAGCGTGTCGATCATTCCTACCGGTGTAGGGGCAGCCGGATATACGATGCCGCTTCCTGAAAAGGATGAGATGTTCAATACCAAAGGAAAGATGTTGCAGGATATTACCGTATCACTAGGTGGACGTGTGGCAGAAGAGCTGATCTTTGATGATATTACAACCGGGGCATCCCAGGATATCAAGCAGGCAACAGCATACGCCAAATCCATGGTAACGAAGTTCGGTATGTCGGAAGCACTTGGTCTTGTAAGCTATGGAGATGATAATGATGAAGTATTTATCGGAAGAGATTTTGGTCATACCTCCAGAGGTTATGGTGAACAGGTTGCCACAACGATCGACAGTGAAGTGAAGCGGATCATTGACGAATGTTATGACCGTGCAAAGACCATTATTAAAGAGCATGAAGCTGTTCTTTATAAATGTGCAGATCTGCTTCTTGAAAAAGAGAAGATTACAAGAGAAGAATTTGAAGCATTATTTGAAGAATAGAGGCTAGATTATGAAAAAAGAAGCATTGTTTTGTGATGGAACAGAGGCGTATGTGAGTCCGCCGGAACCGGAGGCAGGAGATGAACTTCAGTTGTGGTTCCGTACAGCAGCTCACGACGTAGACGAAGTCTATCTGGAAAACCGCGAACTATGCATTCCAATGAACAAAGTAATCTCAAATAAGGCATTTGACTTTTATGAAGTGAAATACAAATTAGAAGATAAACCATTCCGGTATCATTTTAAGATCAGATCAGGAAATGAGATCTGCTACTATAACAAATGGGGAGCAGAGAGCAAACTTGTGGATTATTATGATTTTAAAATCGTGCCGGGCTTTACGGCACCGGATTGGGCAAAAGGAGCGGTCATGTATCAGATTTATACAGACCGCTTCTGTAACGGCGACCCGGATAATGATGTACAGACGGGAGAGTACTTTTATATTGGAGAGCAGGTTCATCATGTAGATGACTGGTACCGGGATCCGCAGCCGATGGATGTACGGGAATTTTACGGAGGAGATATCCAGGGGATCATTGATAAACTGGATTACCTGCATGGACTTGGAGTAGAAGTTGTCTATTGTAATCCACTATTTGTATCACCATCTAATCATAAATATGACACACAGGATTACGATTATATTGATCCGCATGTCGGTAAAATTGAAGTCGATGAAGGAAGGCTTCTGGATCCGGGAGAAAATAACAATATCCATGCGGACCGTTACCGGACAAGAACTACCAGAAAAGAGAATCTGGAAGCAAGTAACCGGCTGTTCATCAAGCTGGTAGAAGAACTCCATAAGAGGGGAATGCGAATCATCATTGACGGCGTCTTCAACCATTGTGGTTCTTTCAATAAATGGCTGGACAGAGAGCTGATCTACGAGAGCGCCGATGGTTATGAAGTAGGTGCTTTTGTGTCACCGAAGAGTCCGTACCGGAATTATTTTCTATTCCATCGTACCGGGGAGAATGAATGGCCGGGAAATGGAAGCTATGACGGCTGGTGGGGACACGATACGCTGCCAAAGCTGAATTATGAAGATTCAAAAGAGCTGGAAGAGTATGTTCTTGGTATCGCAAAGAAATGGGTTTCACCGCCGTATAATGTAGACGGATGGAGACTGGATGTTGCAGCAGACCTTGGAAGAAGCAATGAGTACAATCATGAATTCTGGAAGAAATTTCGTAAGGCAGTAAAAGAAGCAAATCCACACGCACTGATCCTTGCCGAGCACTATGGAGATCCGAGTGACTGGCTACAGGGCGATGAATGGGACAGCGTTATGAATTACGATGCATTTATGGAGCCGGTCACCTGGTTCCTGACCGGGATGGAGAAGCACAGTGATGAATATCGCGGCGATCTTCTCGGAAATGCAGACAATTTTGTGAATGCTATGAAACATCATATGGCAAATATGATGACACCGTCACTTCAGACGGCGATGAACCAGTTGTCAAACCATGACCATTCCCGTTTTCTGACGCGTACCAACCACAAGGTTGGCCGTGTGGGACAGCTTGGGTCGCGTGCGGCAGAAGAAGGGGTAAGCCTTGCAGTTATGCGGGAAGCGATCATCATGCAGATGACCTGGCCGGGAGCACCGACCCTTTATTATGGAGACGAAGCAGGACTTTGTGGTTTCACGGATCCGGATAACCGGAGAACTTATCCGTGGGGAAGAGAAAAACGGGATCTGATCAATTTCTACCGTGAGATGATCCAAATCCACAGAAAGTCGCTGGCTCTCAGAAAGGGGTCAATCAAGATGCTGAAAGCAGAACCGGATCTTCTGGCCTATGGAAGATTCTGGGGGAATGAGCAGATCGTGGTTATTATCAATAATTCCGATCATCTGAAGGAAGTAAGGGTTCCGGTATGGCAGGCAGAAGTTGCCGAAGGACATAATATGGCGCGAGTGATGTATTCTTATGAAGATGGGTATATTGGAGAATTCGAAGAGTATATCGTGAAAGAGGGAAATATTTCACTGATGATGGGTAAGAAATCGGCGATCGTGCTGAAGAATAAGAAGTGGTAGAATGATATAAGTAGTACAAGCCATCCGCCGGGCGAACCTCGGAAAGTCTGGCAACTTTCCTCAGTCGCGTAGCCGCTCATTAAAATAAAAAGATACAGCCACTGAAATGGAAGGATTTCAGTGGCTGTAGAATGATAAAGGTAGTACAGGACGTCCGCCGGGCGAACCTCGGAAAGTCTGATGACTTTCCTCAGTCGCGTAGCCGCTCATTAAAATAAAAAGATACAGCCACTGAAATGCAAGCATCCCAGAGGCTGTATCTTTTTATTTTACTTCGCCCGGCTATAAACGGAAGTTAAAGTCTGCATATGCTGAGCAGCCGTGTTCGTGGATATCGAGACCGTCGAGTTCTTCTCCTTTGGTGACGCGGAGACCTACGGTTTTATCGATGATGGTGAATACGATGATTGCCATTACGAGGACGTAGGCTACGGTTGAAAGGACACCGATCACCTGGGTTTTGAGGGTGTATTCCGGGGAGAAGACTCCGACGAGGATACTGCCTGTGAAACCGCATACGCCGTGGACACTGATCGCACCTACCGGGTCATCAATCTTGGCTACTTTGTCGAAGAATTCTACGGAGAATACGACGAGGATACCAGCGATCAGTCCGATGATGATTGCAGAGTAGTTGCTGACGGTGTCGCATCCGGCGGTGATTGCTACGAGTCCGGCGAGGGAACCGTTGAATGTCATGGATACATCTGGTTTTCCATAGCGGATCCAGGTTACAACAAGGGTTGCAAGTGTTGCGGAAGCAGCGGCAAGATTGGTTGTCATTGCGATATCACCGAGGTTTGTGGAAGCTGCTGTGGTAGAGCCGCAGTTGAAACCGAACCAGCAGAACCAGAGAATAAATACGCCAAGAGCTGCAATGGAAAGGTTGTGTCCGGGAATCGCACGGGCATTCCCTTCTTTATCATATTTTCCAATACGAGGTCCGAGGATTTTGGCACCAACAAGTGCACAGATACCGCCGACCATATGGACTGCTGTGGAACCTGCAAAATCGTGGAATCCCATCTGAGCGAGCCATCCACCGCCCCAGATCCAGTGGCCGGTTACCGGGTAAATAAAAATACTGATTGCTGCACTATATAATAAGTAAGCAAGGAATTTTGTACGTTCTGCCATAGAACCGGATACGATAGTAGCGGATGTGGCGCAGAATACTGTATGGAAAATAAGGAAGACTCCGATTGGCAGTCCGTTGAAAAGTCCGTCGGCATCGGCAAGTGTTGTAGGATTGAAGAACCCTTTTATACCGATGATACCATTCCAGTCGGTTCCGTGCATGATCGCAAATCCGAAGATGAAAAAGAACAAACTTCCAAGTACAAAGTCCATCATATTTTTCATCAGTATATTTCCAGTATTTTTTGCTCTGGTAAATCCGGCTTCACACATTGCAAATCCAGCCTGCATAAAGTAAACAAGAGTTGCACCGACAATTGTCCAGACAACATTAAGCAGTAGTTCAGTGGCGGCGGTTGCATCCATTCCGCCCGCAATTAAATCAGATAATCCCATATTTAACATCCTCCATTTCAAATAAAAAGGATAGCTACAATGAATGATCTACAGGCAGTTCATTTGTAGTTATCCTCTTTGATAACGATATTCAACACTATTCTAATTCACATATATTTTTAGCTAAAGAGCAGCAGAGCCACGTTCGCCGGTACGGATTCTTACAGCATCCTGTACTTCGTAAACAAAAATTTTACCATCGCCGTACGCACCGGTTTTGATCTCTTCGACAATTTTCCGGATTAGAGGTTCTGCAACTTCCGGTTCAACAACAGTTTCTACTTTGATCTTAGGAAGAAGATTTACGCTGTATTCAGCACCGCGATAAAATTGTTTGTGTCCTTTCTGATTACCATATCCCATAATGTTACTGATCATAATACCGCTGACATTGGAAGCATCCAGGATTGCTTTCAGAGCCTCCAGTTTTTCCGGCTGGATAATGATTTCTAGTTTTTTCATAACTGATTCCCTCCTTCTCGATTTAAAAGAAAGAACAAAAAAGGCGTTCCCCGGATAATAGGGAACGCCATCGTTCTTGATACGCTTTATTATAGCGACTGATTTTGATTTGTCAAATTATTTTTTGAAAAAATACAAAAAATTCGCGCATTTATTAGGTGTTGACGGATAAAATGTCATTTGCTAGAATAAAAGATAAGTGAAAAAGATTCCTTTATCAAGAAAGTTTTAAGTTAACAAAGCAATAAGTCTGTATTTAGAAAGAAGATATATTTATACGGGGAGAAAAGGAGGAAAAATACATGATTAATCTCACATTCGGGGAGCAGGTAAAAATTGTCTTAAGCAGAAAAGATATGACAATTAAAGAGCTTGCAGAAGAAATCGAAGCAAGAACCGGGAAAAAGATGTCCCGTCAAAATCTGACACAGCGGCTTGGCAGAGATAATTTTCAGGAGCAGGATATGCGTATGATTGCAGATATTCTTGGATGCCCGTTCCAGCTCAGCATTCTGGGTAATGCGGATTCGGAAAAGGAAGCTTTGGATGAAGAAGAGATGCCGACGGGAAGAGAACTTGAGAAGCTTACCGCGAAAAAAGAAAGAAAGGCAGCAAGAGAAGAAGCAAAAAAGAATGTAGAACGTGATATTACAGTTGGAGAGATTGTAGATATACTTGAAGAGACCACAGCAGAACCGGAGGAAGAAGCTGTACAGATGGAACTGGATCTTGATGCAGAAGAACATGCTGCCAAGGAGACGGAAAGCATTGCGGATTCAGATACTTTGGAAGAGGATATTCTGACTGAAGAAGAAACAGAGCCGTACACAGAACCGGCAGAAGATGATGTGGAAGTATCTGCAGAAGACGCAGAACGGATTGAAGAAGAATTACAGGAGCCCGAACAGGAAATAGAAGCGGAAGCGGTTGAAGAAGCCGGGGGTGAGGAGATTCCGGAGGAAACTTCTGAAGCTGCTTACCAGGAAGAGGCAGAACCGCAGGAGGAAGCGTACCAGGAACAGCCGGCTTATTATGAAGAGAATCAGCCGGAAACCTATCAGGAAGAGGAAACTCCTGCAGTAGAAGATGCGGAAACTGAAAATGTTCATGAGGAGAAAAAATCACCATTTTCAAAACTTACAAAGCTGATCACTCCGAAAAAGGAAAAGAAATCTTCCGGATGGCCGCAAGATTTCCAGCCGATCAAGCGTCGGGAGGATATTGATGAAGATCTGGTAAATGGAGATGTGAACCCATATACCGGACATGAGTATCGGACAAACAGTGTGCGTATGCATCCACACAGAATCGGTTATGTACAGGTATATGACCGAAAAGATCACAAGTGGACAGACATGACAGAGTGGGCGTTCCTTGGGGTGGAAGAGCGAAAGAAAGCTACGATGGGAAAAGACTACGAGCCACCGATTTATCTGGATTAATCAATGAGTTATTTGTCAGAGCGGAAGATTCCGCTCTGATTTTTTAAAAATGGTAATTTTTACCGGAAAGTCAGAATAGTTTAGAACAGGCAGTTAGAAGGAAGGTGCAGGTGCTAGATTATGAAAAGCTTTATCCGGTATTTATATGAATATCAGAATGGAAAAAGGACAAGAAATACAGGTTTTGTAAAGGTTCTTGAGCAGGAAGAGGCGACCGTGGTCCAGATTTATGGGAGAGGATTTCCCGTAGCGGGAGGTCGTACACTGGAAATTTATCTGTTTTATGAAGAGGATGGACAGTGCATAGGGATCTTAATGGGAGAGATCAGAGGGGCGCAGGCAGCATTTGGTTATAAGCTGAGCTATACGACAGACGATGTGGGAGGAGATGGACAGTTTGGCAGGATTGGTGGAATGATCCTTCGGGCTGGAAACGGAGCGGATGCAGGATATTATGGAGCAGTCTGGAATGAGGCGAGACCGGTAGATGTTAGCAGGATGATTACGGAAGAAGAATGGAAGCTAAACAAATCGGGGAAAAATAAAAAAATTGCAAATGGCGGAGACGTGCTAAGCAATGAAAAATACGAGAAGCCAGGAAATGAGAAAATACTTGAGGAGAAAACAAGCCAGAGAAAATCTGAGAATATAGAAGAACAGGATACCTCAGAACAATCTAAAAACACAGATGCAGTTAGGAAATCGAAAAGCAACCCAAATGTGCCGGAAGAAAGAAACTCTCAGAACGCAAATTCAGATTTACCACCAAAAACCACAAAGGATATCATCTATAAAATCACCCGTCAGGAGATTGCCGGACTTCCGCGAAAGGAATGGAAGCTTGCGAATAATCATTTTCTTCTCCATGGATATTATAATTACCATCATCTGGTATCATTTGAAAAAGAAGGGAAATGCTGGATTGGGGTTCCGGGACTTTATTTTCCTGGTGAGCAGCGGGCGGCAGGAGCATTTGGATTCAGTCAGTTCATGAAGCCATCTGATGGTGAACTGGATCTGGAAGAATATGAGATTGAAGATGAGGAACATTTCGGTTACTGGTGCAGACCGGTAGGGGCAGTGATTCGAAAAGAAGTAAAGGAGAAGGAAGATGCGGCAGATATTGACCGAAGACGAAAAATACATGAAGGAAGCGATCCGTCAGGCGAAAAAAGCATGGAAGATTGAGGAAGTACCGATTGGTTGTGTGATCGTATATCAGGGGAAAATTATCGGACGAGGATACAACAGGCGGACAACGGATAAGAATCCCCTTGCACATGCAGAAATTTCTGCAATCAAAAAGGCAAGTAAGGTAATGGGTGACTGGCGGCTGGAAGAATGCACCTTATATGTAACGCTGGAACCATGTCAGATGTGTTCCGGAGCCATTGTACAGGCAAGGATTCCACGAGTGGTTGTTGGATGTATGAATCCGAAAGCCGGATGCGCCGGTTCCATCCTGAATCTTCTACAGGTGGAAGCGTTTAATCATCAGGCAGAGCTTACGACAGGAGTTCTGGAAGAAGAATGCTCACAGATGATGAAGAGCTTTTTCAAGGAACTGCGCAAGAAGCAGAAGATGAAAAAGAAAGAACAGGAATCAGCAAATATGCCGGAAGAAAATCCTTAATCGAAGAACCTGTCAAAGGCAGGCTTTTTTGTATGAAAAAAGCTACGGAAGCAAAATCCGTAGCTTTTGTAATTTCTTTTTTCTGTGCGCTGTGCGTCGAACTAAAGCCTACCAAACGTTACTCTGGCTGTAAACTCAACCCAGGCTACCTTACGGCACCCGAGAGGTTCTGCTTAGTGCTGCTTCGTTCCCGACCTGACACGGTTCACAGAGTCCCGCCGCGTAAGACCCAAATCTCAACGCCACAAACCAGAGGCAGCTTTGACAAGTAAAGCCCTCGGCACAGCATCACCCCCACTATAGCGGATTGTAGGTACAGGGTACCGCTAGCACCCCGGCTGCACAGAACATTATTTTACCGTGTTTTTGTAAAAATGTCAATGTATCTGAGGAGATTTTATTTTATCATTTTGGTTTACGCCAATCTGAAAATGGAGTATGATACTAAAGATAAAACTTTTTGGAAACGGAAAGGAAACGATATGAAAGTACTTTTAGGTGCAGTCAATGCGAAATATATACATTCCAATCTGGCAGTCTACTGTCTGAAAGCATATGCGGAAAAGTATGGTGATACATCAGATGAGATCAGTATTGGAGAATATACGATCAATCAGCAGCTCGATGAGATTCTGCGGGATATCTACAAAAGGAATCCGGACATGCTCTGTCTGTCCTGCTATATCTGGAATCTTACTTATGTTGAAGAGATCTGCAGGGAGATCAAGAAAGTGATGCCGCAGATCATCATCTGGATAGGCGGACCGGAGGTATCTTATGATGGAGTAAAGGTGCTGGAGCGTCTGCCAGAAGTGGATGGCGTCATGAAAGGAGAAGGGGAGCAGACTTTCTGCGATCTTTTACACTTTTATCAGAACAAGACGGCGGACGGACTTCAGAATATGAAAGGAATCGTTTACCGTGAACAGACCGGACAGATTGTGGAAAATGAATGGCGCAAGACCATGGATCTGAGTAAGGTTCCGTTTGTATATGAGAATATGGGGCTTTTTGAACATAAGATTATTTATTATGAGACAAGCCGTGGATGTCCATTTTCGTGCAGTTATTGTCTTTCTTCTATAGATAAGTGTCTGCGGTTCCGTGATCTGGAACTGGTAAAAAAAGAACTGCAATTTTTTATCGATCATAAAGTACCTCAGGTTAAATTTGTAGACCGTACATTTAACTGCAAACATGATCACGCCATGACAGTCTGGCGTTATATCAAAGAGCATGATAACGGCATTACCAATTTCCATTTTGAGGTTGCGGCAGACCTTTTGAATGAAGAAGAAATGGAATTGATAAAAACCATGCGGCCAGGGCTGATCCAGCTGGAAATCGGTGTGCAGTCTACCAACCTGGATACGATACGTGAGATTCACCGGACAATGAAATTTGAACAGGTTGCAGAAGTGGTAAGGAGAATCAATTCTTATGGTAATGTACATCAGCACCTGGATCTGATCGCAGGATTGCCGTATGAAGATTATGAAAGCTTTGGAAAATCCTTTGATGATGTTTATGCACTGGAACCGGAGCAGCTGCAGCTTGGTTTTCTGAAAGTACTGAAGGGTTCTTATATGGAAGAGAAGAAAGACGATTACGGACTGGTTTATAAAGGAATGCCACCGTATGAAGTTTTGTATACAAAGTGGCTTCCATATGAGGATACCCTGCGCCTGAAAGGGATCGAGGAAATGGTGGAGACCTACTATAACAGCAGGCAGTTCTGTTACACGCTTCCTTATCTGATCCGACACTTTAAAAGACCATTTACGCTTTTTGAAAAGCTGGCAGAGTATTATGAAGAAAATGGGCTGGATACTTTAAGTCATGCACGCACGGCAAGATATGAGATCCTGTATGATTTTGCAAGATTTTATGATGCAGAAAGATGTGAGGCGTATAAGCAGCTTCTGACACTGGACTTTTATCTGAGGGAGAATGCAAAGAGCCGTCCGTTATTTGCAGGCGATGAGCGGATTTCCAAAGAAGAGTTCCGCCTGTTCTATGACCGTGAGGATGAAGAGAGGCGTTATCTGGAAAATTATGAAAATATGGAGAAGCGGCAGCTTAGAAAAATGACGCACATTGAGAGGTTTTCTTATGATGTTCTGGGGGATATGAAAGAGGAAGAATGTGTGCTTCTGTTTGACTACCAGAACCGGAACCCACTGGATCATCAGGCAAAGGTATTTTGTGTTACAGAAGAAATCCGGGAATTATGCAAACAGTAACAGCTGACAGTAGTAATGGATATCTTGAAAAAAGAAATGAAAGAGTATAGAATGAAAACAAATGTGTGATTTGAGGTGAAAAAAAGTGTTTAATCCAAAACAGACACGGAAGATAGCGGCAGTGATTATTCTTGTTGTTATTGTTGCAATGGTAGCAACATCAATTATTCCATATATCATATAAAATCAGGAGGATTTTTTTGATGGCGGCACGAAAGAAAAAGAGAGAGTTAAGTGAAAAGGCACAAAAGCGTGTCCGGCAGAGAAATCTGCATGTGGGGATTACGGTTATTGCAGCCATCGTGATTATTTTCTCCGTGATTCAGTTCACATTATGGCGGTATGTGAGCAAGGTGGATGAGGAGCATGTCTGCAAAAATGTTTTTATAGGGAAGACAGATGTATCCAGAATGACCAAGGAAGAAGCAGTGAAAGCGGTAAACAATACACTTGGAGATTATCGGAACAAGCGACTTGTACTGAAGGTAAAAGATCAGGGCGCAGATGTGTCAATCGAGGAAATGGGAGCGGAAGTAGAAAATATTGATAAGCTTGCAGAAAAGGCGGTCGGATACGGAAAAAATGGAAGCATCTGGAGCCGCTATCAGAAGATACATAATTTAGATAAGAAGAAATATGTCATAGATGAAAGCTTTAAAGTTGATGAAGCAAAACTCAGAGAGCTGATCCAGGAACGTGCGGTTCCGCTGGAACAGAAAGCGGTCAATGCATCGGCATCCTATAACGGAAGCGGATTCGATCTGACGGATGAAGCAGAAGGTTATACGGTTGATGTAGATAAATCCTTGAAGAAGATTAAGAATTTCATGAACAAAAAATGGAATTACGAGGACGCAGAAGTCGAGTTAAAGCTGGATATGGAAAAGCCGACGATCAAAAAGGCAGATCTGGAATCCCTGCAGGATGAGCTTGGCTCTTATACGACAAACGCCGGATGGGGGGACCGCGTGCAGAACATCAGGCGTGCAACGGAGCTGATCAACGGAACTGTTGTTATGCCGGGAGAAGAATTTTCAGTGGAACAGGCCACACTTCCTTACACAGAAGAGAATGGCTATGTGGCAGGAAGTGCCTATGAGAACGGACAGATTGTAGAGAGTATCGGAGGTGGTCTGTGTCAGGTATCTACGACGCTTTATAATGCGGTTCTTTATGCGGAACTGGAGATCACCCGGCGTGCACCGCATTCCATGAGTGTCAGTTATGTAGAACCATCAAGGGATGCAATGATAGCGGAAGGAATCAGTGATTTTAAATTTGTCAATAATTACGATACACCGATCCTGATCGAAGGATATATTGATGGCAATAACCAGCTTGGTTTTTATATTTACGGAAAAGATACCAGAGCTGCAGGACATTCCGTGGAATTTGAAAGTGAGACTCTGGAGACAACAGAGTATACGAAAAAGTATGTAGAAGATACGGAAAGTGCGATCGGCTCACAGGAAACAGAGGGAGCCGGAATGGATGGAAGCACGGCACGGCTCTGGAAAGTTACCTATGAAAACGGAGAAGAGGTCAGCCGGGAAGTAATCAATAACAGCACCTATCAGACTTCTGATGTTACCGTGAAAGTCGGGACAAAATCAGATAATGCAGAGGCAACTAAGCTGGTGGAGGAAGCAATTGCAACCCAGGATCAGGAGAAGATTAATGCGGCGATCAGCAAGGCATCTGCACTTAAGTAATAAAAAGCAGGCGGCTGTTGGAAAGAATGGCAGAACAGAAAGAGGATAAAAGTATGAAAGCAGGAAGAGTGTCACAGACCGTCTATCGGCGTTCGGTTTTAAAACAGATACAGAATAATATAGAAGGTATAGATTTTTTAAGACCGTCACAGGAGGAAACCTGTTATATAGCAGATGAAAGTGAAGAGCGGATCACAATCGCAACGGATGTTTCATTAGCCGGAAATGAAAAAGATCTTGGAGTATTTGCCATAGCGCAGGCAGTGGATCAGCTGGCTTCCAGAGGAGCGCGGGCATATGGAATCAGTGTCCGGATCATGCTCCCGACGTTTGCCTATGAGTCCAGATTGAAAGCGATGATGGTGGAGATTTCGGAGATATGTAAAGAAAAAGGTCTCAGGGTTTTCTTTGCAGATGCGCAAAGTGTAAATGGGATCCAGACGAGTATTGTTCATGTAACAGCACACGGTGAGGCAAAAAAAGAACAGCTGCTTGCAAGCAGATCGGCAAAAGCAGGCGAAGAGATTGTCCTGGTTAAATGGATTGGTATGGAAGGAACCTTACGGATCATACGGGAAGAAGGGGCGGCTCTGGCAGAGCGGTTTGCGCCGGGATTCTTAAATAAGTTGGAAGATATGAGAGATGAAATTTTCAGTGACAGGGCAATGGAGATTGCCGGCCGGAACGGGGTGTCAGCAATGCATCCGATCGGAGAAGGAGGGATTCTTGCAGCACTTTGGGATATGGCAGAAGGTGCAGGAATTGGTCTTTCGGTAGAGATGAAGAAAATGACGGTACGTCAGGAAACGATTGAAGTCTGTGAAGTATTTCATCTGAATCCTTACCAGCTTACCAGTACAGGAGCGGTTCTTATGGTGACACCGAAGGGTGAAGAACTAAAGGAAAGACTGAAAAGGGAAGGTATTCCGGCAGAGATCATCGGACACACAACAGAAGGAAACGAGAGAATCATCTGGGGTGGGGGAGAAAAAAGATTTCTCGACAGACCGGCACCGGACGAACTGGCACGAATTTACGAAATGAAGGAGAATGTAAATGCTTAATATTGTACTTTTTGAACCGGAAATCCCGGCAAATACCGGAAATATCGGAAGGACCTGTGTGGCGACGAATACCAGACTTCATCTGATCGAGCCACTTGGTTTCCGGTTAAATGAAAAGAACCTGAAACGGGCAGGGATGGATTACTGGGAACATCTGGATGTGACGACTTATATTGATTACCGGGATTTTATGGAAAAAAATCCGGGAGCGAAGATTTATATGGCAACTACAAAATCACCGAATCTTTATACGGATGTTAAATATGAACCGGACTGTTATATCATGTTCGGAAAAGAAAGCGCAGGGATTCCGGAAGAAATCCTCTGTCACCACAAGGAAGACAGCATTCGGATTCCGATGATCGGAGATATCCGTTCACTGAATCTTGGAAATTCGGTTGCGATCGTGTTATATGAAGCGCTCCGGCAGAATGGGTTTGCCGGAATGAATACAGAAGGACATCTTCACAGACTGGAATGGGATGAATAAAAAAGTGCTGCAAGGCTAAAAACGCTTTGCAGCACTTTTACTATTGTGAAAAAAATGACCATATAAAATATTTTAAATAATCAACGCATTTAATGGCATTTATCGGTAAAAGTGATGACAATATTTGGAAATTGTATAAGAAAAAATACAATCGTGTGTAAACCAGTGGACATATTTCATAAAAAAGGATATAATAAATGGAAAGTGATATAGAGAATGGAGATAAGTATCATGAAATATAAACAAAGCGTATATAAAACCTTTGCACTCATCAGTCAGTTAGGCATCAGTATACTGGTTCCCATTTTGCTATGCACTTTTTTTGGTACATGGCTGGAAAAGAAGGTTTCTTTTCCAGTTTTTATCCCTTTGGTGATAGTGGGTGTATTGGCAGGCCTGCGCAATGCATGGGTACTTGCGAGACATGCGAATGAAGATCCGGAAGACAAAAACAAAAATTGAGCAGGGAGGAATGAAACGACATGAGTAATACAGACAATACCGTACTGAAGGATATGATCATCACTATGCTTCTGTATGGAATAATCGCACAGATTGTATGTCTGATTATCCCAGGGGATCATCTGAGAATGACAGCAGGGCTTTGGATCGGGGTGGCTGCAGGTGTTTTCATGGTAATCCATATGAAAAACTCGTTGGATGAGGCGGTACTTTATGGAGAACAGGAAGCACAGAGATACATGCAGAAATCTTACGCGATAAGATATCTGGTTGTAGTTGTAGTATTTATAGCCGTCAGCTGGCTTCGGATTGTGAATGTACTTACACTGTTTGCAGGAATTATGAGTTTAAAGCTTGCGGCATATTTGCAGCCAATTATGCATAAGCTTTTCGCTAAATTCAAAAAATCTAAGTAAAGGAGGTAGAGCGCGTGGGGAACAGCTTAGGAATGCTGGCAGCTAAGGAGCCGGATTTTCAAATTCACGGTCTCGTTAAATTCCAGTTATTTGGGCAGGAGTTATGGCTCACCACTACACATGTCAGCATATTGATCGTAGCGTTATTACTGCTGATTTTTGCGTTGGTTGTCCGAGCTAAGCTGAGCGATGCCGAAGGCAAACCCGGAACCCTGCAGAATATTGCCGAGCTTATCGTTGAGATGCTTGACAATATGGTAAAAGGAAGCATGGGGAAAAACGGACTGGCGTTCCGGAATTATATCGGGTCTTTGTTTTTGTTTTTGATTGTGGCAAACCTTTCGGGACTTTTGGGGCTTCGGCCACCAACTGCAGATTATGGTGTAACACTTCCACTTGGACTTATCACATTTGTGCTGATTCAGTTCAATAACATCAAATACAACAAAATTGAGGCATTTACAGGCCTGTTCAAACCATTGCCGTTCTTGTTCCCAATCAATCTGATCGGGGAGATCGCAGCACCATTTTCCATCTCACTTCGTCTGTTTGGAAATGTGCTGTCCGGTACTGTAATCATGGGACTTATCTATGGTCTTCTGTATAAGATCGCATGGGCATGGCCGGGATTTCTACACATCTATTTCGATGTGTTCTCGGGAGCAATTCAGGCATATGTATTTTGCATGCTGACGATGGTATATATCAATGACAAGATGCCGTCAGCGGAGTAAAAAGCAAACTGGGATCTAAGTTCAGACAGTATCAGGTTTGCAGTGATTAAGGAGGAAAATTATTATGGGTAATATTTCAAATGAAGCTTTAGTTTTAGCGTGTTCAGCAATCGGCGCAGGACTTGCGATGATCGCAGGTATTGGTCCTGGTGTAGGACAGGGTATTGCGGCAGGTCATGGTGCATCTGCAGTAGGACGTAACCCGGGAGCAAGATCAGACATCACGTCTACAATGCTTTTAGGACAGGCAGTAGCAGAGACAACAGGTCTGTACAGTTTGGTTATTGCACTTATTCTCTTGTTCGCAAACCCGCTTCTTGGAAAGCTGTAAAAAAGGTTTTGCCTGTAAAATAAGAGAAAGGAGGCAACGCCTTGGAACGTTTGTTTAATCTGGATGCGCAGCTTCTTTTTGATGCCTGTGTCATGGCACTCAGTATGCTTGTCATGTTCACGTTTCTGTCATATCTGCTTTTCAAACCGGTAAGAAAACTTCTGGAGGACAGAAAGCAGAGAGTTGCTGATGAACAGGAGTCAGCAAAGAATGAC
Source organism: Coprococcus sp. TM115-187 (assembly GCF_027679115.1). Classification (NCBI taxonomy): domain Bacteria; kingdom Bacillati; phylum Bacillota; class Clostridia; order Lachnospirales; family Lachnospiraceae; genus Coprococcus; species Coprococcus sp. TM115-187. The sequence goes on along the minus strand of NZ_JAQEKS010000005.1, from coordinate 98,671 downwards.
CGGAAAGAGGCAGCCGTTTACAAAGAAGAATACGAACAGAAATTAAAAGAAATCGATAAAGAGGCGCAGGCTATTCTCAGTGAAGCACGGAAAAAAGCGATGAAGACCGAAAATGAAATTGTTGCAGAAGCAAAAGAAGAAGCAGCAGGGATCATCACACGTGCCAATAATGAGATCGAACTGGAACGGAAGCGTGCGCTTGATGATATGAAGCAGGAGATGATCGCCATTGCATCAGCAATGGCAGGTAAAGTAGTAGCAGCTTCGATCGATACCAGTGTACAGGATGAACTGATCGAAGAGACATTAAAAGAAATGGGAGAACAGACATGGCTAAGCTAGTATCAAAGGTATATGGTGACGCCCTGTTTGAAGCTGCCCGTGACTGCGGAAAAATGGATGAGATATTCGAGGAAGTACAGAGTATCGGAGTGATCCTCGAAGAAAATGCAGAGCTTCAGAAGATTCTCGGAAATCCGAGAGTTATGCGTGAAGACAAAGAGCAGATGATCGAGACGATTTTCCGCGGACGTGTTTCAAATGAGATTGTAGAGCTGATGAAGCTGATGATCGAAAAAGGGCGCTACAGCAAGATAGATTCTGTATTTGAATATTTTATCGGACTTGTAAAAGAAGAAAAGAAAATCGGGATTGCATATATCGCTACAGCAGTAGAACTGAGCGAGGCACAGAAAGAAGCAGTCATGCAGCGGCTTCTTCAGACGACAAAATATGAATCCTTTGAGATGAATTATCAGGTAGATGCTTCTCTGATCGGCGGAATGGTGATCCGTATCGGTGACAGAGTTGTGGATACAAGTATTAAGACAAAGCTGTATGAACTGTCAAAGAGCCTGAAGAAAATTCAGGTATAGCAGTTAGAATTAGTAGAAAGAAGGTGGATTCGCTCCATGAATTTAAGACCAGAAGAAATAAGTTCTGTGATCAAAGAACAGATTGAAAGATATTCCTCTGAGCTGAACGTATCGGATGTCGGAACGGTTATTCAGGTGGCAGATGGTATTGCGCGTGTCCACGGCCTTGAAAATGCAATGCAGGGTGAACTTTTGGAGTTCCCTTCAGAAGTATACGGAATGGTCCTGAACCTGGAAGAGGACAACGTAGGTGCTGTTCTTCTTGGAGATCATAAGAATATCAATGAAGGTGATACTGTAAAGACAACCGGACGAGTTGTAGAGGTTCCGGTAGGCGACTGTATGCTTGGCCGTGTAGTTAATGCACTTGGACAGCCAATCGATGGAAAAGGACCAATCCAGGCAATCAGGCATCGTCAGATCGAGCGTGTGGCACCGGGGGTTATTTCCCGTAAGTCAGTAGATACACCGCTTCAGACAGGTATTAAAGCGATCGACTCCATGGTTCCGATCGGTCGTGGACAGAGAGAGCTGATCATCGGTGACAGACAGACCGGTAAGACAGCGATCGCGATCGATACGATCATCAACCAGAAAGGGCAGGGTGTAAAGTGTATTTATGTAGCAATCGGTCAGAAAGCTTCGACCGTAGCTTCCCTTGTTAAGACTCTGGAGACCTTTGGGGCAATGGATTATACAACTGTAGTTGTGTCAACAGCCAGTGAGCTTGCGCCACTGCAGTACATCGCACCGTATTCAGGATGTGCGATGGGAGAAGAATGGATGGAGAACGGAGATGATGTACTGATCGTTTATGATGACCTGTCCAAACATGCAACTGCATACCGTACCCTTTCCTTACTTCTGAAACGTCCACCTGGACGTGAGGCTTATCCGGGAGATGTATTCTATCTGCATTCAAGACTTCTTGAAAGAGCAGCCCGTCTTTCAGATGAACTTGGCGGAGGTTCACTTACTGCACTTCCGATTATCGAGACACAGGCAGGTGACGTATCAGCATACATTCCTACCAACGTTATTTCCATCACAGACGGACAGATTTATCTGGAAACAGAGATGTTCAACTCTGGTTTCAGACCGGCCGTTAATGCCGGACTTTCTGTATCCCGTGTAGGTGGATCGGCACAGATCAAGGCGATGAAGAAGATCGCTGGTACAATCCGTATTGATCTTGCACAGTACCGTGAGCTGGCATCCTTTGCACAGTTCGGATCGGAACTGGATGCAGAGACTTCCGAACGTCTGGCACAGGGAGTCCGGATCAAAGAGATCCTGAAACAGCCGCAGTACCAGCCGATGCCGGTAGAATACCAGATTATTATCATTTATGCAGCAGTTAAGAAGCTTCTTCTTGATATTGCGGTAGAAGATATTCTGGCTTTTGAAAGCGGACTTTTTGATTATATTAAGACAAAATATCCGGAAATTCCAGAATCTATCAAGAATGACAAAGTGCTGAAGGAAGAAGTAGAAGAAGCTCTCAGAAAAGCAATCGGAGAATATAAAGAACAATTTCAGGCAAGGTAGGTGATACAAAGTGGCATCTATGAGAGATATCAAGCGTCGCCGTACCAGTGTACAGAGCACGCAGCAGATTACAAAAGCCATGAAACTTGTCTCTACCGTAAAGCTGCAGAAAGCAAGAACCCGGGCAGAAGAATCAAAGCCGTATTTTGACTGTATGTATGCAACAATGACCTCTCTGCTTGCAAAGGCAGGGAATATCAATCATCCATATCTGAAAGCAGATGATTCGAAGAAGAAAGCAGTCATTGTTGTAACATCCAATCGTGGACTGGCAGGTGGATATAACTCCAATGTAGTGAAGATGGTGACTGAAAACGAAGCCTTTACGAAGGAGAATATCCGGATCTATGCAATTGGAGGAAAAGGACTGGAACTTCTGAAACACAAAGGATATGATATTGTCGCTGATTATTCAGAGATGATCGAAGAACCGTCCTATGATGATGCGAAGAGTATTACCAAAAGACTTCTGACAGATTTTGAAAATGGTGAGATTGGTGAGATCTATCTGATCTACACATTTTTCAAAAATACGGTAAGTCACATTCCGACGATGATCAAAGTCCTTCCGGCAGAGGTGCAGGAAGAAGCGGGAGAAGAGGATGCAAAGGCGCAGCTTACACCGATGAACTTTGAACCGGAAGCGGAAGAGGCAATCAGCCTTCTTGTTCCGAAATATATCAGCAGCATTCTGTATGGCGCATTTGTGGAAGCAGTTGCCAGTGAGAACGGTGCACGTATGCAGGCGATGGATTCGGCAACCAGCAATGCGGAAGAGATGATAGATGATTTGGAATTGAAATATAACAGAGCACGTCAGGGTGCGATCACACAGGAACTTACCGAGATCATTGCCGGAGCAGAGGCGATCGGATAAATACAGGTTTCTGTATGTAAGGAGGAGAAAATGGCAGATAAAAATATAGGGAAAATTACCCAGGTTATCGGTGCCGTTCTTGACCTTAAGTTTTCGGAAGGATACTTGCCGGAGATCAACGATGCGGTTGAGATTACGCGCAAGGATGGAGGAAAACTTGTGGTAGAAGTTGCACAGCATCTGGGTGATGATATCGTAAGATGTATCGCCATGGGACCGACAGACGGACTGGTGCGAGGCATGGACGCCGTAGCAACCGGGGGACCGATTTCAGTTCCGGTTGGCGAAGCAACACTCGGACGTATCTTCAACGTACTGGGTGAGCCGATTGATGAAAAAGAGGCTCCGAAGGATGTTGAATACGCACCGATTCACAGAAAAGCTCCAAGCTTTGAAGAGCAGGCAACACAGACAGAGATGCTGGAGACAGGTATCAAGGTTGTTGACCTTCTGTGCCCATATCAGAAAGGTGGAAAAATCGGTCTGTTCGGTGGAGCTGGTGTAGGAAAGACCGTTCTTATCCAGGAACTGATTACCAATATTGCAACGGAGCATGGCGGCTATTCTGTATTCACTGGTGTAGGAGAACGTACCCGTGAAGGAAATGACCTTTACTATGAGATGACAGAATCCGGAGTTATCAAAAAGACAGCGATGGTATTCGGTCAGATGAATGAACCACCTGGAGCACGTATGAGAGTCGGACTTACAGGACTGACTCTTGCAGAATATTTCCGTGATAAAGGTGGAAAGGATGTACTTCTTTTCATTGATAACATTTTCCGTTTTACACAGGCAGGTTCCGAAGTATCAGCGCTTCTTGGACGTATGCCTTCAGCGGTAGGTTATCAGCCGACACTGCAGACAGAAATGGGTGCGCTGCAGGAGCGTATCACATCCACGAAGAACGGATCCATCACATCCGTGCAGGCAGTATATGTGCCAGCCGATGACCTTACTGACCCGGCTCCGGCAACAACATTTGCCCATCTGGATGCAACGACCGTACTTTCCCGTGCGATCACAGAGCTTGGTATTTACCCGGCTGTAGATCCACTGGAATCTACTTCACGTATTCTGGATCCACACATTGTCGGAGAAGAACACTATAAAGTAGCCCGTGGAGTACAGGAAATTCTTCAGAAATACAAAGAACTGCAGGATATCATTGCAATTCTTGGTATGGATGAACTTTCCGAAGAAGATAAGCTGGTCGTATCCAGAGCAAGAAAGATCCAGAGATTCCTTTCCCAGCCATTCCACGTTGCGACACAGTTTACAGGTCTGGAAGGACGTTATGTTCCAATTGGCGAGACAATTCAGGGATTTAAAGAGATCCTCGAAGGAAAGCATGATGATATTCCGGAGGGATATTTCCTGAATGCAGGTAATATCGATGACGTGCTTGCCCGTGTGAAATAGGAGGGACGTCCTATGGCAGATAAATTTAAACTTAACATTATTTCGCCGGAAAAGAAGTTTCTGGAGGGTGACTGCGAATTCCTTGAATTTGTAAGTACTGAGGGAGAGCTTGGCATCTATGCAAAGCATATTCCGCTGACGACGATTCTTGAACCATGTGTGATGCGAATCCACAATGACGGGGAGATTAAGAAAGCGGCAATCCTTGGAGGATTTGTAGAAATCCTGCAGGAGAAGGTAACGGTGCTTGCAGAAGATGCACAGTGGCCGGATGAAATTGATGTGGCACGTGCCGAAGCGGCGAAGAAGCGCGCTGAGGACAGAATTGCTGCGAAGCAGGAAGGCACAGACATGCGTCGTGCAGAGGCAGCACTGAAAAGAGCAGTTGCCCGAATTGGAGCAACTCAGTCATAAAGCATTAAAAACCGAGAATCCTTTGTTGGATTTTCGGTTTTTTTAATGAAGGAAAACTGGACAATAAGGAGGAATTTGCCTATAATAATTTTATTATATGATGATACCAGGGTCAAAAGGTCAGAAAGCCGATGCAAGCTTGCTTGCAAGAGGATTTTTGACCTCTTGATCCGCCAAAAACATGAGTAAGTAGCCATTTTTCAAAGAAAAATGAGCGGATTACGAATGTTTTTGAGGATTGCGAGAGTGCCAAAGCACGTAGCAATCTGGTATCAAAGGGGTCAAAATACTTTTTGACCCCAACATCATTATATAGCGTAAAAAAGAGTATGAATGGCAGGATAAAATTGAGAGGATAAAGGGATGAACAAACAGGACCAAATGACAATGCAGGAAGCGGAAAGAAAGATGGAATCTTTGAGGGAAGTGTTTCAGGTTGTCAGACTGGTAGACGGGAAAATGCTGATGGATCGGGAAAAACGGATAAATGCAGGAGATTTATCTGAAACGTGTCAGTGTTACACTTTCTGGAAAAAAGACAAGGAATGCAAGAACTGCAGCTCTCTTCTGGCACTGAAAGAACAGACGCAGAAGATAAAATTTGAATTTCTGGATTCGCAGGTATTTCAGGTCATCTCGCGTTATGTTGAGATTGATGGCAGACCTTATGTTATGGAAATGATTCAGAATCTTGATGAGAGTATTCAGATTGATCAGGAAGGGTATGAGAAGCTGATCAGTAAACTTTCAGGATATAATGAAAAGTTATATACGGATGTACTGACCGGGATATATAATCGGCGTTTTTTTGAAGAAGAGATCAAAAAGATGGAGGATGAAGCCGGAATTGCAGTGATCGATCTGGATGATTTTAAGCTCCATAACGATACTTATGGACACAGTGCAGGAGATGCGGCACTTATAACGACTGCGAACATTATCAAAAAATATATCCGGAAGACAGATATTCTGATCCGGTATGGTGGAGATGAATTTTTACTGATCCTACCTTCGATTAAGAAGCATATTTTTGAGGATAAGCTGAAACTGATCCAGGAAAAAATCCACGATGCGGTTGTGCCGAATTATGAGAAAATGCAGCTTTCGGTCAGCATCGGCGGAGCTATATTCCGCGAAGGCAATATTGAAGATGCTGTTGCCAGTGCTGACAGACAGATGTATATAGCTAAAAATTATAAAAATATGGTTGTCACAGAATGGGATGAAAATGGAAAGAAAAAGGAAGAAAATTCTGCATCAGAAAAACTGAAACAACAGATCCTTATCGTGGATGATTCGGAAATAAACCGCGAGATTCTGAAAGAGATCCTGAAAGAGGACTACCGGATCCTGGAGGTGGCTAATGGAGAAGAATGTCTGGAACAACTGGAACGGTATGGAACAGGGATTTCACTGGTGCTGCTCGATATTGTGATGCCGGAAATAGATGGATTTGAAGTCCTTGCTGCGATGAACCAGAATCATTGGATTGAAGATATTCCGGTAATCATGATTTCCAGTGAAGATTCAGATAGCTATATCAGACGGGCATATGAGATGGGCGTTTCAGATTACATCAGCCGCCCGTTTGATGCGAAAATCGTATATCAACGCGTCCTGAACATGATCAAGCTATATGCAAAACAGAGGAGACTGATCCGTCTGGTGACCAGACAGATTTACGAAAAAGAGAGAAACAACCGAATGCTGATCGGTATCCTGAGTCAGATTGTTGAGTTCAGAAACGGAGAAAGCGGTCGGCATGTGATCCATATCAATCTGATCACACAGCTTTTACTGGAACAACTGGTGAAAAAGACAGGAAAATATCAGCTCTCATGGGAAGATAGATTTTTGATTGCAACAGCATCGGCTTTGCATGATATCGGAAAGATTGGAATTGACGAGAGAATTCTGAACAAACCGGGAAAGCTTACCAAAGAGGAATTTGAGATTATGAAGGCACATACCTTGATCGGTGCACAAATGCTGGATAATCTGGATATGTACCGGAATGAAAAGCTGCTCAAGCTTGCATATGAGATTTGCCGCTGGCATCATGAAAGATATGATGGAAAGGGATATCCGGACGGACTTGTCGGAGAAGAAATTCCGATTTCGGCACAAGTAGTATCGCTGGCGGATGTGTACGATGCCCTGGTGAGTGAACGTGTTTACAAGAAGGCATTTTCGCATGAAAAAGCACTGGAAATGATCAGGAATGGTGAATGCGGTACATTTAACCCACTGTTACTCCAGTGTATGACCGAAGCGCAGGATAAATTAAAGACAATGATGGAAGTGGCAGAAGAAGAATAAAAAGGAGTAGAAAAGACAGAATGAAGGCACTTGTAATTGCAGAAAAACCTTCTGTTGCGCGTGATATTGCGCGCGTACTTAAATGTGGGAAAAAGATAAATGGAGCAATTGAAGGAGAGTGTTATATTGTAACCTGGGGACTTGGTCATCTGGTTACGCTGGCAGATCCGGAAGATTACGATAAAAAATATAAAGAGTGGAAAATGGATGTGCTTCCGATGAAGCCGGCTCCATTTAAGCTTGAAGTAATAAAGCAAACCGGAAAACAGTTCGCAGCGGTGAAAACACAGATTCACCGCAAGGATGTGAATGAGATTATCATTGCTACGGATGCAGGACGAGAAGGAGAGTTAGTAGCAAGGCTGATTCTGGAAAAAGCAGGAAGCAAAAAGCCGATCAAGAGGTTGTGGATCTCATCTGTAACGGATAAGGCAATCAGAGAAGGTTTTGCAAAGTTGAAGAACGGGCATGAGTATGATTCGCTTTACGATGCTGCAATGTGTCGTGCCGAGGCAGACTGGCTGGTTGGAATCAATGCAACAAGGGCACTGACCTGTAAATATAATGCGCAGCTTTCCTGTGGACGTGTGCAGACACCAACGCTTGCAATGATTGCAAAGAGAGAAGAAAAGATCCGTAGTTTTGTTCCGGAAGGTTATTATGGAATGATCGCAAAAGGACAAAATATTATGCTGACATGGCAGGATCAGAAGTCAAAGAGTTATCGCTCATTCGATAAAGAGAAAATGACCGGACTGATGAAAAAGCTGGATGGACAGAAAGCGGTAGTGGAAGAGATTAAAAAAACACCGAAAAAAACGTATGCACCGCCTTTATATGATCTGACAGAGCTGCAGAGAGAAGCCAATCAGCGGTTTGGATATTCGGCGAAAGAGACGCTGAATATCATGCAGAGACTGTATGAGAATCATAAGGTGCTGACCTATCCAAGAACGGATTCCAGATATCTGAGCAAAGACATTGTTCCGACGATCAAGGACCGTCTGGAGGCGTGTGGTACAGGACCGTACCGTAAGCTTGCAATGACAGCGCAGAAAAAGGATCTGAGTGGAAAGCTCGCTTTTGTAAATGATGCAAAGGTATCGGATCATCATGCGATCATCCCAACGGAGCAGTTTGTGGATCTGAGTCATATGACAAATGAAGAGCGGAAGATTTATGATCTGGTTGTACGGCGTTTTCTTGCTGTGCTTTATCCGTCATTTGAGTATGAGCAGACACAGATTATGGTGAAGGTTGGCGGTGAAACTTTCCTTGCGTCTGGAAAGATTGTGAAAGCGCAGGGATGGCGGGCTGCTTATGAAGAGGAAGTCTATTCAGATGAGGATGAAGAAGAGGAAGAAGCGTATGAGTCTGGAAAGGGTTTGAAGGGACAGACACTGCCGGAACTGGAAAAAGGACAGGAGATTAAAGGACTTGTGTTGTCATTGACAGAAGGTAAAACGAAGCCACCGGCACATTTTAATGAAGCAACACTTTTGTCAGCAATGGAGAACCCGACGGCTTATATGGAAAGCCATGACAAAGCGATGGCGAAAACGCTTGGCGAGACAGGAGGATTGGGAACGGTTGCGACAAGAGCGGATATTATTGAAAAACTTTTTAAAAGCTTTTTGCTGGAAAAGCGTGGAAAAGATATCTATCTTACATCGAAAGCGAAGCAGCTTCTGGAACTTGTGCCGGAAGAGTTAAAACAGCCGGAACTTACAGCAGACTGGGAAATGCGTTTGTCGCAGATTGCGAAGGGAAAGCTTTCGCGGAAGGATTTTATGAAGGATATTGATAAATATACGGATCAGGTGGTTTCTGAGATTAAGGCGGGAGCAGGAACGTTCCGGCATGATAATCTGACAAATAGTAAATGTCCGCGATGTGGTAAGAGAATGCTTGCAGTGAAAGGAAAGAACAGTGAGATGCTGGTTTGTCAGGACAGAGAGTGCGGATACCGCGAAACAGTATCACGGACAACGAATGCGAGATGTCCTGTGTGTCACAAGAAGATGCAGCTGAAAGGAAGAGGGGATGGACAGATTTTTGTGTGTGTCTGCGGACATAAGGAGAAGCTGACATCGTTCCAGGAGAGACGGAAGAAAGAAGGTGCGGGAGTCAGCAAGAAGGATGTGCAGAAATATTTAAGACAGCAGAAGGATGAGCCGGTGAATAATCCATTTGCGGATGCGCTGGCTAAGATTAAGTTGTAGGTGGCGAATGGGATGGCGTGTGGAAGGTTTGGCTTTCTGGTACGTCTCATTGACTTGATGGCTGTAGTACAAAACGGAACCGGAAAGTCAAACCTTCCACACGCCTGTGCATTGGCAGACGAGGATGTTGTGGCGAAGTGGGAAAAACAGAGTTTATTTTTACTTATTTATTGCTTTTGGATGAACATAGGCTTAAATTCATGATCTTTTTCAAAATGGGACTCATCTACACGTATGAAAGCAGATCCGATTTTGGCATGAAGATAAGGGATAATATCGCTGTCGTAATTGCAGATGGTGTTGAGTGCAAAGACATGATGATTATCCGGATTGTCCATATATTCGTCATCTTCATTGCCAGCCATGAATCTCCAGCCACTGTCCGGATTCCCTTCTGTTGGCTCTTCGCGGAGCATGTAGCCGACTTTATAGCCTTCTTTTGTGATCTTATCGGAAACGACACAACCTTCCCCATTCGGCTCGTCCCATTCGATCAGATTTTCAATCGGGATTTCGATAAATCCCTGTTCTTTTTCTGCCATTTTTTTCCAGTATTCTTTTAATATATGAAGTAACGCTTTAGCATCTTCTGTTTCTGTGGCAGAATTGTATTCCTTCATCTCACTGAAGGTTCCAGATTCACTGACGATGCCAAGAAGCCATTTTCCAAAGAAAGATTTCTTGAATTTAAAGATCATACATTTGATCCCATCTTCATCCTCAAAAGAAGCTGTATACTCAATCTTCGCCGGTTTCCGCCCCAGTTCAGTCGGATCAGCCAACCAGTTTTCAAGTTCCTCCATAGCATTCACAATTTCATTATTCATAACTTTGCACCTCACTACTTATAATAATTCCATGTTGATTGATTTTTCTGTAAAGCCATATTTTTTGTACATTTCATATGCAGCAACATTTTTAGCGTTTACCTGTAATTCAATGCCATCAAAATGTTTCTCTTTTTTTAAGTCCTTTAGCATTTCAAAAAAATGATGTCCGATACCCATACCTCTGTAATTTTCATCAACCGCCATTGTATCGATATAAATTACATCACGGGTAAGCATCGAAGGAAATTCAATATGCCGGTATGTAAGCTCCAGAATTCCAATAATCCTGTGCTCTGATTCGGCAACATAAAAAGCTTCTTTATCCAAAGCATCCTGAAAAGCATCCAAAGAGAAAAAATCCTTACTTTCTTTGTAAATATCAGGCCGCCAGTTCACATGCAAAGCCTGAACCTGATTCAGGATATGTACTACACTGTCAAAATCACTGGTTTCCGCAGGTCTGATAATTATATCCATATATATCCTCCTTCGTAAAGCATGAAAAAATATATACCTATAATTCAGTATACCATAAACTCAATTATTTCAATATAGAATATGTCCTTTTATAATTTAAAAGATTTGCTACTCATAGCAAATTATATGGTAATCAAAAAACTAGTAAAGTAATTTCCACACAACAAATATCATCTTTTCATAAAAACATTTTAATAAATAACCTTTTCATCAACAAATTTCAACCGCACATTTGCCAAGCCACAGGACAAACGTCCGCCTGGCGCCCGTCCTGAACAACACTCAACTTCGCGAGTAGAGTTCCGGGACACCCCTCCGTCTTGAAGCGCGCAGATTTTCGGGCAATCCTGTTTCCGGGGCATATGCAGGAACGTTACAGGGAGTTAGGGGAAGGAAGTGGCAAGAGGTGGACACCAGCCGTGCCTCCCGCACGACTGGTGAGGACAGCCTGAGCCGCGAAATCATCAGATTTCGAGGCGAATCTGTCCGGTGCCGCCACTTGCCGCTTCCTTCCCCGTTATCTCCCTGTTACATTCCGAATCCGCCCCGGAAACAGGATTGCCCGAAAATCGTCCCCCTTCCACACCCACCCCCAGGAACCCCACTCCCCCATACCGCATACACTAAAGCATAGAAAAAAGAAATGGAAGTGTCAGACATGGACCTGAGATTGCCTTATTATATGATGTATCCGATTCCACACGCATTTGACGAAGACAAAATCCAGAAGCGCGACCGGGAATACCTGCAAAGTATGTATCCGGCAACAGCAAAAAAGATTTTTCCATATATACAGGAAGAATGCGACCGCCAGGAATATGAAGGAAGCATGATCTATGATGAGTACCCGGATAAGCTCCAGCTGTGCCTGATGTGTCGTAGGGCGTATGAACAGGTCATGAAACAGGAAAAATGGGAAAAAGAGACCTATACTCCGGAACAGATCCGGGAGATCGTAGAAATCCTGATGTACCAGGAATTGATGGAAAGAAGAGGAAAAGGCAGGCGGCAACAGGAAAAAACAGTTGCTTCATGCACAGGACTTGTGCTATAATATCGTCCGATATAAAAATGACAGCATCTGAAACACAGTTTCGGTAAGGAGTGGGCCAGGGTACATATGAAGAATATTATATTTATCGGAATGCCGGCGGTTGGAAAAAGTACCGTCGGAGTGGTAGTCGCAAAGCGGCTTGGATACGAGTTTATTGATACAGATCTGCTGATTCAGAAGCAGGAGAACAGACTTTTGCGGGAGATTATCGCAGAAGAAGGTCTGGACGGATTCTTAAGTATTGAGAATCAGGTCAATCGTGATGTGGAAGCGGAACATGCGGTGATTTCCCCGGGAGGAAGCGTAGTTTACTGTGAAGAAGCAATGAAGCATTACAAAGAGATCGGAACCATTGTTTATCTGCATGCGTCATTTGAGGTTATCAATTCCAGACTGAAGAATGCAAAGAAAAGGGGAGTTGCACTTCGGGACGGGCAGACGCTGAAGGATCTATATGACGAAAGAGTAGTATTATTTGAAAAATATGCAGATATTACTGTTTCAGAGGATGGACTGGAGCTGGAAGAAACCATTGAAAATGTAATGGAAATTTTGGAAAATCAATAAATTTTTTAAAGAAATTATTACAAAAGTTTTACGAAAATGAAGAAGGCAAGATAAATAATTTTGCAATGAATATAGAAATATGCTATACTGATATGTGATATAGAGGATTATTACAAAAAGCTTCATACAAATCCTGAGAGATCTGGAAAGAATAAAAAGTATGAGGTTTTTTATTCATGAAATAATAAAGAGTATGAATAGAGTGTTTGACAGAAGTATAGAACAGGATATATTTCAGAGGGAAAGAAATCGTTAATTGAGGTGCGAAATGGAACAGTATATTATTAAGGGTGGCAATCCGCTGGTTGGCGAAGTCGAGATCGGTGGAGCAAAGAATGCAGCACTGGCAATTCTGGCAGCTGCGATTATGACAGATGAGACAGTTACTATCGATAATCTTCCGGATGTCAATGATATCAACGTTCTGCTGGAAGCAATCAGTGGAATTGGTGCCGAGGTTGACCGTATTGATCGGCACACAGTCAGAATCAACGGAAGCAACATTGAAAATTTTGATATAGAATATGATTACATCAAGAAGATCCGTGCATCTTATTACTTGCTCGGAGCACTTCTTGGTAAGTATAAAAGAGCAGAAGTCGCTCTTCCGGGAGGATGCAATATCGGAAGCCGTCCGATCGACCAGCATCTGAAAGGTTTTCGTGCGCTTGGTGCTTATGTGGATATCGAGCATGGCAAGATTATCGCAGAAGCAGAGCGTCTGATCGGAAAGCACATTTATTTTGATGTGGTAAGCGTAGGAGCTACGATCAACGTTATGATGGCGGCATCGATGGCAGAAGGACTTACGATCCTTGAGAATGTGGCAAAAGAGCCTCATGTTGTCGATGTGGCAAACTTCCTGAACAGTATGGGAGCGAACATTCGTGGAGCAGGTACGGACGTGATCAAGATCCGCGGTGTATCCCGCCTTCATAAGACAGATTATTCTATCATTCCGGATCAGATCGAAGCCGGCACATTTATGTTTGCGGCAGCAGCAACCAGAGGTGATGTGACTGTTATGAATGTCATTCCGAAGCATCTGGAAGCTACGATTGCAAAGCTTGTTGAGATCGGATGTGAAGTAGAAGAATTTGATGATGCAGTGCGTGTTGTGTCCAAAGGAGATCTTCATAATACACAGGTGAAGACTCTTCCATATCCGGGATTCCCGACAGATATGCAGCCGCAGATTGGTGTTACACTTGCTCTTTGTAAAGGGACAAGCACGATTACAGAAAGTATTTTCGAGAATCGTTTCAAATATCTTTCAGAACTTGCAAGAATGGGTGCAAATGTCAAGGTTGAAGGCAATGCAGCGACTATCGAAGGCGTAGATAAATTCTCGGGAGCAAGGGTCAGTGCACCGGATCTTCGTGCAGGAGCAGCACTTGTGATTGCAGGAATGGCCGCAGATGGCATTACGATCGTAGATGACATCGTATATATCCAGAGGGGATACGAACGTTTTGAAGAGAAGCTCAGAAGTCTCGGCGCAGTGATCGAGAGAGTTTCTACAGAACGTGAGATCCAGAAATTCAAGTTAAAAGTAGGTTAAGACAGGAATTCCTGTTTTGATAGAACATATTTCCCAAAATGTATATTGACGGAAGCTATGGACAGTGTTATGATGTGTAGCGGTAACAATTAAATACGCTTTCTCTTATTCAGAGTGGTGGAGGTACAAAGGACCTGCGAAGCCACGGCAACCCCGGTAAGCCGGAAGGTGCCAACCTGAGCGAGCAATCGAACAATAAGAGGATTGATGATGAGATATCAGGTCAGTCCTTTGGGGCTGACCTTTAAATTTGCATAGACAGAAGAGAAATTCTGTTTGTCGATTTTCATTATTCCAGAGATAAGAGAGGCAGATACAAAGAAGAAAAGAAAGGAAAAAAGATGGAGAGATTATTATTTACTTCTGAATCAGTAACTGAAGGACATCCGGATAAGATGTGCGACCAGATTTCCGATGCGATCCTGGATGCACTTATGGAGCAGGATCCAATGAGCCGTGTAGCTTGCGAGACATGCGCGACTACAGGAATTGTTATGGTAATGGGAGAAATTACTACAAATGCATATGTAGATATTCAGAAAATCGTTCGTGATACTGTTCGTGAAATTGGTTATACAAGAGGAAAGTACGGATTTGATGCTGACACATGTGGCGTTCTGACAGCAATTGACGAACAGTCAAGCGATATTGCCATGGGTGTTGATAAAGCTCTTGAAGCAAAGGAACACAAGATGTCAGATGAAGAATTGGAAGCAATCGGTGCAGGAGACCAGGGAATGATGTTCGGATATGCATCTGATGAGACAGAAGAATATATGCCTTATCCGATCGCTCTTGCACACAAACTTGCAAGACGTCTTACAGAAGTAAGAAAGAACGGAACACTTCCATATCTTCGTCCGGATGGAAAAACACAGGTAACAGTAGAATATGATGAAAATGGAGTTCCGGCCCGCCTTGATGCAGTAGTACTTTCTACACAGCATGATCCGGATGTTTCACAGGAACAGATCCATGAAGACGTGAAAAAATACATTTTTGATGAAATCCTTCCGGCAGATATGGTAGATGAGAATACAAAATTCTTCATCAATCCGACCGGACGTTTTGTGATCGGTGGACCACATGGGGACAGCGGCCTTACCGGACGTAAGATCATCGTAGATACTTATGGGGGAATGGCGCGTCACGGCGGTGGAGCTTTCTCAGGAAAAGACTGTACAAAGGTAGACCGTTCAGCAGCTTATGCAGCACGTTATGTTGCTAAGAATATCGTAGCAGCAGGAATTGCCAAAAAATGCGAGATCCAGCTTTCTTATGCAATCGGTGTTGCACAGCCGACATCTGTCATGGTAGATACTTTCGGAACAGGAAAGATTGCAGATGATAAGCTTGTGGAAATCGTTCGAGAGAACTTTGACCTTCGTCCGGCTGGAATTATCAAGATGCTTGATCTGAGACGTCCGATCTACAAACAGACAGCAGCTTACGGACACTTTGGACGTAACGACCTGGATCTTCCATGGGAGAAGTTGGATAAAGTGGATACTTTGAAGAAATATCTTTAATAACAGGTTCTGAATTTGATCGTTTTAGAAAAAATTTAGAAAATTTTACGGGTGCTTTGATGTGAAGCACCCGTTTTTATGATATGCTATTAGTTATCAGGCAGACTTGCGTGAGCGCCATACGGACCTCATAACCGGGCGTGCACGATGAATGGAGGATGAATATAGCATGAAACTAAGGACGAAACTGGTGATTTCTTTTGTGACGATGATCATGATACCGACTATCCTGACAACGGCATTTATTTTTGGAATTGCGCGTTATCAGATCGGAGTCATCGAGCATACTTATGGAATTACCGGTGAGGAATATAAAGATTTTGCAAAATCCATCAGAGTGCTGGGAGATATGCCGGAGATCCAGCAGTTTATTATAAGCGCATGTATCGCAGTAGTCCTGATTCTGGCATTTACAGCGATGATCATGATGGTGTGGATTTATGGAAGTATCATCAGTCCGATTCACAAGTTGCAGGAAGCAGCGCAGAACGTAGAAGAAGGCAATCTGAATTTTGAGATCAAGCCGGAAAAAGATGATGAGATGGGACGGCTGATGCAGGCATTTGAAAAGATGCGGATCCGTCTGAGAGATAATGCAGAGGAGAAGCTGAAGAGTGACCGGGAAAGCAAAGAACTGATCAGCAATATTTCCCATGACTTAAAGACGCCGATCACAGCGATCAAGGGCTATGTGGAAGGAATCCGTGACGGGGTTGCAGATACGCCGGAGAAGATGGAAAAATATATCGGAACCATTTATAATAAGGCGAATGAGATGGATACGCTGATCAACGAACTGACCTTATATGCGAAGATCGATACAAACCGGATCCCGTACAACTTTGCACCGCTTTCAGTCAACGATTATTTCAATGACTGTGCCGAAGATATTGAGATGGAGCTGGATTCAAAGAATGTAGAATTTGGTTATTTCAATTATGTAGAGGGTGATCAGAAGATCATTGCAGATCCGGAACAGTTAAAGAGAGTGATCAACAACATTGTCAGCAATTCTTTGAAATACATGGAACGAGAGCACGGGCTGATCAATCTGCGGGTAAAAGACGTAGGTGATTTTATTCAGGTAGAGCTTGAGGATAACGGAAAAGGAATCGCAGCGAAAGATCTGCCGAATATATTTGACCGGTTCTACCGGACGGATGCTTCAAGGAATTCATCCAAGGGCGGAAGCGGAATCGGTCTTTCGATCGTGAAGAAGATCATTGAAGATCACGGTGGCAAAATCTGGGCGACCAGCCGGGAAGGTGTTGGCACAGTGATGTATTTTGTAATCAGAAAATATCAGGAGGTACCGATAAATGAGTAAGATTTTAATTGTAGAAGACGAAGAGAGTATTGCAGATCTGGAGAAAGATTATCTGGAGCTGAGTGGATTTGAAGTAGAGGTTGCAAATGATGGACAGACAGGGCTTGATAAGGCGCTTTTCGGTGATTTTGATCTGGTGATCCTGGATCTGATGCTTCCGGGCGTGGATGGCTTTGAGATTTGTCGTAAGGTTCGTGCGGAAAAGAATACACCGATCATCATGGTATCTGCGAAAAAAGATGATATCGACAAGATCAGAGGACTCGGACTTGGGGCTGATGACTATATGACCAAGCCGTTTAGTCCAAGCGAGCTGGTGGCAAGGGTAAAAGCACATCTGGCACGTTATGAGCGGCTGATCGGAAGTGCCGTGGAAGAGAATAAGGTGATCGAGATCCGTGGACTTAAGATTGATACCACTGCACGCCGAGTGTGGGTAAACGGAGTGGAGAAGAATTTTACAACAAAAGAGTTTGATCTTCTGACCTTCCTTGCCAGTCATCCGAACCATGTATATACCAAGGATGAACTTTTCAGCGAGATCTGGGATATGGAATCCATCGGAGATATCGCAACGGTAACTGTGCACATCAAGAAAATCCGTGAGAAAATTGAATATGATACCTCAAACCCACAGTATATTGAGACAATCTGGGGTGTGGGATATCGTTTCAAGATGTAATGAAAAAGAATAAAAGGAAAGAGATTACAGTATGATAACCAGTACAGGAAATGCCAGGGTAAAACAGCTTGTTACATGGCAGAAAAAGAGAAAGGCACGTGATGAAGAAGGGGTCTATATCGTAGAAGGGATCCGGATGTACCGGGAAGCTCCGCGTGCGCAGGTGAGAGAGGTTTATGTATCGGAGCAGTTTTACAGCCGATATGGAGAAGAGCTGGGACTTTCGGCATGGGGAAGACAGCTGGAAATCCTGTCAGATCATGTATTTTCCCACGTGTCAGATACAAAGACACCACAGGGGATCCTGCTTGTGATGAAGCAGAGGAGCTGTGAGATATGTGAGATGCTGGATCTGGACGCGCAGGGAAGGAAACCGCTTCTGATGGTGCTGGATAATCTGCAGGATCCGGGAAACCTGGGAACCATTCTCCGTGCAGGGGAAGCGGCAGGCGTAACCGGCGTGATCATGAGTCACGACTGTGTGGATATTTACAATCCCAAGGTGATCCGTTCAACGATGGGATCGGTTTACCGAATGCCGTTTGTGTATGTAGAGCATTTGCCAGAAACTCTGGAAGTACTTGCAGAAGCCGGGATTCATTCCTATGCGGCACATTTGAAAGGAAAGAACAGCTACGATCAGGAGGATTACACAAGAGGGACAGCATTTTTAATTGGAAATGAGGGTAACGGACTTCGGGATGAAGTGGCAGATGTAGCAGAGTGTTATATCAAGATTCCGATGTGTGGAGAGGTAGAATCACTGAATGCGGCGGTTGCATCTTCGGTTCTGATGTTCGAGGCGGCAAGACAGCGACGGTAGTGATGAGGGGAAATCAAGCGCAAAGGAGAGTGTGATTTGATGAAACCGATAATCGATTTAAATAAAGAATATGGATTGGTATTCGATGGAGGAGGAGCCAGAGGTGCGTATCAGATCGGTGCGTGGCGGGCTCTTTCGGAAGCTGGTGTGAAGATCAGTGCAGTAGCGGGTACTTCTGTGGGCGCCCTGAATGGCGCCCTTGTTTGTATGGGAGATCTGGAGAAAGCAGGACATATCTGGAAAGAGATGGCATTTTCCCGTGTTATGGATGTGGATGATGAGTTGATGGAACAGTTCTTTGATGGAGAGGCATCCATAAGAGAGATTTTGAAAGGTCTCTGGAAGAAGCTTGCAGATGGTGGAATTGATATTACACCGCTTAAGGAATTGATCCATGAGGTTGTAGACGAAGAAAAGATCAGGAAATGCGGAAAAGAATTCTGCCTTTTGACATTTTCTGTATCGGATATGAAGGAACTTGATCTGAGTATTGAAGATATACCGGAAGGTCTTCTGGAGGATTTTCTTCTTGCCAGCGCATATCTGCTTGGATTTAAAAATGAACCGCTGCACGGCAAGACATATATTGATGGTGGTGCGGTCAATAATGTGCCGACCGCGTCTCTTCTAAAAAGGGGATATAAGGATCTGATCCAGGTAAGGATCTTTGGTCCGGGAAGAGTGCCGAAGACGACGATTCCGGAAGACGGCTCTCTGCTGGAGATCGAACCGAGAGTAGGACTTGGCAGTATTCTCGAATTTTCGGCAAAGCGGAGCAGACAGAATTTGAAAATTGGCTATTATGATGCAAAAAGAGCGCTTTACGGGCTCACTGGATCGATTTACTATATTGAAGAAACACGAGAAGAGTGTTATTATGTAGAAATAATGAAGCTTTTGAGCGAACTTGAAAAGACGGAATATCGTTTCAAACTCAAGTTGCCGATCGGCTGTTCAGACAGAGAGTTGTTCTATGGAATGCTGGAGGCAAGTGCGAAGCTCATGAGAATTCCAAAATATAATATTTATACAGCAGATGAACTGTGGAATGAGACGAGCAGAAAGTACGAGACTCGTACAGATGAGGGAAAAGAAAAACTGCCGAAATTCGTCCATGCGATTGCAAAGCTGAGAAAGGACTACAAGATGAATTTAAAAGGAAGAAGTTTTTTGAAACTGGAAGATTATACACCGGCAGAGATTGAATATCTCGTTGACCTGGCAGGTGAATTAAAGGCAAAGAAAAAAGCAGGAATTAAAGGACACTGCCTGGAAGGGAAGAACATTGCCCTTATTTTCGAAAAGCCGTCTACAAGAACCAGATGTGCATTTACCGTAGGAGCACAGGATGAAGGTGGAATCCCGACATACCTTGCAGGTAATGAGATCCAGTTAGGTGATAAAGAGAGTATCGAAGATACAGCACGTGTACTTGGAAGAATGTTCGATGGAATCGAATTCCGTGGATTTGAACAAAGATACGCAGATGTACTTGCAGAGTACAGTGGAGTTCCGGTATGGAATGGTCTGACAGATACCACACATCCGACACAGTGTCTGGCTATGCTCCTTACCATGAAAGAAGAATTCGGACATCTGAAAGGTCTGAAGGTTGCATATCTTGGAGATGGACGTAACAACGTTGCGAACAGCCTTCTGGTAGGATGCGCCAAAATCGGAGTAGATGTAACAATCGTTGCACCGAAGGCCCTCTGGACTTCGGAATCCCTGTGGAAGAGATGTGACGAATATGCAAAAGAATCCGGAGCAACTATCGAGATCACCGATGACCTTGATGGTGTAAAGGGAGCAGATGTCATTTACACAGACGTATGGATTTCCATGGGCGAAGAAAAGAAAGAGCAGGAAAGAGAGCGTCTCGGAAAGCCATATCAGGTAAATGCAGCTCTGATGGAACGTACAGGAAAAGATACTACAATCTTCTCACACTGCCTGCCGGCGATCAAAGAAAAAGAAGTTACCGAAGAAGTATTTGAAGGACCACAGTCAAGAGTATTTGATGAAGCTGAGAATCGTCTGCATACAATCAAGGCAGTTATGGTTGCAACTTTAGGAGAGAACGAATAATAAGCATGAAAGCGGAGATATTAAAGATGCTCCGGCAGAGCGATGGGTATCTGTCGGGGCAGCAGCTCTGTGACCACTTTCAGGTGTCCAGGACTGCTGTGTGGAAAGCAATCAATCAGTTAAAAGAAGAAGGCTATGAGATTGAAGCCGTGAGAAACAAAGGTTATCGCATTGTGGATATTCCGGATCGGATTACCGCGGATGCGATAAAAAGCTGTCTGGAGACAAAATGGATGGCGAAAAATCTGGAGTATTATGACGAGATCGATTCGACTAATAACCGGGCCAAAGCACTAGGCGAGGCCGGAGGTGCAGATGGAACTCTTTTTGTTGCAGAGACGCAGACGGCGGGAAAAGGAAGACGCGGCAGATGCTGGCAATCACCGGCGGGCAGCAGTATTTCCATGTCGATTCTGTTAAGACCTGTGATGAATCCGTCAGATGCACCGATGTTGACACTTGTCATGGCATATGCGGCAACGAAAGCTTTGCGTGAAAAGACCGAGTTGGATATAGGAATCAAATGGCCGAATGATCTGGTCGTGAGTGGAAAGAAGATCAGTGGGATACTGACGGAGATGAGCGCAGAGATCGATTACATCAATCATGTAGTGATCGGAATCGGAATCAATGTCAATATGGAGTCTTTTCCGGAAGATATCGCAAAGACAGCGACTTCACTGCGGATCGAAGCGGGCAAAGAATTTCGCAGGTTTGAGCTGATCGCTGCGATTATGGAGCATTTTGAAAAAGCCTACGAAGCGGTCTGCGAGGCGGGAAGTCTGGAGCCGATCATGGAAGATTATAACCGTCTGTTGGTAAACTGTGGGCGTCGGGTGCGTGTACTGGAACCGGAACATGAATATGATGCACTGGCACTGGGGATTGACAAGACCGGGGAATTGCAGGTAGAATGTGAAGACGGCAGCAGAAAGTCTGTCTTTGCCGGAGAAGTTTCGGTACGTGGAATTTATGGGTATGTATAGAAGGAGAATTTATGTATCAGGATAAGATCGTATTATGCGGAGCCAACTCTTACGAAGAAAAATTTTATATGAATCCGGATTTTGATAATCTGCCACAGCACATCAAAGATGAATTGAAGATCATGTGTGTGCTGTATGTACATGATGTCGGGGGAATCCTTACACTTGTATTTGAGGAGAATGGGGAGCTGGAATTTGAAGTGACTTCTGCAGAGGGAGATCCGATGTTTGACGAGATCGGAAGCCGTCTGAAGATCAAGGAGATTCAGACAGACGAGAAGAAGCAGGAGCTTCTGACACAGCTTCAGCTTTATTACAAAGTATTTTTTCTGGGGGAAGAGATTGAATGATAAAGACACTGACGATAGGAAATGTAGAGCTTCCGAACCGTTATGTGCTGGCACCGATGGCAGGGGTAACAGACCTGCCATTTCGTCTGTTATGCAAGGAACAGGGAGCAGGGCTTCTGTGCATGGAAATGATCAGTGCAAAGGCGCTCCGGTATAAGAATAAGAATACCAAGGCGCTGCTTGCGATCGATCCAAGAGAATACCCGGTATCACTTCAGCTTTTCGGGGAAGATCCGGACATCATTGCCGAGCAGGCAAAGCGGATCGAAGAACTTCCATTTCAGATCCTGGATATCAATATGGGCTGTCCGGTTCCAAAGGTCGTGCGCAATGGAGAAGGTTCGGCGTTGATGAAGGATCCGAAGCGAATCTATGATATTGTATATAAGACAGCGAGAGCAATCAAGAAACCGGTGACGATAAAGATCCGCAAAGGATTTGACGATACCTGTATCAATGCACCGGAGATTGCGAAGGTTGCAGAAGAAGCAGGTGCAGCGGCAATCGCAGTACATGGAAGGACCAGAGAACAGTATTACTCCGGAAATGCAGACTGGGAGATTATCCGTAAGGTGAAAGAAGCAGTGAAGATTCCTGTAATCGGAAATGGGGATGTGACAAGCGGACAGAAGGCACTGGATATGTTTGAGCAGACCGGCTGTGATGGTGTGATGATCGGAAGAGGCTGCCAGGGAAATCCATGGATCTTCAGGGAATTACTGGCATATGAAGAGACCGGATCCATTCCGGAAAGACCGGGCACAGACCAGATCCGGGAAACAATGCTGCGTCATGCAAGACTGCAGATCGAGTTCAAGGGAGATTATATCGGAATCCGTGAAATGCGCAAGCATGTGGCATGGTATACCAAGGGAATGCAGGGTTCTGCGAAGCTCAGAGATGAGATCAATCAGGTGGAAAGTTATGAAGAACTGGAGAACCTTTTAATGGAAAAAATCGGATAGACATAAAACGTGTTCTTTCGCATGAGAGAATGCGTTTTTGCATATATTAAACCAGCAAAGAATTGTTGACACAGCCGCCGGAAATATGTATAATAATGAAATTGTGAAAGTAGCTTTAAATGCGGATAAAATCAGTATCTGCGGCTTGAATAGAAAATGATTTGTCGGTAAGTAAGGAGAATTATAATGGAAGCAAAGAAAACATTACTCACCTATACAGGACTTAAGAAACTGGAAGATGAGCTTGAAAATTTAAAAGTTGTGAAAAGAAAAGAAGTAGCAGGAAAGATCAAAGAAGCCAGAGAACAGGGAGACCTTTCAGAGAACGCTGAGTACGATGCAGCAAAGGACGAGCAGCGTGATATCGAGGCACGTATCGAAGAACTTGAGAAAATCCTCAAGAATGCAGAAGTTGTAGTAGAAGATGACGTAGATCTTGATACCATCAACATCGGATGTACAGTAGATGTATATGATAAAGAATTTGAAGAGGAAATCGTATTTCAGCTGGTAGGTTCTACAGAAGCAAACAGCCTGGAAGGTAAGATTTCCAATGAATCTCCGGTAGGAAAAGCCCTGATCGGTAAGAAAGTCGGAGACGTAGTAGCAGTTGAGACACAGGCAGGAGTTATTGAGTACGAAGTACTGAAGATCAATCGTTCAGTATAAGATGGTATACAGCAGAGAGAAGGAGTGAAAAAAGTGGCAACACAGCAGAACAATGGACAGGAACAGGATTTGAATCATTTAAGAAAGGTGCGCCGTGAGAAACTTGCAGAACTGCAGGCAAACGGACAGAATCCTTTTGAGATCACAAAATATGACGTAACACATCACAGCCAGGAAGTGAAAGACAACTTTGATGAACTGGAAGGAAAACACGTTGTACTCGCAGGACGTATGATGTCCAAACGTGTGATGGGAAAAGCATCTTTCTGTAATGTGCAGGATTTACAGGGAAATATCCAGTCTTATGTAGCAAGAGACAGTATCGGAGAAGAAGAATATAAAGCATTCAAGAAGATGGATATCGGTGATATCGTAGGTCTTGAAGGAGAAGTATTCAAAACAAAGACAGGGGAGATTTCCATTCATGCATCTGCTGTAAAGCTTCTCTCAAAGAGTCTGCAGATCCTTCCGGAGAAGTTCCACGGACTGACAAATACAGATACCCGTTATCGTCAGAGATATGTGGATCTGATCATGAACCCGGAAGTAAAGGATACTTTTATTAAACGTTCCAAGATCCTTACCGCAATCCGTAAATATCTTGGAAATGAAGGCTTTATGGAAGTAGAGACTCCGATGCTTGTACAGAATGCCGGAGGAGCAGCTGCAAGACCGTTCGAGACACATTTCAATGCCCTGAACGAAGACCTGAAGCTCCGTATCTCTCTGGAACTTTATCTGAAGAGACTGATCGTTGGTGGTCTGGAAAGAGTATATGAGATTGGACGTGTATTCCGTAACGAAGGTCTTGATACAAGACATAACCCGGAATTCACTCTGATGGAACTTTACCAGGCATACACAGACTATCATGGCATGATGGATCTGACAGAGAACCTGTACCGTTTTGTTGCACAGGAAGTTCTTGGAACTACTCAGATTGTATATAAAGGAATCGAGATGGATCTCGGAAAGCCGTTCGAGCGTATCACAATGGTTGATGCTGTTAAGAAATATGCAGGTGTTGACTGGAACGAAGTAGAAACTCTTGAACAGGCAAGAGAACTTGCGAAAGCACACAATCTTGAATTTGAAGAAAGACATAAAAAAGGTGATATTCTGAATCTGTTCTTCGAAGAATATGTAGAAGAACACCTTCTTCAGCCGACATTCGTTATGGATCATCCGGTTGAGATTTCACCACTTACAAAGAAGAAACCGGAAAATCCGGACTATGTAGAACGTTTCGAGTTCTTCATGAACGGATGGGAAATGGCAAATGCATACTCAGAGCTGAATGACCCGATCGATCAGAGAGAACGTTTCAAAGCACAGGAAGAACTGCTTGCACAGGGTGATGATGAAGCCAACACAACAGATGAAGACTTCATGAACGCACTGGAAATTGGTATGCCGCCTACAGGTGGTATCGGATTCGGTATCGACCGTATGTGTATGCTGTTGACAGGGGCTGAGGCGATCAGAGATGTGCTGCTGTTCCCGACAATGAAGTCCTTAGATGGTGTAAATAAGAAAAATGATGTAAATAATACAGCTTCTGAAGCACCTGAAAAAAATGTAAAAACTGAGTCTGAAAAGATTGATTTCTCTAATGTGAAGATTGAGCCAATCTTTGAAGAAATGGTAGATTTCGATACATTCAGTAAGTCTGATTTCCGTGCAGTTAAGATTTTAGCTTGTGAAGCAGTACCGAAGTCAAAGAAGCTTTTGAAGTTTACATTAGATGACGGAGAACGCAAAGACCGTGTGATTTTAAGTGGTATTCACGAGTATTACGAGCCGGAAGAACTGGTTGGTAAGACAGCAATCGCTATCGTGAACCTGCCACCAAGAAAGATGATGGGAATTGATTCCGAGGGTATGCTGATTTCAGCAGTACACGAGGAAGATGGTCACGAGGGACTGAACCTTCTGATGGTAAATGACAGAATTCCGGCAGGTGCAAAGCTCTATTAAGATGATGTAAAGATGTACCGTTTTACCAAATAGACGGGACGTACTTCATTTGATAAAAAACTGGAAAAACAGCGATTTACATCAAAGTTACATCATTTGATGCAGAAATCGGTGCAAGTAAGAAAAAATCGCATAATTAGTACGATGAATGGGCAATTCCAAATCGGGATTGCCCATTTCCTAAAATGAATGGAAATACAAATCGGGAGTTGTCAAAAATATTCAAACAGTCTCATTGCATAGGGATTACAAATAGACTATCCTTAAAGTAGGAGGTGACAGAAATGGCGAACGAAGATAAAAAAGATTTTAACGCTATGTTGCATGACAATAAGGATATGCCAAAATTTCAGACAATTACGGACCAAAAGAGTATTGAAAAGTATGGTGGAAGCAGAATGTATTTTGCCCCGCCAATCTATTATGATAAGGCAATGAAAAGAATTCCTTATGGTAAAGTAATTACTGTTGGGAAGATACGAGAATACTTTGCCAAGTTAAATGGTGCTGATTTTACAGAGCCTATTACAGCAGGAATTTTTGTTTCTATTGCAGCGTGGGCAAGTTATCAGCGTACAGATGATGAAACACCTTATTGGAGAACATTGAAAGCTAATGGGGAACTCAATGAAAAATATCCAAACGGTATTGAAGCACAAAAGGAAAAATTAGAAGCGGAAGGACACACCATTGTACAAAAAGGTCGCAAAAATATACGCTATTATGTAAAAGATTATGAGAAGGTTCTTTTTGATTTGAAGTAGGCTTTGGAACAATAGATGGTTACGTTTATAAGGATTATTGGACAATTGATAGATAACTTCCTATTTGTTAAATTGGAAAATTAGAATTTATATATAAAGGAGAATATTGATGAAACTGTTTTTATGTTCGCACTTTTCAAGTGTAGGAAGTCTGATAAAGGAAGAAATTGAAAATAAAAAAGTCGCATTTATTCCAACAGCTTCGCTGCGTGAAGGCTACACCGGTTATGTCGGCTCGGCTCGAAAATTATTCAAAAAGTTGGGAGTAATCGTAACTGAAATTGATATTTCAACGGAGGCTTATTCAACGATACAGTCTGTTTTTGAAGATGCGGATGTGATATATTTTACCGGCGGAAATTCTTTTTTCCTTATAGACCAGCTCCGTAAAACGGGAACGGATGAGCTGTTGAAAAAAGAATTGGCAAAGGGAAAACTGATGATTGGTGAATCGGCAGGTGCGATTATATGCGCTCCAAGCATCCAATATATCGAGCAAATGGATGAAAAGCCGGAGGACTACTCACAAGAAGATGATGCAGGGCTTGATTTGATTGATTTCTATGTTCTTCCGCATTATCTTACAGCACCATTTAAGAAAGTTACCGAGAAAATAATGACTGAATTTTCGGATTTGAATCTATGCCCTATTAACAACCATCAGGGAATTGTAATTGATGGTGAAGGTTCAAAGGTTATTTGCAAAGACTAATTTGAAAAATCCTTTTTTTGAAACTGGAAAATCGGAAGCTGAGGAGATAGACTATTGAGAACATATGAGAATAAAGACGAGCTTAAAAACGAGATAAATAAAAGCTTTGCAAAGTATATTTCAGAATTTAATGATATTCCGGAGCATTTAAAAGATAAGAGAATTGATGAGGTCGATCGAACTCCGGCAGAAAATCTTGCTTATCAGGTTGGCTGGACAACTCTTGTTATTAAATGGGAATCAGACGAAAGAAAGGGTATTCCTGTCAAAACTCCTTCGGATAATTTTAAGTGGAATCAGCTTGGCGAATTATATCAATGGTTCACAGATACATATGCTCAGCTGTCACTGCAAGAATTGAAAGACAGATTGAATGAGAATATCAACTCTATTTATGTAATGATTGATTCTCTGAGTGAGGAAGAATTATTTAAACCACATATGAGAAAATGGGCTGACGAAGCAACTAAAACAGCTGTCTGGGAAGTATACAAATTCATACATGTTAATACAGTTGCTCCGTTCGGAACCTTTAGAACCAAGATTAGAAAATGGAAAAAGATTGCACTATAACTTCCAGTTTGCCAACTTGCCCTTTGAGAGAGGAGAAATCCCTTTCCCAAAGGGCTTTTTCTATTTATACGGATATTCGCAAACTACAAGATAAAGCCAAAACTTCATATACTCTAAGCACAAGGAGGTTGAGGTTTGGCTATGAATAACAGTTTAGCAGAAGTACACCCGGAGCTTGTTTCGGAGTGGTCGGAAAAGAATTTAACGCTTACGCCTGATGACATTACTTTCGGTTCAAATAAAAAAGTATGGTGGAGAGGTGCTTGCGGTCATGAATGGCAGGCAAGCGTTAAGGCTCGTTCTAATGGAGAGAAATGTCCGATATGTTCCGGTGCGAGAGTGATTGCAGGTATTAACGATTTGGCGACATTAGAGCCACTATTGGTAAAGCAGTGGTCGAAAAAGAATAAGATAAAACCGACAGAGGTTTCTATTGGCTCTCATAAGAAAGTGATTTGGAGATGTGAGAAAGGACACGAGTGGGAAGCTGCCGTTAAGAGCAGGACAATAAATAAAACAGGTTGTCCGTACTGCTCTCATAATAAAGTGTTGGCAGGATTTAATGACTTTGCAACACTTCTGCCGGGTATAGCTGCCGAGTGGTCGGATAGAAATTATCCGTTACTTCCAACTCAGGTTACGGTCTTTGCCAATCGTAAGGCTTGGTGGAAGTGTAAGGATTGCAGAAGAGAGTGGAACACCCTTATTTCTACTCGTTCCGGTGGGAGCAAATGCCCGTATTGCAGTGGGTACATATTCCTGAAAGGGTTTAACGATTTGCAGACAACACACCCTGAAATTGCTTCGGAGTGGTCGGAGAAGAACTTGCCATTGAAGCCTGATGAAGTAAATGCAAAGTCGAGGAAAGGGCTATGAATATTCAGGAAAGGAGGACGCAAGAAGTGTCAAACTGCAAAACGATTGCCATCTGCAATCAGAAAGGCGGAGTAGGAAAGACCACCACTTCGGTCAATCTCGGAATCGGTCTTGCAATGCAGGGAAAGAAAGTATTACTTGTTGATGCAGACCCACAGGGAGATTTAACCACTTGTCTGGGGTGGCAGGATACGGACAGTCTGGGTATCACGCTTCGTATTTGTAACAGCTTTGCTGATTTCAGTGGAAAGCCGAGTTCTGATAATGATATTCAATTGATGGTTTATTCCATACGGGAATAAATCTTCATCAAATCTTTATTTTTTTCTGTTAGGTTATATTTCAGTAAGAAATGAAATATAGAAGGAAGGATAGTAAAGATGGAAATGATGTTACAGACACAAAATCTATGTAAATATTTTAGAAAACAGAAAGCGGTAAATAATGTTTCACTTAATATCGAAAAGGGACAGATTTATGGACTGCTTGGACCGAATGGCGCTGGTAAATCTACCACATTGAAAATGCTGACCGGTATGATGAAACCAACTGCAGGAAAGATTTACTTTGATGGAAAACTTTTGGATAGGAAAGATTTATCAAAAATAGGAGCGTTAATTGAAAATCCGCCTATTTATGAAAATCTTTCCGCCAGAGAGAATTTGAAGGTAAGACAATTATTGCTTGGTACAGATGAAAACAGAATTGATGAGGTCTTGCAGATTGTATCACTTACAAACACCGGAAAGAAGAAAGCAGGACAGTTTTCTTTGGGGATGAAGCAAAGACTAGGCATTGCAATGGCATTGCTTGGAGAACCGGAACTTTTGATATTGGATGAACCTACGAATGGATTAGATCCAATAGGCATCGAGGAATTACGAGAGCTGATCCGGTCTTTTCCGGAACAGGGAATCACTGTAATTCTCTCCAGTCATATTCTCTCAGAGGTACAGTTACTTGCAGATAAAGTCGGAATTATTTCAGGTGGAATCTTAGGATACGAAGGAGCATTAAAGCAGGGAGATAATCTTGAAGATTTGTTTATGAATGTGGTAAGAAAAAACCAGAAAGCAGGTGAAATCCATGGTTAATATTATAAAAGCAGAACATCAAAAAGCCAAAAGAACCATGCGAAAAAAGTTTATCTGGGGATTTCCTCTTCTTACATTTGTCATGGCATTTATATTTACTCTTGGGATGACAAATGCTTATGCAGAAAGTGTTTGGAACTGGTGGTATACACTTTTGCTGCCGGGGATGATTGCTCTATTTTGTTATCTTTCTGTGGCGCAGGAGAAAAAGATAAAATACTATCATTTAATGACTATTCCCACAGACAGAAGAAAATTGTTGCTGGGGAAAATTATTTATATTGGGTACATGATTTTGTTTTCTAATGTGATTGTGTTTGCAGGAGCAACGCTTGGAGGCCTTCTTCTAACGACACATGTTCCAGTTGGAGGAGCGTTGATTGCAGTATTGTTTCTGACGGTTTCTGAGTTATGGGAGATTCCGGTAGCTTTATTTTTAAGTGAACGATTTGGAATGATTGTAAACCTGTTCGTCTGCCTATTTATTACCGTCAGCGGTGTGGTAATATCACAAACCAGAATCTGGTATGTACTTGTTTCTGCAATCCCTATGCGAATGATGTGCCCGTTACTTCATGTTTTACCAAATGGACTTGCCACAGAAGCAGGGAATCCTCTTTTGGATACGGGAGTCATTGTTCCGGGAATGTGTCTCTCAATCATCTGGTTTGTTTTTGTAACGGTTCTGTTTTTGAAATGGTTTGAGAGAAGAGAGGTGAAATAAGATGATTGGAAGATCTCTTAATGCAGACTTGCGAAAGATGAAAGGAACATCTGTGATTCTGGCACACTTACTGATTCCGATTATAACCAGCGTTATATTTTTAATATATTACTTTTTTTCACCATGGAATGAAAATATGAAAATGATTGCATTTTATCAGGCAATAGGAGCAGGACTTCCGGTACTTATTGGAATTTTTACAGCAAGTGTGATGGAACAGGAACAAAATGCAGGTGATTTTCAAAATCTGTTGTCTTTACCGGATAAACCTGCAGCATTTTTATCGAAACTGTTGATGCTACTGGTTTTGTGTCTGTGCTCTATCCTATTGACAGCAATCATATTCGGAATTGGATTTGGAAGAATCGCATCAAGCGATATCGAAATCATGAAAGGATGTATATTTGCAGCATTGCTGCTGTGGGGAAGCAGTGTTCCACTTTATCTGTGGCAGCTGATTCTGGCTTTTCAGTTTGGAAAAGGGGTATCCATTGGAGCAGGGATTATATCAGGACTAATTAGTGCATTGATGCTTACCGGACTTGGAGATTATGTGTGGAAATATGTATTTGTCTGCTGGACGGGTAGAGTACCATATACTTATCTGCAATCTGTATTGGGAGAAACTAGTGTAGGTGAATGGTTGTCATTCATACCAGGTTGCTTAATATTTACAGGGATTAGTATGGTATACTATTTTTGGTGGGTAAACCACTGGGAAGGAAACAGAATATCGGAATAGAATCGAGGGAAACTATGGCAAAAATACTGGCAGTTGATGATGAACCGGCAATTTTGGAAATGATAGAAAGCATTTTGAATAAGGATGGACATCTGGTTACCAAAGTAAGTAATCCACTAAAAATTAATATGGAAGAATTACATCGTTATGACCTGATTTTACTGGACATTATGATGCCTGGAATTGACGGCTTCGAATTATGCAAAAGAATCAGGGCACTTGTGGATTGTCCGATTTTGTTTCTTACGGCAAAAACGGAGGAAAACAGTCTGGTAAACGGACTTTCTTTAGGAGCAGATGATTATATTTCAAAGCCATTTGGAGTGATGGAACTTCGAGCAAGGATCAATGCACATCTTAGAAGAGAGCACAGGGAACATTCTGTCCGAATGGTTTTAGGGAGAGTCTGCATTCAGATGTCTCAAAAGAAACTGTTGATGGATGATAAAGAACTTCCGTTTACGAAAGCAGAGTACGAAATCTGTGAATTTCTGGCTAAAAACAGAGGACAGGTTTTCTCGAAAGAACAGATATTGGAAGCGGTCTTTGGCTTTGACAATGAGAGTAATGACAGTACTATAATCACGCATATCAAAAATATAAGAGCAAAATTTGCGGATTATGATTATATGCCGATAAAAACAGTCTGGGGGATTGGATATAAATGGGAAGAGTAAAGAGAAGCAATGCACTCAGCTGGATTTTTATGAGATATGTACTGGTCATGCTTGGATCATTAGTAGGTTTGGTGATTGTTGCTTGGCTGCTGCTGTACCTTTTGATTAGTGTGGGCTGTATCTATCCGGCGAATTATGCAGAGCAAAAGATTAATGAAGCATATGATACGATTCTACGTGCAGATAAAGTGACTGCTGAGATGATTCCCGCACTTTGTGATTATGTAATCTTTTCAGAGAATGGAGAGAAAATAGGTGGAGATCTGTCAGAACAATACGAACAGATAGCATGGAATGTTGCAAAGTACGGAAACGCATCCGGGAAATATTTTTATAAAGTAATTGTAAGGGAAAATGAATATGTTGTATTGCAATATCGCCTGACACCTCAATATCATTCAGCTTTTTTGAGGGAGCATTTTATAGGACCACAGAATGTGATGAGTATTATGTCTGTGATTGGAGCGGTAGCGATTATCATCATTCCGTCCATACGTTTTGGAAAAAGAATCAAAAAGCAGATGCAGCCTGTATTAGACGCAATCAGACAAATAAAGGATCAAAATCTGGAATATGAGACATCCTGTTCCGGTATCAAAGAGTTTGATGACTGTTTATCGGCAATCGATGATATGCGAGATGCATTGCGAGAATCTTTAGAAAAGCAGTGGAAAACAGAGCAGGAAAAGAAACAACAGATGTCTGCTTTGGCGCATGATATTAAAACACCTCTTACGATTGTACGGGGAAATGCAGAACTACTTTCAGAGACTGAACTGACCACAGAACAGAAGAATAATATCACTTATGTTTTGAACGGCACAACACAGATACAAAGTTATGTAAAACAGTTGATAGATGTCACAAAATCATGGAATTGCAGTGATGTTACCTATACAACGGTGAGGTTAGAAGATTTTTTTGCAGATATAAAGGAACAGGCACTCGGACTGGTAGAAATCTATCACCAGAAAATAGATTGGAAGGCGGGACAAAGTGATAAAAAGGTAACGATTGCTTATGATCCAATGTTCCGGGCCGTAATGAATATGATTCAGAATGCAGTGGAGCATACAAAAGAAAATGGAATCATTTATATTGACGCAAAGGAGCAGGATGGCCGGCTGACATTCATTGTGGAGGATAGCGGATCAGGATTTACAAAAGAAGCATTATTGCATGGCACAGAGCAGTTTTTTATGGATGACACAAGTAGAAATGGCGAAGCCCATTATGGGATGGGACTATTTTTTGCAAAAACTGTGGCTGAAAAATATGGTGGAGGTATTAAACTTTCAAATTCTGAAAATACAGGTGGGGCGAGGGTAGAAATATTTTTCCTGAGTAGTCAAGAAACAAGCTAAATAGACCGCAATTAAGCTATGTAAAAGAAATTTTACATGCTTTTATCTAATATGTAAAAGCCTTTTGATAGACATTACTACTACGTTTGCTGTAATCTCATGGAAGAAGGAGGCATACAGAATTATGATAGCTGATAAAATTAAAAATGCTCGTACTATTCTTTATTACATAACTATCATTATAGTTGTTCTCAAGTGTGGAGAAACGTGAAAAGCAGATGAAGATGGATTCAGCGGTGGATGATATACGCAGAAGATTTGGATTTTACAGTATCCAGAGAGGGCTCATGTACCGGGACAGGATTCTGTCGGCAGTCAATGCAAAAGAAGAACACACAGTACAGTTGTTACGGACACACTGATCACGGGAAAGAAACGGGTGCGGATTTATTATTAAGTGCTTTTGAGATATTGATAAAATATGTGAAGAAAAATAAGCAGATAAATGGATTTAATATAAAAATCGGAAGTTGGAGGATACAAGCATGAAAATTGTAATCATTAATGGAAGTGCCAGAAAAGGAAACACGCTGACAGCAATCAATGCATTTATAAAAGGAGCATCAGAAAAGAATGAAATTGAAATCATTGAACCTGACAAACTCAACATTGCACCATGCAAGGGATGTGGTGTCTGTCAATGCTCTAAGGGATGCGTCGATAAGGATGATACAAATCCTACAATTGATAAAATTGTTGCCGCAGATATGATTCTTTTTGCTACACCAGTTTATTGGTGGGGAATGTCAGCACAATTGAAACTTATCATTGATAAGTGCTACTGCCGTGGATTGCAGTTAAAAAATAAAAAAGTTGGCACGATTGTTGTAGGCGGTTCTCCCATAGACAGTATCCAGTATGAGCTGATTGATAAGCAGTTTGACTGTATGGCAAAATATCTTTCATGGGATATGCTTTTCAAAAAATCATATTACGCAACAGCCAGAGATGAACTTGAAAAAAACAAGGATTCCATGAACGAACTTGAGGGGATCGGAAAAAATTTATAAAGCACGTTCCAAATTCCAGTTTGCCAACTTGCCCTTTGAGAGAGGAGAAATCCTTTTCTCAAAGGGCTTTTTCTATTTATACAGATATTCGCAAACTACAAGATAAAGCTAAAACTTCATATACTCTAATCACAGAGGAAGTGGAGGTTTTGATATGAGTAA
This sequence comes from Coprococcus sp. TM115-187, assembly GCF_027679115.1. Lineage (NCBI taxonomy): Bacteria > Bacillati > Bacillota > Clostridia > Lachnospirales > Lachnospiraceae > Coprococcus > Coprococcus sp. TM115-187. Next base: position 64,411 of record NZ_JAQEKS010000005.1, on the reverse strand, counting down.
CAGTTTAGCAGAAGTACACCCGGAGCTTGTTTCGGAGTGGTCGGAGAGAAATTATCCGTTACTTCCAACTCAGGTTATGGCAACTTGTGGAACAATTAATCTGGATTATCGAAGTTTATATCACCATTTTGAAAACGGCTGTTTTATGGCAGATTGTCAGGCAGTTGTGGAAATAAAAAATGATCTGATAAGAACGATGGGAGAATGTCGTGATGTGACAGACCAATATCAAACCGGACGAAGTGCATATTTGCGACTGGGACAATTATTTATGAGATTATTTGCTGGATTGCTATAAGAATCTGATGAAACGACCTTTCAAAAAACAGTTGATTTAGAAGTTGACTGTTTTTGAAAGGCCGTTTTTGCTATATCTAACAGTCTGTTGTACAAAGAAGATTTTGCATTGATGAAAAAACAAACCTTGTTGAGGTTAAATTGAGATTGACTTTGTATTGTATAAGTATGAAATAAAAAGGAATCAGGTGATGTACAATGAAAAAGTATAAAATATGTAAAATCCTTCTTGTTATGCTGGCAATTTTTTTATGTGTGGCTTTTTATGAATTGCTCGGAATCTGCGTTGCATATAAAAAGCAGCCGGAAGTGTCCAATACAACCAAAAAAGAAACAAAAAATGGGTCATGGAACGAATGCAGTGAAAATACAGAACGGGCAGTAATCATAGAAAAGAATCCAGAAGCGCTTTTACAAAGAGTGCGTTTGATCAAGAATGCAAAAAAGGAAATTATTCTTTCTACTTTTGCATTTCAATCCGATGAAAGTGGAAAATTGATTTTAGGAGCACTGCATGATGCGGCAGACAGAGGTGTACATATTCGTCTGTTAGTAGATGGAATGGAGAGCTGGATTGATATGGAAGGAAATCCGTATTTCTATGGATTATCTTCCCATGAGAATGTTGAAATTAAACTGTATAATAAGGCCAATCCGTTGAAACCGTGGAAAATGATGGGTAGAATGCATGATAAATATTTGATTGCAGATGGAAAGAGATATATTCTTGGGGGAAGAAATACATACAATTATTTCCTGGGTGATTTTCCGGGACATAAGAACTATGACAGAGACGTGTTAGTGGTTTGCGATGAACCTGAGAAAGAAAATTCAGTTAACCAGTTGTCAGAGTATTTTGAAACGATATGGGAACAAGAAGACAGTGGTTATTTTCATGACAATAAAAAACTGGCAAATAGAAAATCTGTAAAGAACGCAGTTTTAGAGCTGCAGAACGGCTATCAGAAATATTTTGAAGAGAATAAGGAAAGAATCTGCGATACCGATTACACGGACGAAACTTTTGAGACAGAAAAGATTGCATTAGTGTCAAATCCTATCCACACAGGTTCCAAGGAACCAGTAGTCTGGTATCAACTGGGAAAACTAATGAAAAATGCAAAAGAGCGCGTGAAAATTCATACACCATATATTATTTGCAATGATATGATGTATAATACATGGAAAGAGATTGCGGAGAGAGTTCCGGATTTTTCTATCATGACCAATTCGGTTGCCAACAATGGAAATCCGTTTGGTTCTGCTGATTATGCGAGAAACAGAAACAGAATTTTAAATACAGAAATTGATATCTGGGAGTATGAAGGCGGCTATTCTTACCACGGAAAAAGCATCCTGATTGATGATGATCTATCCGTAATCGGTTCCTTTAACATGGATATGAGAAGCACGTATCTGGATACGGAACTGATGCTTGTAATACGTAGCAAAGAGATTAATAAACAGTTGGAAGAAGGCATGATGGAATATGAAAGAGTGTCCCGACAGGTATTGGAAGATGGAACCTATCGTGATCCGTATCATGTAGAGCCAATTGAATTGACAAAGAAGCGTCAGAGAAACGTACTTTTGGTACAGCATCTGCTTGGATGGGCAAGGTATCTGTTTTAATAAGGAGGAAGGAAAACGTGTTTCAAATATTGATTGTAGAAGATGATAAAGAATTAAGCCAGCTATTCCAAAAAGTGCTTGAGAAGAATGGATATCAGGTCAAAAGTGCATCGGATGGAGCACTGGCATTAGAAATATTGGATAAAGAGTATATTGATCTGATCATTTCCGATATTATGATGCCGGTTATGGATGGTTATGAACTGGTGTCGGAACTCCGTTCAGCAGGATATCAGATACCGGTACTTATGATCACTGCGAAAGGTTCCTTTGATGATATGCGCCAGGGATTTCTTTCGGGAAGTGACGATTATATGGTAAAACCGGTAAATGTGAATGAAATGGTTTTAAGAGTTGGAGCACTGCTTCGCCGTGCACAGATACTGAATGAACACAAAATTGTGATCGGTTCAACAGAGTTTGATTATGATGCAATGACGGTTACAACTGATAAGGAAAGTCTTGTTTTGCCTAAAAAAGAATTCCTGCTTTTATATAAGCTTGCAGCTTCGCCAGGCAGAACATTTACAAAACAACAGTTGATGGATGAAGTATGGGGATACGAGACGGAGGCAGACCCACATACGATAGAGGTACATATAGGAAGAATCAGAGAGCGTTTTAAAGATAACCCTGATTTTGAAATCGTAACAATGCGTGGAATTGGATACAAGGTGGTGAAAAAATAATGGAACAAAAGAAAGAAAAAGGATTGCGGATCCGATCCTGTCTGACTGGTGCAATCTGGCTGGCACTTGTATTTTCAACAGTCATATCTGCTTTATTATTTGCTTTTTTGAATCATTATTTTAATCTGCCGGGCAGCATATCTGTGCTTGGCTGGCTTTTGATTTTCAATACATTGATTGCAGGGCTGATCACTTCCTTTATCAATGCAAAGTTACTGGAACCAATTACCAGACTTAGTAAAGCAATGAAGGAAGTTTCTCAGGGAGATTTTGAACAGCATTTGGAAACGAACAGCCGTATAGCAGAAGTTGGAGAATCTTATCAAAGTTTTAACGTTATGACAAAAGAACTTCGTGCAACAGAGGTGCTGCAGATGGATTTTGTATCTAATGTTTCTCATGAGTTTAAGACCCCGATTAATGCCATTGAAGGATATACAATGCTGCTTCAGGGAGAAGAACTGTCTCCGGATCAAGAGGAATATGTAGAAAAAATCTTATTTAACACCCAAAGACTTTCCGGATTGGTTGGTAATATTTTGCTGTTATCCAAGTTAGAGAATCAGAATATACCAATGAAAAAAACAGAATATCGTCTGGATGAACAGATCCGCCAGGCATTTCTTTCATTGGAAACAAAATGGACAGAAAAAGAAATTGGTTTTCAGGTAGAATTGGAGGAAGTTAAATATACTGGGAATGAAGGACTTTTTATGCATATCTGGATAAATCTTTTGGATAATGCGATTAAGTTCAGCCCTTCAAAGGGGACAATTATGATGTTTCTGAAACAAGAACAGGATTCTGTTAAGTTCATTCTGGAAGATGAAGGACCAGGAATAGAGGATGATGTAAAATCCAGAATATTTGACAAGTTCTATCAGGTAGATGGATCTCATAAAGCAGAAGGAAATGGCCTAGGTCTTGCACTTGTAAAACGGATTGTAGATAGTGCCGGAGGAACAATCAAAGCAGAAAACCGTGAATATGGTGGATGCAGATTTGTTATAGAGCTGCCAAAGCAGAAAGATGAGATTATATAGTTTTAAGATAAATTAGAAGATGGGAGAATTTATATGACATTTTATCAGGAGTTGCAGTTAAATCAGGCAGGTTCTAAAAACCTGTTGAAAAAGAGTGAAACACTAAAAGAAAAATTATATCATATGTGGGTATATCTGGTGAAGATAGCTGTTACATTGGCATTTTGTTTTTTCTTTGTTAGTATTTTCAGCATCCTATTTGGAAATGAGAACAGCATTGTAGGTGTAGTAGTCTTATTATGTCTCATGGTGTTTAGAAATGCGGATCTGGGGATCCACACCGGACAATCTACGATGCTTTTGGCTTTGTTCTTTGTAATTATGACTGTATGTCCGCATTTAGCAAATCAGTTTTCACCGGTATTGGGAATGCTGTTAAATATTGCGGCACTGGCTGTGTTGATTCTGTTCGGATGCCATAATCCATTCATGTTTAATCAATCTACATTGGTTCTTGGGTATCTGCTGCTATATGGTTATGATGTTACGGGAAAAAGCTATCAGATGCGATTAGTCGGAATGGCTTTAGGTGCAGCACTTACCTGCTTCGTATTTTATCGAAATCATAAAAACAGAACTTATAAAAGAAATCTGAAAGATCTGATACAAGAATTTGATATCACTTCTTCCAGAACAAAATGGCAGATATGTCAGATTTTATGCGTACCGATTGTCCTTTGCATTGCAGAACTTTGTAATATGCCACGTGCAATGTGGGCTGGTATTGCGGCCATGTCCGCGATTTTGCCGTTTATGGAAGATATGCACTACAGAGTCCGTAAAAGAATTGTCGGAAATATTGCAGGTGTTATATGTTTTACAGTATTATATTTTCTGCTTCCTTCGTCAATCTATGCATATATAGGAATTCTTGGTGGAATCGGTGTAGGACTTTCAGCACAATATGGCTGGCAGGCAGTATTTAACACATTTGGTGCTTTAGCCATTGCTGCAGAGACTTATGGACTACAAGGAGCGGTTAGTCTTAGAGTGATTCAAAATGTTTTTGGTGTTGTGTTTGCTTTAGCATTTTGTGTTATATTTTATTGGTTTATGTCTAAAAAAAAGGAAAGTGAGGTGACCGTACATGCAGAGTGAAGTGAATCAGGAAGAAAATTTGAATAGAATTATTACGGTTCCTAATCTTCTTTCTTTTTTTCGGCTTTGTCTGATTCCGGTAATTATATGGAGTTATTGTGTAAAGAAAAATCCTCTGTTAGCTGGTGAAATCTTATTGCTGTCTGGTCTTACGGATCTTGCTGATGGATATATCGCAAGAAGATTCCATAGGATTAGTAATTTAGGAAAAATACTTGATCCGGTGGCTGATAAGCTGACACAGGCAGCGATGTTAATCTGTCTGTTTACTCGTTTTCCGCATGTGTTTCTTTTAATCGTAATAATGGCAGGTAAGGAGCTGTATATGGTAGTCAGTGGATGTCTTGTGATACGAAAGACAGGAAAAGTACATGGTGCAGACTGGCATGGAAAGATAGTAACCTTTTTATTATATGGAACTGCAGCGGTGCATATTATATGGTTCCACATTACACCGATGGTATCAGATCTGTTGATTGGTTTGTGCGCTATAATGATGGTCATATCGGTCGCTCTGTATATTATCCAGAATACCAGGACTCTTAAGGGAGAGACTGTATAAGCAATTTTATATTGCAATGACTAGAAAAATATTTAGGAGAAGATAGATATAAACAGTAAGTCAAACACACAAACTATTTGAACATTTGACTGCAACAATGGATATATTTTAAGAAGAGCTTATGAACACTTTCATCTGACAACAGAAATAACTAAATGACATCAAATTGACAACAGATATGATTTGACAATGATTCATCATGTACGGTGATGAAGAGAAGACAATTTAATAGAAGCCAGATTATTTGTATGAGAGGTCTAGAATATACAATATCAGGATTTGGAAAATTTCTTATTGTGATAGCAGTAAGTATTCTGGGAATTCCTTTATATAGAAAAATATAATAAAGGAAGTCAAAAAATAATGTTTTGGTGTACAGAACAGGATTTTTTGATTTTAGAAAGAAACACTTATCAAATTAGAATGCAGGCGTGTAAATGAGAAAATACATAACAAAAGCAAGTGAAAGAATAGGGGTAGAGAGTACATCCAGGGATGGAAAGAGGGCACAAGTTGTAAGTTATAGTACTTGTGAAAATTTTATAATCAGATTTTGTGATGGGAAAGAAATGAAGTTAAAAAATTGGAGATACTTTATTGAGGGAAACTTCAACTATGAAAAACATTTTAAAGCTCCAAGAAATAGAGAAGAGCGAATTGGCGAGAAAAAGGTAATGAATAATGGATTGACTGCTGAGGTTATTGAATACAGGGGGAGTCATGATATGGATATTTTGTTTGAAGATGGCGGAAAAAGAACGGGAGTATCCTGGCGGGATTTTTGTATCGGTAGTATTGCACATCCTACAATTTCTGGAGGAAATGTATCACAAAATGAATTGGTATTAAGATTTTATTTAGAGTCATTGGGGTTTGTTCGAATTCCACAACGTTCAAAGCGTTCTGACAGAGTTGGTTTAGAAGGGAAAGAGCTTGATTTATATAATGATAAGCTGAAAATAGCGATTGAGTATGATGGTGAATATTCTCATACTAAAAATAAAGATGATGAAGGAAAGAATAAAATAGTTGAAAAGTTGGGAATAAAACTTTATCGTTTTAGAGAACCGGGATGTTCTGGTGTTAGTGGAAGAAACTATATTTTAGAGGATAGTAGATTTATGTCAGCTTCATTGGAATGTTGCCTGAAAAGCTTTGTCAGAGATGTTCTCAAAAAGGATGATAAGTTTATAAACTTTGAGAAAGATAAACGTACAATAAAGGAATATGTATCAAATAATAAACGTGCAACGATTCATTTATATGAAAAGAAAAAAATGAATAATGGTATGGTTGCAGAAATCATTAAAATGTCTAGTTGTCGAAATATCACTGTACAGTTCGAGGATGGAGAAATTGTATATCATAAATGTTATCAAAGTTTTGTTAAAGGAAATATTTCACATCCCAAAGATACAAGTCTGGCAAAAAAGAATCAAAGATTAAATTTACGAAAACAAATGAAGAACGGGATGATGGCAGAAGTGATTGAATATAATTTGAGTAATGATATCAAAGTGAAGTTTGATAATGGAGAAATAGTAAAAACAAGATGGGAAAGATTTAGTACAGGTAGTGTAGCAGTGCCTTCCTGTTATGCAAGAAATCATATAGGGGATAAAAAAATTCAAAACAGAGGTAATGAGGAGGCGGAGATTATTGAAGTAAAAGATGCAAATCATATCACCGTTAAATTTAAAGATGGCACTATTGTGAAAGATAGAAAATATGAGGATTTTATTCACGGAGCTATAGGTAAACCTGGGATTCCGCAACTGAGGCGTACTTTGAAAAATGAACGGTTATGGACAGAGAAGATAATGAGAAATGGAATGAAAGCTAAAATAGTTAGATATGGTTCTGCAAATGATATTGATATTAAGTTTTCAAATGGAACAATAGTTATGCATAAAACATATGCAAATTTCTGCTCTGGAAGTGTGGCATGTAAATAATGAGGAAAACAATTCGCAAATGTGCTCACTTGAGTCAGGAAGTGCTGATGAGAATATAGAAACAATGAAAGCGTATATGTGTAAGCAACGAGGAATGCACCTTGGTTCGAAGATTTCCAGAGAAGAAATTACAAAAAAAGTAAATCAGAGCAAATATGAAAAATACTGCTATATAACCAATAGGCTTAGCAGGGAATAATTCCCTCTGGGTCTTTTTTAATATTCCTCGAAAATTGAGAATTACATATATTCAATTCTTTGTATTAGGTATATATTTTGAAAAGTTGTCCGGTTATACTGAAAATATCAAAAGGCAGAACTGTTAGAATGAGGTGAGCAGATGGATACGGCACAGAGAATAAGGTTAATTCGGATAATTGAAAAAATAGAGAAGAACCCAGAATTCAGTAGTAAAATCGGTGTGAGAAATACATCTGAGTTTATATCAAGTAAACAATCAAAAAAATGAATGATTCAAATCATAACAGGAGTCAGAAGGAGTAGAATATGTTATCGTTACTATTTACTATATGCATGATCTGGTTTATTGGAAAATTTTTTATATTTGGTGTAAAAGCATCCTGGGGAATCTTAAAGTTGCTCTGTACAGTTGTATTTTTTCCGGTGATTTTGATAGGAATGGTTGTTGGTGGACTGATTTATATTGCATTTCCATTGTTGATCATCGGCGGAATCATTGCACTTATATCATCTAACTCATAAAAATACGAGGAGGGAAGAAATTATGGGATATGATATAGAAAAAGAGAAACGAGAAGCGATTGAAGCAGGACAACGAGCGTTAAGTAGTCTTCGGACAGCAAAAGAAAACCTGAACAGTGCAAAAAATTGGGGACTGGTGGATATGTTTGGCGGTGGATTCTTTTCTACGATGTTGAAACACTCCAAGATGGATCAGGCCAGACAAAATATGGAACAGGCGAAATATGATCTTCGTAATTTCAGTAGGGAATTAAATGATGTGAACATGGCTTGTAATCTGAACATCAATACTGGAGATTTCTTATCCTTTGCAGATTATTTTTTTGATGGATTTGTTGTGGATTGGATGGTGCAGGATCGAATCAATAATGCCAGACATCAGGTGGAAGAAGCTATCCGCAGAACGGAATACATCATAAACCAGTTACAGTATATGTAAAGGAAAGAGGCAGTGGACCATAAATAGGTTCGCTGCCTTGTTTTTCATACTTATTTCTGTTTCTTTTTTTCTTCTCTGAGCAATTCGATGTTTAGTCCCTGCTCTCCGGCCGTTTTATCAACCCAGAGATTCAGGGAATCTATTGCCAGAGAAATTTCATCCAGTTTGTTACTGATAAAAGCAAAATCCTTGATCTCATCATCGCTGATCTTACCGTCACGGGCAATCTGGATCAGACGTGTGGTAAGAGGATTAATCTCATTCAGACTGGCAATGGTTTCCAGGATTATATTGGACAAATCAGAAACTTCGACCTCCGGGACATAACGATGACCGATTTCGCATTTATGAGAGCAGTAATAATTGCAGAGATCCGGGCGCTTGTAAGCATCAGCCATCTGGATGATATCGTAAGGTGTGGGTTCCTGCATTTCATATTCAAACTTTTCAATTTTAGAATCAGAAACAGCAGTCATTTTTTCACTGGCTTCTGATCTGGTGAGACCGGCTTTTTCCCGGCAAATCTGATAAATTGTCTTATTTTCTCTCGTAGATTGTTTCCCCATGAGAATAACCTCCCTGTATATCGCAAAACATGAGGATTATCGGGTGGTAAGTCCACATGCCGTACGTGTATTTCCTTTATGAATTTCATTATACTTGAAGCATAAAAAAACAACAAGCGCATTGTTGATACGGAATTATGAAAGGAAGAAAAAACATGAGGAAAACTAGAAGTGATTGTAGAGTAGGAACATTTGAAAAGAAGCATGGTCTTCCACCGGGGACTATTAGAAACAAAAATGGAAGAGATACCAGAAGTGACAAAAAAATTGGCACCATTCGCAAAGAAGCAAAGTAGGAGGAACATAATCATGGAAAAGAAAATAAGAAAAAGATATCATTCAGAAGAAGCTGTAAAAAAAGCGTTAAAAATTGAATCGTTTCGAAATTTAACAAAGGATAAAGTGATGGAGTTTACATCTATGATTCCATATATGGAAAAGGAAGTGGCGCTTGAAATAATAAAGCAGTTCCCAGTATATGTAGAGTTTGTGGAATCAGCAATAGAAAATTATACACAGTTATGCAAAACAATTTTAGAAACAAATAAAGAAGAATATGAACAAGCAGTTCATGCACATCAGTATGTTCTTGAGACCTTCGCAAATCAGCTGGAACAAGAAAACTTAACAGAGGAGGAAAGAAGGGACTTTTCTGAAAAAATGATTGAAGAAGCTGATAAAATAACGGAATTATATTTACAGCAGCAGAAATTTCATGAGCGAGTATTAAAGACGATTGGGGGAGTTGTAACATTAGCTTTGGGAGTGACAGTAACAATGTTAGGCTTAAAAGCAATTGGCAGTGATGAAGATTTACCTCAACTAGATGATGAGAATCAGAATGTTGCATAATAGCTTTACGGTCTTTGCCAATCGTAAGGCTTGGTGGAAATGTAAGGATTGTGTCAGAGAGTGGAACACCCTTATTTCTACCCGTTCCGGTGGGAGTAAATGCCTGTATTGCAGTGGGTACATATTCCTGAAAGAGTTTAATGATTTGCTGACAACAACGGCAGTGTTCTTCATCAAATATTTAAGGACGCTTGGGTTCTATGCAACCAATGATATTTTTGCAGAAAATGCGTGGTATTTCAGAAATGCACTTGTCCGTGCAAATTATACGAACTTGCAAAAAGGTATGGGTGCACTCCAGCAGGTGCAAGACTAGAATACAAAAAATAGATTTGCGAATGAAAAGTGTGCTATAGTTATAAAAGATAAATCAGAAGAAGTCAGGAGGAAGAATGCAATGAAAGACGAAAAATCTAAAATAACAGCAGTTGCCATTGAAAAAATGATTGATTTTTATCAGGGGAATTTGAGAGATATCGAACATTTCCTGAAAGTATGGGCGTATGCAAAGACGATAGGGGAGCAGGAAAGTGTGGATGAAAACACCCAGGGAATTCTTGAACTTGCAGCTGTGGTGCATGATATATCCTGTCCGCTTTGCCGTGAAAAATATGGAAACACAAATGGTAAAAATCAGGAACTTGAAAGTGAACCGCTGGTAAAGCAGTTTTTTGAAGGAATGCCTGTATCAGAACAGAAAGTGGAGCGCATTATCTGGCTGGTCACACATCATCATACATACACCAATATAGATGGGATAGATTATCAGATTTTAATAGAGGCAGATTTTCTTGTAAATGCAAGTGAGAGTAATTTTTCAAAAGTGTCGATTGAAAATGCGAAATCCCGTATTTTTAAGACGGCAGCGGGATGCAGATTGTTGGAATCAATATTTTTAAGAGAAGAATAATAAAAAGCATTATATTGGAGAATAATTTATGGCACAATCAAAACAGAATGAACTATACAAAGCACTGCAACAGAAAGGCTATCCGGACAGCCTTTGCAGGGAAATTGCTTATAAACAGATGAACACAGATTATACAGCAACAAGAATGCTCGGCTATCTGTACCGCATATCAGATCCGCGACCGGAAGATGTGGTGGATGAGATGCTGGCAATTCTAAGCGATCGGAATGCAATTATCCAGAAAAAAGAATTGGAACATGCGCAGGCAACGATCAATAAGGTGTATCGCGAAGGTCTGTAAAAGGTGATCAGATTAAATATACGGATGAAAACAGGGGAAAAGAAATGCTGAACGTAATAGAAATCAAAGACTTTAATGCGCCGGAATTGGATATTTATGCCAGGTACACAGAAGCACGGCTTCTGAATAAAGATCACCCAGAAGAGGGAATGTTCATTGCGGAAAGTCCGAAGGTGATCGGCAGAGCATTGGATGCGGGTTATGAGCCACTGTCTGTTCTTGTTGAAAAGAAGCAGATGGAAGAGAATGAAGAAACAAGTCAGATTATGAACAGATTTGATGATACGAAAGTATCGATTTTTACAGCGGATTTTGAGGTGCTGACTAAATTGACAGGCTTCAAACTGACCAGAGGAATGCTTTGCGCAATGAGACGGAAACCGCTTCGAAAATTTCAGGATCTGTGTGATGGGATAAACAGAATCGCGATTCTTGAAAATGTGCAGAATCCGACAAATGTAGGAGCAATTTTCCGGTCTGCAGCGGCTCTTAATATGGAGGCGGTACTTCTGAGTCCGGGATGCAGTGATCCGCTTTACAGACGGGCTTCCAGGGTGAGTATGGGAACCGTATTTCAGATTCCGTGGACATTTATCCGGGATAGCAATGAAATGCGGTGCAAGCGGGAAGTAATCTGGCCAAAACAGGCGATTGCAGAATTGAAAAAGCTTGGCTATAAGACGGCAGCACTTGCGTTGACTGATGATTCGGTCAGCATCGATGATTCGGAACTGATGAAGGAAGAAAAGTTGGCAGTTATTCTTGGAAATGAAGGTGAAGGACTGGAAAACGAGACAATAGCGCTATGTGATTATACGGTTAAAATTCCGATGACACATGGCGTTGATTCGCTGAATGTGGCAGCGGCGAGTGCGGTGGCATTCTGGCAGCTTGGGAAAATAATTCTGTAATGGTAACCGTATTGTATCAGATGACACGAAGGAGGAAAGAAATTTGACAGAACGTTTTCAGAAGATTGATGCAGCAATCGTAGAGTCGAATGCAAAAACGTAGAATTTACACCTTTGGAAGATATGATATTTTTACAGTACTGCTGTCAGAAGGAGATACAACCATAACATTATTGTGTGAAAGAGTAAATTCCACCGCCCAGTTTTGTAAATTGTTGAAAGAAATATATTGTTATATGATTACGTAAGTGATATACTTAAGCATAAGAAAACCGTGTAAAATTACAGTTTGCTTTTTACACGGTTTTCTTTATACTAGACGGTTAGTTAAAACTAACACGATGAAAGTATGAAAGATTATAGAATAACATATATTAGGTATTAGGCAATATAATCAATAAGCTATAGAACTAATACTATACCGCTGAAGATAATTATTTTTGCCAATGAATTTTTTCGAGCATATATGGAAGGAAAATATAATGCGAATAAATATTTTTGAAGGTATACTGATTCCGTTTGTTGGAACAACGCTAGGTGCAGCATGCGTGTTTTTTATGAGAAAAACACTTAGCAAGTTACTGCAACGTGCACTTGCAGGGTTTGCAGCAGGTATAATGGTTGCGGCTTCAATCTGGAGTCTTCTGATTCCGGCAATTAAACAATCTGAGAATATGGGAACTTTATCGTTTGTTCCTGCAGTTGCTGGGTTCTGGATTGGTATATTGTTTTTACTCGCACTTGATCATTTGATTCCGCATCTTCATGTTGGAAGTGATCAGGCAGAGGGACCGAAAAGCAAACTTGGCCGTACTACGATGATGGTGTTGGCAGTTACATTACATAACATCCCTGAAGGTATGGCAGTTGGTGTAATGTATGCTGGATTTCTTGCTGAAAATGCACAGATTACAGCAACAAGTGCACTTGCTTTATCACTTGGAATTGCTATCCAGAATTTTCCAGAAGGAGCGATTATATCCATGCCGCTTAGGGCAGAGGGTGAAAGTAAGAGAAAGGCATTTCTGGGAGGTGTACTTTCAGGAGTCGTTGAACCGATTGGAGCAGTAATGACGATTCTTGTCGCACAGCTGGTAATCCCGGCATTACCATATTTACTCAGCTTTGCAGCAGGAGCCATGTTATATGTCGTGGTTGAAGAACTAATTCCGGAAATGTCTCAGGGACAGAACTCGAATATCGGTACGCTTTTCTTTGCACTTGGATTTAGTTTGATGATGATCTTGGATGTGGCACTGGGGTAAGAGGAGAGGAATGATTCTTATGAGAATATTGATTTATGGTGCTGGTGTGATCGGCTCCTTGTATGCAGCTTTATTTGCAGAAGCCGGTTATGATACAAGTATTTATGCCAGAGGAAAAAGATTTGAGGCTTTAAGAAATAATGGATTGCTATATAAGAAAAATCAGGAGGTAATAAAGGCAGAAATTAGGATTCTTGGAGAACTACCAAACGATGATATTTATGATTTTGTCTTGCTTACTGTCCGGGAAAACCAGCTGTATGAAGCACTTACTGAATTGAAAAATAATAAAAGTAATACGATTGTTACAATGATAAATTCACTGGACAGTTACAATAAATGGGAAGACATTGTCGGAAAAGGAAGAATATTACCGGCTTTTCCAGGAGCAGGCGGAAGTATAAATGATGATGGTATCCTTGATGCAGCACTCACTCCAAGGTTGATTCAGCCGACAACATTTGCAGAAATATCAGGAAATAAATCCGAAAGAACTAAGCAGTTTTCAGAGATATTGAGGCATGCTCATATACCATACCAGAAAGTAACGGATATGCATCTATGGCAGCTTTGTCATCTTGCTATGGTGGTACCGATTGCGGATGCGTATTATGAATCAGACGATCCGGAGAAAGTGGAAAAAGAATGGAAAATTATGAGGAAAACAGCGGAAAGGCTGAAAAGAAATTTTAACTTTTTGCGAAAACAAAAGGGTAAACTGTCACCATGGAAAATGAATATTTTTCGCTTTTTGCCATTGTCATTTCTGACGATTATGCTGGCAGTTACATTTGGAAGTAGTTTTGGAGATAAATTTATGTATCAACATGCTATGAAGGCACCAGATGAAATGAGGGAATTGCATAAGCAGTTTTATGCTTATATGAAAAGAATGAAGAAATGCGGATGCAAGGCGAAAAAGGCACAGTGATTGGAGAAAAAAGCATGAAAAATGAAGAATATAAAAAATTGTCAATTAAAGAATTTACAAAAGCAGCAGGAAGATATGAAAGTAGCCATGCTGGTATTTACGAAATGTGCAAGAAGGATTATCCGGATATTCTGGAAGAATTAGAGAAGGAGCCATTTAGAGATTTATTGGATGCAGGCTGCGGACCTGCTCCGATGATTTCTTTATTAGCAGAAAAATATCCAGACCGACATTATACAGGACTGGATCTGACTCCTGCCATGATTGAACAGGCAAAAAAGAAAAATATTTCAAATGCAACATTTGTTGTAGGAGACTGTGAGAACTTTCCTTTTGAAAAGGATTCATTTGATGCAATTATTTGTTCTATGAGCTTCCATCATTATCCGGATCCACAGGCATTTTTTGACAGTGTGAAAAGATGTCTTCGCCCAAATGGAAGATTGATATTGAGAGATGTGATCAGTGACAATAAAGTATTGGTATGGCTAATGAATACATTGGAAATGCCGTTGGCAAATATATGCGGACATGGAGATGTCCAAGTGCCAACAAGAGATGTGGTCATAAAATGTTGCAAAAAAGCAGGATTAAAAGTAGAAAAATTTGAAATTCGTAAAGGTATGCGAATGCATTGTGTTGTGAGAAAACCTATGGGAAAGGCGATAGGAAATGAAAGATAAGTATCTTAGGGAAACACGAATGGTTGATTTTTCTAATCCGGCAATTCAAAAACTTATTCAAAATATGAAATGGAAGGAAATGGGTGAATTTGAAAGGATTAAGGCAATCTACAACTATGTAAGAGATGATGTTTTATTTGGATATAATATTGATGACGGAATTTCAGCTTCAAAAGTACTTGCAGATGGTTATGGACAATGTAATACAAAAGGAACTTTATTTATGGCACTTTTACGTGCCTGCAATATTCCATGCAGAGTACATGGTTTTACGATTGATAAAAGATTGCAGAAAGGGGCTATGACCGGGTTTGTTTACCGTAATGCTCCAAAAAGTATTTTCCATAGCTGGGTAGAAATTAATTTCGAAAATCAGTGGTACGAACTGGAAGCTTTCATTTTGGATAAAACCTACATAAAGAAGTTACAGGAACAAAATTCGGAATGTACAGGTGCATTTTGCGGTTATGGAGTAGCAGTCAAGGATTTCAGAAACCTCATTATTGAGTTTGATAGGAACAATACTTATATTCAGAGCGAGGGAATCAATCAGGATTTTGGTGTTTATGATTGTCCAGATGAACTATTGAAGGAACATCATCAAGAAATTTCAGCCTTTAAAGCATTTGCTTATAGACATATTGGAAGACACCTCATGAATCGTAATGTCAGAAAGATCAGAGAACGATAGTTTTAAGCTTTTAGATACGTTGTCCGTATGAATGGTTTTCATGCATTTCCGGACAAGCAAAAAGCATTTCATGAAATATGGCGTGTTTTGAAACCGGGCGGCAATTTCATTGCCTGCTTTTATATCAGGGGAAAATCGCAACGGACAGTCTGGCTGGTATAAGAGAAGGTACTGTTATTGCTGCCCTTCTGGTAGGCTTTATCGCGAGACTCATCGGTAAGAAACTTGCATTCCTGAAAGATATGATTTTCCCGGAAAGCGTATCTGCAGAAAACAAGAACGAAGCAAAAGAACAGACAGCAGGGACCACCGGATACACACCGGAATTCGTTAAGAAAAACGAGGAGATCATGACAAACAGCCTTCTTTATGATCTGGTCAATCAGATGTATCTGAATACAGACAGACAGGATGAAGCGCCGAAGGATAAAATTTTCGAGGCAGAATGCCAGGTTGTACGCAATCTTGCGAAAAAAGGCAATTGCGTGATAGTAGGCCGTTGTGCAGATTACGTTCTCAGAAATTCCGGAAACTGTTTGAAAGTATTTTTTTCAGCACCTCTTGTGAGCAGAATTAGAAGAGTGGCACAGAGACAGAATATCTCTGAGGGAGAAGCCAAAGCTACGGTTCAGAAAAATGAAAAACTGCGTGCAGATAACTATCGCTATTACATCCGACGTATGTGGGATGCAGCCGGAAACTTTGATCTCAGCCTGAATACAGATTTTGGAGAAGAATTTATTGAGAACTGCATCCGCAGTGCTATGAAACTGTAAAAATACAGAAAGCCTTATAATATTTGTTGTCAATGATATAGACCCTTAAGGAATCGTCAATCTAAAAATTGGTCCTATGTCAATCTAAACCCTCAAAAAGACATCCCCTCAAAAACTTTGATTACCCCCAAATTGGAAGGAAAGATAATATACATAATCATTTTCCACACCAACGATTCCTTTTTCCATTTCCGTGATAGGAATCCCTGACAGCCCGTCTTTTCCATAGATTAGAGCCATTAATCCCTGCTCAGAGTCTGAAGGGATAGCAGTCTTGCCTTCTATTGTCGAAGCTGAATGAATCTGAATCGGAATCTTCCCTTTTATCTGGCTTGCACTTCTGCCATAATATTCTCTGTTTTCTATATTTTCTAAAATAGGAAAATCCGTAGAATATTTTGCATAATCATCTGCTACAATTAATTTTACCTTAAAAGATTCAAAATCCGGCACAACAGCAATGACGCCTCTGGAAGGGGAATCGATTCCGTCATAGTCCAAATCAGCCACTTTACTTTTACTGATCAGTGTCCCAGACTGATATTCAGATACATAAATGGTGAGTGTTTTAAATTCATCTTTTGTAAAATAATGAAAAAGATATGCGCCGTCTGTTCCGGATAATAATTCTGCTGTTTTCATCTCAGTACTTGTCTGATCAACTGCGGTAATATAATTTTTTGGCTGTATCAGTTTGTGAAAGAATAAAGTGCCAAGGATCGCAGAGACAATTACTGCAAAAACAGTTACTACAGCAAGAATTGTTTTTAAATTTTTTTGTTTCTTTTTACTCTCTTTTGTAATCTGAATAAGATTGCTGTCTGATTTTTCAATTACATTTTCAGCACCGATATCTTCACCTGCAAAAAATTCATTAATGCTGATTCTAAGTATGCTGCACAATTCCATATAAATTGACACGTCCGGCAGGCATATGCCTCGTTCCCATTTAGAAACCGATTTGTCACTCATATTCAGTTTTTCTGCCAATTGCTTCTGCGTCAGTCCAAGAGCTTTTCTTTTTTCTGCAATATATTTTCCGATTTTGATTAAATCCATATAATCCACTCCCTTCTGTTTAATCTAAGCATAATAGAAATTATAAGAAATGAACACCCCTTATGAGTAGAATGTGTTGAGTATTTGAGTTTTGGCTGAATTAGTGATAGATTAGGACGCAAGAGTTGATTGACGTTGGATAATGCTCCATAATATAATGAAAAGAAAAGAGTAAAAGGCAGATATCTATGCCTGGATAGATGGAGAAGAACCTATGGAGAAAAAAAGAGGAATTGATTCGTTTACACTACATATTCTGGCAATGCTGTTTATGTTATGTGATCATTTGTGGGCGACACTATTTCCAGCACAGGAATGGATGACATGCGTAGGAAGACTTGCTTTTCCGATTTTCGCATTTATGATCGCAGAAGGATGCTATTATACTTCGAATGTGAAAAAATACATGCTACGTCTTTTTCTATTTGCCATAATTTCAGAAATACCATTTAACCTGATTATGGGAAGTTCTGTATTTTACCCGTTTCATCAAAATGTACTATGGACCTTTTTATTAGGGGTGTTATCGATACAGATCATTGAGAAGGCAAAGAAGAAACAAAAGAAATGGATATCGTTTTTTGTGGTTTGCCTCGTGCTTTTGATGGATTTTCTGCTTGGAACCATAACCATGGTAGATTACAATGCTGCAGGAATACTGACGGTATTGCTTTTTTATTTTTTTCGCAAGAAAACCTGGATTTCTTTTGCGGCACAGCTTGTCGGTCTGTATTATTTGAATGTAGTTATGCTGGGAAATCTGTATTATCCGGTAACGATTCTGGGACATCATTTTGAGATTGCACAGCAGAGCTTTGCACTGCTGGCACTGATTCCAATCTGGTTATATCATGGAGAGCAGGGGTACCATAGCAAGTGGTTCAAGTATTTCTGTTATGCGTTTTATCCGGTGCACCTTCTTATCTTGGTTGTTATTTGGCAATGGCGTATTCGGTAATAGATCAGCAGCGGAAATTCTGGATAAATTATTATAGAAAGTGATGGGGAAAAGAATGCAGACTTATACTTATGTTTCAAAAGGAAAATTTGAATTAATGGAAAAGCCAAAGCCTGTGCTGATGCATGAAAGAGATGCCATTGTAAAGGTGACACTTGCCAGCATTTGTTCCAGTGACCTACACATTAAGCATGGAAGCGTTCCACGGGCAGTGCCGGGGATTACAGTCGGTCATGAGATGGTTGGAATTGTGGAAGAAGTCGGAACTGCTGTGAAGAATGTGAAGCCAGGAGACCGGGTGACGGTAAATGTAGAAACTTTTTGTGGAGAATGTTTTTTCTGCAAGAAAGGTTATGTGAATAACTGTACCAATGAAAATGGCGGCTGGGCTCTTGGATGCCGTATCGATGGCGGTCAGGCAGAATATGTCCGTGTACCATTTGCAGATCAGGGGCTGAATAAGATTCCGGATAAAGTTACGGACAGACAGGCGTTATTTGTAGGAGATGTACTTGCCACCGGTTACTGGGCAGCACGTATTTCCGAGATCACTGAGGATGACACGGTGCTGATCATTGGAGCCGGTCCTACAGGTATCTGTACCTTACTGTCTGTTATGCTGAAAAATCCGAAGCGGATCATCATGTGTGAAAAAGACGAAAAGCGTATGCACTTTATCAGGGAACATTATCCGGAAGTTCTTACAGTTTCGCCGGAAGAATGTTTTGATTTTGTTCAGGCAAACAGCGAGCATGGTGGAGCGGATGTTGTTCTTGAAGTTGCAGGAGCAGAAGCTACTTTCCGTCTTGCATGGGAATGCGCAAGGCCAAATGCAATCGTGACGGTGGTGGCACTTTACGATAAAGCCCAGACGTTACCTCTGCCGGATATGTATGGAAAGAATCTGACTTTTAAAACAGGAGGAGTAGACGGTTGTGATTGTGAAGAAACGCTGAGACTGATCGCGGAAGGTAAGATCAACACGGAACCACTGATCACACACACCTATCCACTTAGCAGAATCGAAGAAGCCTATGAACTTTTTGAAAATAAGAGGAACGGCGTGATCAAGGTGGCGGTAGAATGTTAAATATAATAGAAATAAAAGATGCCACAGAGTAAGATTTTAATGAAAGCGGTTGAATTTGATATATCAGAAATAGAATGAAAATTCATGTAGAAGACTTGATGTTATATCATTCAGCACCGTCAAAGCTTTCGGAAGCAACGTTGTATTCACAGAACGCACCGATGAATCATGGAATGAACGATACAGCAAAGAAGCAGTATAATTTACTTCTTGATATAATTGATTTGTGTGCGATTTATTATTAAAGGTAAAGATATAGATGATGTCTGGGACGCAATATGATAGAATGGTTACAAGAAAAATTTGTAGGAATATAAAGATATGGAATTAAGATTATTACGCTATTTTTTAACAGTAGCAAAAGAACAGAGCTTTACAAAAGCAGCAGAACAATTGCATATTACCCAGCCAACGCTATCCAGACAAATGGCGGCATTTGAAGAGGACCTGGGAATAACATTATTTATTCGAAACGGGAAGAAAATATCGCTCACTGATGAAGGAATTTTATTAAAAAGGCGTGCCTTGGAGATTCTTAATCTTGAGGAAAGGACGCTTGAGGAACTGAAAGGAAAAGAAGAGGTTGTAGAGGGCACGATAACCATTGGATGCGGTGAATTTGCAGCAGTGGAGACATTGGCGAAGATATGTAAAACATATAAAGAAAAATATCCGCTGGTTCAGATTGTATTGCATACTGCAACAGCAGATGCAGTGTATGAGATGATGAACAAAGGACTTGTAGATATTGCATTATTCATGGAGCCGGTGGACACCGAAGGTCTGGATTATATCCGGATCACAGATTGCGATCACTGGTGTGTCGGAATGCGGCCGGATGATCCGCTGGCAGAAAAAGAGTTTATAAAAAAAGAAGATCTTATTGGAAAACCCTTGATCCTGCCGGAAAGAATGAACGTTCAAAGTGAACTTGCCAACTGGTTTGGGAAAGACTTTTCAAAATTACAGATTGCTTTTACGAGTAATCTTGGAACGAATGCCGGAGTTATGGCGGCAAATGGACTGGGGTATCCAATATCAATTGAGGGTGCTGCAAAGTATTGGCGAGAGGATATTCTTGTACAGCGAAGAATTTCTCCTGAAATCACGACCAGTACGGTGATTGCCTGGCGACGGAATATCCCATATTCTTTGGCAGTCCGTAAAATGATCGAGGAGATTAATGCTTTTCAGGCATAAAACAAAATTCAATATAAGCATTAGACATAATGAAGCGATAGAGCTTAAAATAGATGTGTAAGATGAATGTAAATCTTATACATCTATTTTTTTGTGAAAAATACGTATAGAAAGGGGCTTTTTATTATGAGTAAAAAATTAGTGGCATTTTTCAGTGCAAGCGGAACAACAAAAAAAGTAGCACAGATGATCGCAGAGGAAGCAAAAGCGGATTTGTTTGAGATTGAGCCGAAAGTTCCATATACAAAGCTTGATCTTGACTGGATGAATAAAAAATCCAGAAGCAGTGTGGAAATGGGTGATAAAAAATATAGACCGGCGATTATGAAAAAAGAGATGGATATGAGTTCTTATGACGAGATCCTTCTGGGATTCCCTAAAATGGAGTACAGTTTATAGTAGTGTATAGCGTGTACCAAGTTATAATTATGGGGTTGAAAATAACAGTATACACAGATAATGTGGAAAAATGTGTATGACGTTTATATAGAAAATAACATTGAAAAAGAAATTCAAGAATGGGTAAATTCATTAAATTTAAAATAGAATAATAATTACATGAGTGACAGAAGATAAGAATCTGAATTCCCTGTCACTTTTATATTATTTGATAAGAAAAAAGAACTGGTTTATATCCGATAAGAATATAGACTGGTTCTTATTTTTAATATGCTATTATATACACAGGGAGTCGGGGAATGTCGAACTATAGCAAGCCGGAAAAGAAAGCATTGATATCGGTATGAAAGAGTTTTGCAAGTGCAACTAATTCAGATGCCTTAATGTTCATGCGATTTGTTTCCAGTTTGGCATAGGTACTTTTGGTGATGGAGATACCCATAAGATTTAATTTTGCAACTACTTGGTCTTGAGTCATATTGTTTTTATATCGAATTGCTTGGATATTTTTACCAATATCCATATCTGGTCTAATCTTTTGCATAATGATGAACTCCCCTTATAAAATAAAAAGATTCGTAATACAGAAATATATATATTGATTCTAAAGAATTTAAATTTTATAATGTTTCGTAATAAGGAATTATTTTTAACAGGAAGAGGTAAAAGTATAATGGATGTGGAGATGGAAAAGAGAAAATTTTTAAATCTATGTGGCAAAAGAGATCGAGCATTATTGTCAGGTGAAAAAAGAATGACATTGGGGGATATGGAACGATTGACATATCTGACAGAATTTTTTGAACTGGAGAACTATGGAATCGCCTTATGGAAAGAATTTGGTGATGATGTAAAAGAGCCATTTGAAGCGATGATGAAAATGTTAGATGAGCCGGAGTGCATAGAAGATCGATGGCTTGATGACGAAGCAAAAGGGGAAAAGTGGTTGTTAGAATTTCAGGAACTGGCATTAACGGAAGAATACAGGGAATGGATTCGAAATTATATCGATAAAAAATATGAAGAAAGAGGATTACCATATCCGACAGGAGCAGACTTCGATTAAGAGGTCTGCTTTTTTCTGGTCTTTTGGGAGGTGATAAGAGGTGGAAGTAAGTATTTATGAACTCTTGGCGGCAGCAAGAGAATCGGCTAAATCTGATTATATAAAAGGGGACAGCATTTTGTGTGAGAAGAGATTTCATCCAGATACCCATTACATGGTAGAAATAGAACTGCTGAAAAATGATAACAAGCTGGGAAAAAAGGGCAATTATATACGGAAGTTTTTGACAGAACCGGAGTATCTTCCCATTTTACAAAAGCAGGAAAAACATCTCATAAAAATAAAAAGACAGGCAATTGTTCAAAAAGGAAACTTGCGATATATCCCTCCCCCGGACAGGCTGGACCGCCGCCGGGAGAGGGATCTTTTATAACCGGCTGGGAAGGAACAGTAGTGTTCCTCTGGCGATAGTGGTATAAAAAAACCAGATTTTCCGCAGGTTTTGGGACGCTGGAACATAGAAAAGTGTTCACGAATGGCACTTTTGCAACGATCCGTTGCAGCAGTGACAACATTTTTGACCTTACGTTAAACAGAAAAAATGAAAGGATGTGATTGCGATAATCATAGGAATTGATCATGGCTATTATGCCATTAAAACAAGACAAGTGTCTTTCCCAAGTGGAATTATTGGGTATGATTACGAGCCGTATACCATGCAGAATGTTCTGCAATATCAAGGAAAGTATTATGTCTGCGGTACGGGAAGACAGACGCTGGTAAAAAATAAAACGTCCAATGATAATTATTATCTGCTGACGTTGGCAGCCATTGCAGAAGAAATCAAGCATCGGAAAGCGGAACGAAAGACAGAGGTAATTCTGGCTGTTGGACTTCCGCTTTCAAGTTTTGGAAGAGAGAAACAGGGATTCAGGGAGTATCTGTTGCGGAAAGAGCAGCCAGTGCGATTTTTATATGAAAGTGAGTTATATGAGATAACAATAAAAGATGTGAAACTGTTCCCACAGGGATACTCTGCGCTTGCTCTGCATCCAGAGTATCTGAAGAATGAACCGTCTGTTCTGCTTGTTGATATTGGTGGCTGGACCGTTGACCTTATGAGGCTGGACAATGCTGTTCCGAATGCAGCAACGTGCAGAAGTCTGGAACTTGGAGTAATCCGATGTATTGATGAGACAGCAGAACAAGTGCGTAGAAATACCGGACTGTCTGTGACAGAAACTCAAATTGAGCGTGTGCTTCGGAGGGAATCTTGCAGTATGGCAGAGGAGGCCAGACGGATCATACAGGAAAACGGACGGAAATATATAGAAAGAATACTGTCTGCGGTGACAGAATCCGGGTTTGATCTCCGGGCAGTACCCACCGTATTTATGGGGGGAGGCTCCGCAATTTTAAAACGCCACGTGACCGCACAGGACGCGATTTGCCGCCCCGTTTTTATAGAGGACGTCCATGCCAACGCAACAGGGTATGAACGGATTGTAGAGCAGATGTGGACGAGATGACACGCCCGGTATATTCGTTCCGCCCGAACCTGAAAAATCCAGAACACCAGAGGGCATGGGAGAAATTTCAAAGTGTTCCAGAAGGGCAGAAAAGCCAGTATCTGGTTCAGGCAATTCTGGAAAAAGAGGATCGGAAATGGATGGAAGAAGTCATTCAAAAGACGATAAAAGAAAGTGTTCGGGAATTAGGAATATGTGGCACTACGGAACAATTGAAAACGAAACCATCATCGGAAGAAATACCAGATCAGATGATGGATTTTCTATCTCAAATGGAAAATTTGTAAAGGGGGTGAGGCCTATGATTGCACGATACATACATTGTTGGATCTGCTAGGGGTAAGGCAAGAAATGCATCGATATCTTTGGTGGGTATTGTGAATAGCTTTCCATGCGGCTTTGGAGTATGTTGTGTGTAGCAAAAGTGAAAGGAGAAAGGTTATGGCAGAGATGAAAAATATCTGCGGAAAGATCCCGATGGACTTACATGAGAAAGTAAGAGAAGAGATTGAACTCACAGAAAGCAGCACACAAAAATTTTTACAACAGGTCATTGAAGAACATTTCAACAGAGTGGAAGGAAAAGGAGAAATAAGCATGGGAGCAGTAAGAACAGTAGCAGTACAGGTATCAGAGGAATTATTCCAGAGATTAAAAGTAGTC
Organism: Coprococcus sp. TM115-187; assembly: GCF_027679115.1. NCBI lineage: Bacteria > Bacillati > Bacillota > Clostridia > Lachnospirales > Lachnospiraceae > Coprococcus > Coprococcus sp. TM115-187. Next base: position 40,183 of record NZ_JAQEKS010000005.1, on the reverse strand, counting down.
ATCGGAAAGAAACACATGAAACAGAAAGACTTCTTAATTCAGATTATAGAAGAAGCACTGGAAAAGGTAGAGGTCGAATGGCAAAGCAAAGAGCAGCCTGAAGAATCCGAACAGACAACTGGAGAATTGGGAACAGAAGAAACTCAACCGGAAGAAAGAACTGAGCCGGAAAGGGAAAGTGAACCAGAAGAGGAAGCCGAACCGGATGGAGAAAGTGAACCGAAAGAGGAAAACAAACCAGAAGGGGAAAGTGAACCGGAAGAGGAAACTGAACCAGAAGGAGAGACTGATCCGGAAGAATCCAAAGCAGAAGAACCAACAGAATGGTAACCAATTGATACAGAATAACGAAGGGCGGTATGAGAGATCATGCCGCCTGTTTTTATCAGCAAAAAGGAGGTTGATAGCCGCAACCATTCAATTTTTTGATCTCTTTAGCGGAATCGGGGGATTTCGTGAAGGCTTAAGACGGGCAGGAAACTTTGTCTGTGTCGGACATTGCGAGGTGGATACTTATGCGGATAAGAACTACCGATTGCTGTTTGATACGGAAGGGGAGTGGTATTGTAATGACGCAAGAACAATCGAACCAGAACGAATGCCAGATTTTGATTTACTCTGTGCAGGATTTCCTTGCCAGGCATTCTCTATCGCCGGAAAGCGAGAAGGATTTGCAGATGCAAGAGGAACTCTCTTTTTTGAAATTGCCCGGATTCTTGAAGCTAAAAGACCCTCGTATTTTATCCTTGAAAATGTTCCCGGTTTGTTATCGCATGACAAAGGCCGGACGTTTTGCACCATCCTCAGTACGCTTTCTGAACTGGGGTACCATGTCGAATGGAAAGTGCTTAACAGCAAGGATTTCGGAGTCCCCCAAGCAAGAAAACGGGTGTATATTGTCGGATATTTTGATTTCCGATGTGCCGGAAAAGTATTACCTGAACCAGAAACAAATGGAGCAGCTCTTGTTCAAGTCCGGGCAGGAAGTCAGGGGAAAAGAGTCTACAGTCCCAAAGGACTAAGCTGTACCCTGACATCACAGGCAGGTGGAATGGGCGGCAAGACAGGATTATATGATGTAGGTGTTCCAATCAAAGAGAATACAAAGCTCGGCTACAAACTTGCAAGAGAAGGGGACAGCATCGATCTGGGTTATGCGAATCTCAACAGCAGGAGAGGAAGAGTCGGACACCAGATCGCACATACCCTGACAACAGGTGTTCAACAGGGAACGCTGCACTTTGTCGATCTTTCACCTCCGCCGGTGGTAACGGAAGAATGCAGAAGCCTGAATACCAGACAATGCGGTGTCCACAAATACAAAGGAGAATGTTCTGGTGTATTAGCAGAGGATGGAGCAAGAGCAGTCTTAACACCAGCAAAAGAGAATGTTCGTCAGAACGGCAGACGTATGAAAGAACCCGAAGAACCGATGTTTACAATTACTGCAACCGATCGTCATGGCATCTTGTATCACGGCAGAATAAGAAGGTTAGTTCCGAGGGAATGTCTGCGACTGCAGGGTTATTACGACTGGCAGATTGATAAGATCATAGACAGCACTTCTGACGCACAGCTTTATAAACAGGCTGGAAACGGAGTAACTGTCAATGTTATCGAGGCAATTGGCAGATTGTTACAAAAGGCAGACTCCGAACTTAACACACAGAAAGTGTCTGAGAAAGGAATCCATTAGGCATGATCGGAATAAAAGACCAATACTTTGGCACAGAAATCGAAATGACAGGGATTACCAGACAACGTGCTGCAGAAGTTGTTGCTGAAATGTTTGGAACAGAAGCATATTATGACGGCACTACTTATGGAGTCTGGTCAGTGATAGATCTGGAAGGAAAAAAGTGGAAATTTATGTCTGATGGGAGCATTTATACACAACGGAAAGTATACGGTCGAATTGTAGACGCAGGTGGAGAATATTCAACAGAAATGGTATCACCGAAATTATCCTATGATGAAATGGGAAAGTTACAGGAAGTAGTACGATGTCTGCGACAGCATGGAGGTTTTGTAAATGAGTCCTGTGGTCAGCATGTTCATGTAGATGCATCGAATCATACACCGCAGAGTCTGAAAAATGCACTGACAATTATGTATGCAAAGGAAGATATCCTGTTCAAAGCACTGAAAGTGCAGGAGAGAAGAGCAAATAGTTATTGTCAGAGGGTGCGACCGGAGGTATTGGAGAAAATCCGAAAAATACCAAATAAATCAATCACAATGGACCGAGTAAGAAATGTCTGGTATGGAGGCAGGGATGGAAGTCATACCCATTATGATCATACCCGTTATTATGCTCTGAATCTTCATGCTGTGTTTTCCAAGGGAACTTTGGAATGGCGTTGTTTTGAAAGCACACTACATGCAGGAAAGGTGAGAGCAAATATTACACTGGCATTAGCCATTTCCGCACAGGCAATCAATCAGAGATCGACACAGATGAAAAAGACACTGATATCAGAAAACCCGGCATTTACATTTCGTACATTTTTATTGAGACTTGGGTTAATTGGAGACGAATATAAAAATGTTCGAAAACATCTGCTGGCAAATCTGGATGGTGATCTTGCGTGGAGATATGATAAAAGCACGTATGAGTGTCTGAAGAAAAATCAAAGGACAGAAGGAGTCAGATAGAGGTGAGAAAAAATGAAAGATAGATATTACTTCGCTTATGGCAGCAACATGAATCTGGAGCAGATGAAGTACAGGTGTCCGGCTGCGGAAGTTGTGGAAAACGTCCGGCTTGAAAATTATCGGCTGGCATTTCGGGGAAGGGCTCCGGGCAATGGGGTAGCAACGGTTCTGCCGGAAAAAGGAAGCTATGTCGAAGGAGTCTTATGGAAAATCACAGAAGCGTGTGAGAAGAGTCTGGATTTTTATGAAGGATTCCCAAGTTTTTATGGGAAAGAATCGATTCGGGTAAAAAATCAGGATGGTGTGGAGAAAGAAGTGTTTGTATATATGATGAACGCTCCGCACAAAGATGTTCCGGCAAAGCCATCGAAATTTTATCTGGATGGAATTCTGGAAGGATGTAAGGATAACCAGATTCCAACGGAGTCTGTCATGGAAGCGGTAAAACGTACCAGACAGGAAGTAAAAAAAGAAAAAAATCGATATGCAAGATAAAACGTACCGCAGAGGAAACATCTTCTGCGGTATTTTACTGAAAAAATCTATTTATAATAGGAAGGAAAAGCACATGAAGGTTAGAAAATTAAAGACCAGAATTGCTGCTTTTGGACTGGCTGTCCTGATGGGCATCAGTACCTTGAGCAGTGCGAATGCGTTTGCGGCCGAACAGACAGGCTCGGAACAGCAGACGGAAGTACAGGCATCTGAACAGGCGGTAACAAGCCAGAAAGATACATCAGTTACAGCAGATGATATCACAAAAGCAGTTTCAGATGATACATTTGCAGTGGAAACCAGTATGGAAGGAATCCATTATGATGCAGAAAAAGAAGATGTTACGCTTGTAAGTATCAAAGATGAGAATGGTGGAGAGTATCATTCAGACAAAGCAGGAACATATATTGCCACTTATATGGTCGTTCCAAAAGATAAGAGTGACAGCTATACCATCACCCGTAAAGTGACTCTGACGGATACCGAAGGACAGGCACATTCCGAAGAAAATGGTGGAGAGAAACAGAAGTCAGATACAGAATCTGAAGATGATTCGGATTCGCCTGTGCAGAACTACACAGATGTAGAAATTGAAACATCCGAAGAAGATGCATCTGCACAGGCAATCAAAGAACTGAAAGAGGACATCGAAGAGGGAAATGTGATGGTATTGTCTGCGGCTGAAAGAGCTACAAGCAGCGGTTCCACAGTTACATTGACAAAGGGGAGAACTATTTATTATCCAAGTTATATTGGAAATTATCTTACTTGCCTGTTTACAGTCAATGGAAAAATTGCATACTGCCTTCAGTCCCAGAAAGCATCCCCACCGAGTGGAAGTTATGTAGCACAGGTACTGGACAGCAATAAAAATCTGCAGAAAGTCCTTTATTATGGTTATGGCGGGGCAGGAGATCTGACAGGAAGTTATCTGTCTGGAAAAACGGAAGATGAAAAGTATGTGTATACACACATTGCAGCCAGCTATGCTTATGCAGGAGAAGCCGGATTTACAGGGTGTAATTATAATGACCTTGTAAATGCAGGGGTTATCGCATATATCAATTATCTGTTTGGACAGGAAGAACCGCCAAAAGGTGAACTGAGCCTTTCAAGCACAAAGCTGAATGCAGTACGGGATGGAAACATCCAGAAAACACCAAATATCACACTGTCTGGAGATCACAGAAACTATGTGACACTGAGTGTACCAGAAAATGTGACAGCACATAATCTTTCCAAAGGAACAAGTGTTACAAATGGAAAAATCCAGATTTATGGTGGAGATACATTCTATCTGTCCGCAGATTTATTACTGACAGGCAGTTATGCTTCCGGCAACTTATATGGTTCTGTCGGAAAGACATGGAGAACACTGGTGTTGACAACCGGAGATTCCAAGCAGGATATCGGTGTATTTGAAAGCGAAACAGCAGCGCCGGTAAGCTTCAGTGTACAGTGGCTGAATATGACACGCATTGAACTTATGAAGAAAGATGTCAATACACAGAATCCACTGTCAGGAGCAGTTTATGGTATTTATACTGATAAGAAGTGTGAAAATCTGCTGATGACAATGTCAGCAACCGGAACAGACGGAAAAGCAGTCAGCGATTATTTTGATTCTGCACTGAAAACAGTGTACGTGAAAGAGATCACTGCTCCGACAGGATACAAACTGAATACAGAAGTATATAAAGTGGCTGTTACTGCCGGAAAGACAATGACTGTAACAGCAACAGATGAGAGAGTCACCGGAAAGGTGAAAATCGCAAAGATCGATAAAGAAACACTTGCATTTAAAGCGCAGGGGGACAGTGTTCTTCGTGGTGCTGTGTATGGTCTGTATGCAAAAGAGGACATCGTGCATCCGGATGGCACAACAGGGGTTCTGTATAAACAGGACAGCCTGATTGCACAGGGAGTCATCGGAGATGACGGAACACTGGAATTTTCAGAATTATACCTTGGAGAAATGTATGTAAAAGAGATCACTCCACCGGAAGGATATACACTGGATACTACCAAATACGAGGTATCAGTAACTTATGAAGGTCAGGATGTTGCCGAAGTGACAAGAGACCTTACGGTAAAAGAGCAGGTAAAGAAACAGGCATTCCAGTTAATCAAAATCAGTGAAGATGGAGAGCAGACAGAAACAGACCTGGTTGCAGGAGCAGGATTTAAGGTATATCTGATCAGCGACCTGACACAGGTAAAAAATGGAAAACTGAAGCCAGCCAATGGAGAAAGCTATACAGCAAGCGATTTCAAAAATTATGACTTCAGCAAAGAGCAGGTTGCAGTTACTTACGAGAATGGAACAGCCGTACCAGTACCAGAACTGATCACTGATACAAAAGGATATGCAGTCAGCCCGGAACTGCCGTATGGAAGTTATGTTGTAGTGGAAAGTACTACCCCTGAGAATTTGAAAACCATTGATCCATTTGTTGTAAATGTGGAAAATGACAGCAGAGAGCCAATGCAGTGGAGAGTATTTGATGACCGCCCGTTTGAATTTTTGCTGAAAATTGTAAAGAAGGATGCACAGACTGGAAATACTGTTTTAAAGGCTGGTGCTTCTTATAAGATTTACGATGTGACAAATAAGAAATATGTGGAACAGGTTGTTCAGTATCCGAAGAAAGAAAAGATCAGTGTATTCGAAACAAACGAGGAAGGATATCTGATCACACCGCAGGAACTGAAGTGCTCTACCTACCGAATCGAAGAAGTGAAAGCACCGGAAGGATTTGTAAGACAGGGAAGCGAGGAGTCCCTGTATGATGGAACAACGATTATTTCACCATTAGAACAGACTACAAAAGGAACATATAAAGAAAATCCACAGAGTGGTATTGTAATTACAGTATCCTCAAACACTGCACATCAGATTGATCCAGATACAGGAGCTGCGATTGTAGAGGTAGAACAGAAAAACGATGAACAGGTAGGAAGCCTGCTCCTGACGAAAAAGGGAGAACAGCTTACCGAAGTAACCGGAGATTCTGTTCTGGCAAAAGTAAAAGCACTGGTTTCAAAAGTAAGAAATGCCGTATCTGGAAAAGAAGAAACAGGTATTTATAAAGGCTTTAAATATGAAGAAACCGGAGTAGAAGGCGCTGAATTCGAAATATATGCCAAAGATACCATCTATTCACCGGACGGAGCAAAGGACGAAGCAGGAAATCCAGTTGTCCGATATGAGAAAGATGACCTGGTAGCCAAACTGACTACAGATGAAAATGGAACAGCAGTTATCAACAATCTGCCACTGGGAACGTATTATCTGAAAGAAGTTGTAGCAGGAGAGAATTTTGTCCTAAATACAGAACAGAAAGAATTTACCCTGACAGCAGAGGATGATACACAGGCAGTTGTTTATGAAGGCGTTACCTATAAAAATGAAAGACAGAAAGTTTTCGTATCAGTAGAAAAGAAAGATTCTGTCACAGGCGAAAAGCTGGAAGGTGTTATTTTTGGACTGTATGCTGCAGAAGATATTCTTTCTAATCAGGGAGAGGTTCTCGTAGAGAAAGATACCTTGCTGGAAAAGAAAGCAACGGATGCAAAGGGAACACTTACTTTCGACAGTGATCTTCCACATGGAAAATACTATGTCAAAGAGGAAGTCAGAAAAGCTGGATATCTTCCAAATGAGGAAGTATGGAATGTAGATGCAACTTACGAAAATCAGAATCTTGCAAAGATTGAACTGAACAAAGAAGTTGAGAATCAGCCGACAGAAACACGCATTACAAAAACAGATGCAACTACCGGAAATGAGCTGGAAGGAGCCAAACTGCAGGTCATTGATAAAGACGGAAATGTTGTGGAAGAATGGGTAAGCAGTAAGGAAGAACATGTCATTTACGGACTGCCGGAAGGAAGTTATACCTTACATGAGGAACTGGCTCCTTATGAAGATGGCTATGTGTCTGCCAGCGATGTGATGTTTGAAGTCAAAGAAGATGGCAGTGTGACAAAGGTTGAGATGAAAGATGAATATTCCAAAGTGGAAATTTCAAAAACAGACCTTACAACCGGAAAAGAACTGGAAGGGGCAAAGCTTCAGATTATCCGCAAAGACGGAACTGTTCTGGAAGAGTGGATTACAGATGGAAAACCACATTCCGTTGAAAAACTCCCAGTCAATGAAGAACTTACTCTGCGTGAGATCACAGCACCGGATGGTTACGAGATTGCGGAAGATGTCACATTTACATTGAAAGATACAATGGAAGTCCAGAAAGTAGAAATGAAAGATGCCAGAACACCGGAGAAAACAACAGAAAAAACAAATGCACCAAAAACAGGTGATAACCAGAAAATATGGGCGTTTGTTCTGCTTGCACTGGCATCTGCTGGAACAGCTACAGGAGTGACTGTATACCGCAGAAAGAAGTCAAAAATGACAGACAACAAAAAAGAAACAGAAGAAAAATAAAATAAGAATTACAGGATAAACCAATCTGACAGGGCAGGAGATGTGCATAAAGCAGCTTCTGCCCTGTCTGTATATAAGGAGAAGAATGATGAGACGTTTTTATACAGCAGAATCAGTAACAGAAGGACACCCAGACAAAGTATGCGATCAGATAGCAGATGCAATCTTAGATGAATGTCTGCGTTACGATCCATCTTCGAGAGTGGCGTGTGAAGTCCTTGCTACAAGAGGAAATGTGTTTGTAACAGGAGAAATCACCAGCGGATATGAACCACCAGTGTTTGATGTGATCCGAAAAGTTTTAGAAGAGTGTGGATATTGTACAGATGGGATAGAAATGGATACGTTTGTACACCAGCAGAGTCCAGATATTGCGAAAGCAGTGAGTGTGTCGAAAGAATTTCGGGATAATATCGGCGCAAAATTAAGAGATAGAAGCAGGGGAGCTGGAGATCAGGGTGTTATGGTCGGATATGCGTGTGATGATACTCCGCAGCTTATGCCAATGCCGACTGTTCTGGCACACCGGATCACACGTGAACTTTCGGCTTGCAGAAGAAGCGGATATATCAAAGATATCTTTTCGGATGGAAAAGCACAGGTAACCGTAGAATATGAAGATGGAAAGCCAGTGAGACTGGAAAGTGTTGTTGTTTCCTGCCAGCATGGTGCAGAAAAGAGCCTGAAGAAGTTAGATGCCGAAATCAGAGAGAAAGTGCTTCGCTCAGCACTCAGATTACTGCCGCCGGATGAGGATACGAAGATTCTGATCAATCCGTCAGGAAAATTTGTGTGTGGAGGGTTTGATGCAGATACCGGACTGACCGGAAGAAAGCTGATGGTGGATACTTATGGAAGTATGGTTCCGCATGGCGGCGGTGCATTTTCAGGAAAGGACTGTTCGAAAGTAGACCGTTCGGCAGCTTATATGGCAAGGTATATCGCAAAAAATATAGTAGCTGCTGAGTTTGCAAGCAAGTGTCAGGTGTCTCTGGCTTATGCAATCGGAGTAGCAGAGCCGGTTATGATTGAGGTGGATACCTTTGATACAGGGAAAGTGTGTGCGGATGATTGTCTGGCGGCAGCAATCCCACTGGTGTTTGGAGTGACACCTGTTCAGATCATGGAATCCCTTCGACTGAACCGTCCGATTTTCCGGCAGACGGCAGTTTTTGGTCATTTTGGAAGAAAGGAGTTTCCTTGGGAGCGGACGGATAAGGTACTGGATCTTCAGGATGCAATTCTGTAATGCCCTGGGTAACGGAAGAAGAGATTCAGGCAGCAAAAAATATGACTGCGTATGAGTATTTGCGGACGCATCAGGCACAGCGGTTGCAAAAGACAAGAACCAGAAATGAATGGCAGTTGACGGACCATGACAGTTTTAAAATCAATGAACTGTCCAGCAAATGGCATTGGAAATCCAGAGATATCGGTGGCGTGTCCGCACTGCGGTTCCTGATTGAAGTAGATGGAATGAAATTTACAGATGCCGTAAAACTGTTGTGCGAAGAGAGTCCGTCTTTTATTCCGACACAGTCTGCGAAAAAGGAAAAACCACCCTTTAAGCTGCCGGAGAGATATTGTAATTGCAGACGAATCAGGGCTTATTTAAACCACAGAGGAATCAGCGATGAAGTGATCACGTATTGCATTTCGCATGAAATCCTTTATGAAAGTGTCCCGTACCATAACGCTGTTTTTGTTGGAAAAGATGAATCCGGAAAAGCAAGATATGCATTCCTGCGAGGAATCTATGAAAAAAACGGGAAAGGATTCAAGATGGAGCAGACCGGGAGTGAAAAAAAGTACAGCTTTTGTATTCCACCTGAAAGAGAAACAAAACGAGTTGTCGTATATGAAGCGTGTATTGATGCACTGGCCCACATGACACTGGAAGAAGGAAAGAGGGATAAATATCGTCTTTCCCTTGGAGGAATCGCTGCTCCGAAAGAAAACACACAGATACAGAGTGAACGTTTTAAAAAGCTGCCGGATGCACTGGAAGAGTTTCTGAAGAACCATCCGGAAATCAAAGAAATTGAAATCTGCACCGATAATGACTTTGCCGGGAGATGGGCGAAAGAACAGATGAAAAAACATTACGAGGGAACGTATCAGATTATTTGCAATCTGCCGGAAAAAGAAGGGGCAGATTATGCAGACCTTGCGAAAGAAAAAAAGCAGACAAATAAATGCAGGGACAGACCATTAGAAAGAAGGTGATAGAGAATGGAAGAAAAAGGAACGATGCACGTACATCTGTTGACGGAGCTGACTGGAAATCTTTATTCAGAAGAATCCGAATGGGAAGAAGAGTGGTCGGAGAGTGATGAATATGGAATGCCATTAGATGGAACAGAACTTGCCGATTATGAAGAAGTCATCCGAGAAGAACTGGAACGCTATGGGGAAGATGATCTCATGCAGTATTTTGACGGAAGTGAGTCCATTCAGGAAAAGATACAAAGTGCAGTTGTTACGATAGAAAACAAAGACGGAATCCTGTACGGCTGTACCAAACTGGAATTAAATGAATTTTTAAGTCAGGAAGAACTACAGGAATTCACCGAATACATTACAGGGCAGTACAGTGACGGGTGGGGTGAAGGATTTGAACAGAGGGATATCAAGGTAGATGGTGGAACGATGAATGTGCATTTTTGGCATCCTAATATGGAACAGCCGAAAATGTATGAAAAGAAAACAGAGCAGATTCCGACAAAGCCTGAGAAACAACGTCCCAAGTTACAGCTCCTTGGACATGATGGGAATATTTTTTCCATTATGGGCGATGCCTCAACTCTTTTGAAAAAGAATAAACAGACAGCAGAAGCAAAAGAAATGCGTAAAAGGGTATTGGAAAGTGGGGACTATTACAAAGCACTTTTGATTATCAGCGAATATGTAGAAACTGAGTTGAGTCCGCCGCCCAAAGAAAATAAAAAGACAAAGAAGAAAAATCAGCCGGAACGCTGAGAAAAGAAAGGATGATGCCTATGACAAATGGACTGAGTTTGGAAGAACTTATGAAAGAGGGAACATACCCGGAGGAATATACTGAAGGGGAAAACTGGAAAATATTACATGGAGATACATTAAAACTGGTCAAAGCATTCCAGCCGGGAATCTTTGATGCAGTTATTACCGATCCGCCGTATGCATCCGGTGGAACAAAACAGAATGAAAGAAATCGTACTACAAATCAGAAATACAGCAGTATGAGTGCTGCCAATGCACTTCCGGATTTCGATGGGGATAACAAAGACCAGAGATCTTGGACGCACTGGATGGCTGAATGGCTCTATGATGTGCGGAAAGCCTGCAAGAAAGGTGCTCCGATCTGTCTGTTCATTGACTGGCGTCAGTATCCATCGATTACCGATGCATTGCAGTGGGCAGGATGGATCTGGCGAGGAACAGCGGTGTGGGATAAGGGAAACTCCCGTCCACAGAAAGGCCGTTTCCGCCAGCAGGCTGAATATATTGTGTGGGGCAGTAACGGACCGATGCCGATCAACCGTCCGGTATCTTGTCTGCCGGGCGTCTTCCGATATGGCAATCCGCAGAACCGGATTCATGTGACAGAGAAACCGTTGCAGCTTATGAAAGATGTTATCCAGATTTGTGAACCGAGAGGGCTGATCCTGGACCCGTTTGTCGGAGCAGGAACAACTGTCCTTGCAGCGGTTATGACAGGTTATCGTGCAGTGGGAATTGAGGTAACAGATGCCTACTACAAACTGGGAAGTGACAGAGTGAAAATTGCATTAGAAGCAGAGCAGAAAGAGGATGAAAAGTAGCCGGGATGTCCAATTGGACATCTTGTTTTTTATAGAGAAAATGAGTGGCATCCAACTGGATGCAGGAAGGAGATGGAGCGTATGGAACAGGCGCTGGCTTATGTGTGCTGTTCAGCAGAAGAAAGCCGGGTAAAAGTGCAGAAATATTGCAGAAAAATCTATGAACTTGGGTATGTACCAATCTGTCCGAGATTTGTATTCTCACCATTCTTGGAAGAGTCTGATGCAGAAGATATGCAGGGATATGGAAGAATGTCCCATATCCTTTTACGGAGATGCCGGATGGTAGTCGTATGTGGGAAAGAAGTGACAGGAACAATGAATACCGAAATCAGTATGGCAGACAGACTCCATATCATTTGTACGACACTTGATGGACTGGTACAGATAAAAGAATCAAAATAAATCAGAATCGAGTCAATCCGGTGCTACAGAAACTGGCGGTACTCGTTTTGCAAGCATAGCGTTTGGATATCCAAACGCACTTTGGGGAGAACCCCAATCCCCCGGACACAGACGGAAATGGAAAGGAAGGATCAAGTCATGTTAAGAAATGGAGTAATGATTGTAATCGCATTGATGAGCGGAGGATTTATAGGAGTGATAGTGACCTGTTGCATGGTTGCAGCGAAAAAATCCGATGAGGAGCTTGGCGATATGATGAAAGAGAAAAGAGAAGGGACGGTGATGCAATGCGAAAACGAAACCATGTGATCCCGGTGCGGTTAAATGCAAGGGAACTCAGGGAATTGGAGGAACAGGTGGAAAAAAGCGGACTGAGTCGGGAAGAGTTTATGCGTTCGCTGATCTTAGGAGCACAGGTACACGCAAAACCTTGTGAACATCACCCGGAACTGCTTAGGAAGATAGCGGGTCTGTGCAATAATGCGAACCAGCTTGCCCATGTTGCGAATGCTTCGGGAATGGCAAGTGAGCAGAGTGTACAGGAAATGCTCCGGCTTACCAAAGAGACATGGCATCTGGTAAAGGAAGAGTGGTAATGACAGATGGCTTATACAAGTGTTATCCCCGTCCACCGCCTGGACCGTTCCATCGAATATGTGAAAGACAAAGAAAAAACCACACAGAAAGCAGACTCTCTGGAGGCTGCCATTGATTATGCCATGAACCGGACAAAGACGGAACAGGCGGTCTTCGAAGATACCATCGGATGCACCAATGAAAATGCGTATGAAGATATGCTGACAACGAAAAAGAGATTCCATAAGATGGGCGGTGTGGAAGGATACCATCTGGTACAGAGTTTTGCAGAAGGTGAGGTGACACCGGAACTGGCACATCTCATCGGGCAGGAACTGGCAGACCGGCTCTTAAAAGGACAGTTTGAAGTAGTCATAACAACACATCTTAATACCAGACACTATCATAATCATATTGTCTGGAATTCTGTAAGCATGGTGGACGGACATAAGTACCATAGTAATGCTAAGAGTTATTATACGGAGATCCGTAAGATTTCCGATGACCTGTGCAGAAAATATGGTCTGTCTATCATTGAATCCAATCAGAAAAAATCAATCCCTTATGTACAGTGGAAAGCAGAACAGGAAGGAAAACCGACATGGAGAATGGCGATCCGTTTGGATATCAGGGAATCGGTACAGGAAAGCTACTCCTGGTTACAATTCCTAAAAGAGATGGAAAAGCGGGGTTATACATGGAAACTGAACAGGAAATACATTTCTTTAAAAGCTCCGGGAATGGAGCGGTATATCCGTCTGCGTTCTCTCGGAAAAAACTATTCCGAAGAGGAAATACGTGGGCAGATACTACAGCCAAAGGTGAAACGAGTCTATCAAAAGGCAGTACAGATTCATCCCAAAAAGAAACTGACCGGGATTCAGGCACTGTATTATTCCTATTTATATCAAATGGGGGTACTGCCAAAAAGACCGAAAAGGAGTCCATACGCTGTCAGAGAGGATATCCGGAAACTGGACCGCAGGATTGAACAGATTGAATTTCTACTGAAACATGACATCATAACCAGAGAGCAGCTTGCCGCGTACCGAGAGCCATTGCAAAAGCAGATTGCGGAACTTATGAAAGAACGCAGAAGATTGTATCGGAATGGGGGCAGGGAGACTGGGGAAGAACGATTGTCCGAAATCAATGAGGAATTGAAGCGACTCCGTAAGGAAGTTCGTATGACCGTTCAGATTGAGAAACATTCCTTGGAAATCGAAGCGAGACTTCAGGAAGCGGAAGAACAGAGCCAGAATGAAAAACGTGTGGAAGATAAAGAAAGAATGCAGAAAAGTCAGGAGGTGAGATAAGTATGAATTACGGAGCAGAACCGGCAGATCAGGTGGTACGGTACAGTCTGGAAGGGATGGAGTATTCGCTGAAGATCACCGGGAATGTAGCAAAGCATGTGGCAGTCTTTATTGCTGCCGCCTTGAAGGACCAGAAAAAGACAAGAGGGAAAACAAGACTTACCAGAATGTTAAAGGAACAGCGCCCGATGAAATTTTTTACCGTTCCGGGTGACCGTTTAAAAGAATTTGCAAAAGAAGCCAAGGCGAGAGGTATCTTATATGTAGTCATCAAAGATAAGGTGAATCCGGACCAGACAGAGGTCATGGTATTTGCAGATGATGCAGCGAAGATGAATCGGGTATTAGACCGGATGAATCTGGATTTTGTAAAAGCAGAATCAGGCTCTATGGTTACGGAAGCAGTGGAAAAAGAGACTGCACCGGAAAAGGCAGAAAACCAGATGGAAAAAGAAACCGGGGAGAATGTACGGACAGAGACCGTTGTCCTGCCGGAAGGCAAGATAGAATTTGAACTGGACGATGCGGAAGAAATGTTCCAGATCGGGGATGAGGCTTTCCCGGAAGGAAATTTTACACAGGCGCAGGAGGGGGAAGAAAAGAATCCATCCGAACCTTTCTCGCGCAACAGAAATACTTCTTCCGATCGGGAAATTAGCTGGAAAGAAAAGAATGAAAAACCATCTGTGCGGAAAGAACTCGGAGATATCCGCAAGGAACAGGAAGAGAAACGTAAGAGGCCGGACAGACGGAAAAATGCCAGAGAGAGCCGGAAGAAACGTAAGAATATGAAAACGAAAGGCAGGTAATGTATATGGATTTAACAGATATGATTTCAGGGGGAACGGAAGAACAGCAGGTTCCTGAACAGAAATTGACGAAAGAAGAATATGCAGCCAAAAAACAGCAGGAAAGAGAAGAGGTATGGGCTGAAGTAGATTCACAGGCACAGGGAGTTTTTCAGGATGGAGAAAAACTGAAAGGCTTTCTGGACTTTATGGCAGAGTGTAATACCCAGAGAACACCGAATCTGCTTTTGATTTACGGACAGCATCCAGATTTTAAGGTGGTAAGGTCTTATGAACGCTGGAGAGAAGAACACCGTTCGGTCAAAGTCGGGGAACATGGCATTACTTATATGATTTCCACTGAATACGAAAAAGACGGAGAAATGCGGAGAGGGTATACGATTGGAAAAGGATTTGACATCAGTCAGATGTCTGGAAAGCCATTGGAAGAACGCCCTCAGCGAAGTCTGACAGAACTGATAGGAACTGTCTTAAAAGACCAGTCGGTACGTGTGCAGATTGAGGATGATCTGCCAGACAAAGTGCAGGCCCAGTACAATCCGAGATACCGTACCATTTATATCCGCAACGGAATGAGTGAAGTAACGACATTCCATGCACTGAACAGAGAACTGGCGTGTGCAGCACTGGACCAGCATACCGGAACCTACAGCCGACAGAAAGTCAGTGCACAGGCTTATTGTGCAGCCTATGTGATTGCGAAACGTTATGGTGTGGATGTTACCGGATTCAATCTGGAGTATATTGCACAGAGAAATGAATGTGGAAAGAAAGATCCACAGGAACTGAGAGACTTTTTAAATGATGTCCGTCAGGCTTCCTATAGTATCCGAAACCATATCGAACGGAATTTTGGTGCAAAGGAACAGGAGTATGTAACCGATGAGTTCGCAATCGGAGACCCTGTAAAAACACCGGAAACCAAGGATGAAAAAGCATCTGGAAAAGAGAAAAAAGCAAAGAACCAGCCGGAACGATAAAAGTGAAAAAGTTGGACGGTTGGAGTAGCTATTACGGAGGTCTTGTGATATGGTTGGTGTAACAAAAAAGGAGGTCAGCCAGATGACAAAATACTATTTGAAGATGGATAACATTATGAAAAATATGTTCGTGGTGGCACTGAATGATGAGCTACAGGCGCAGAGTGAGCAGGATGAATGTTTGGAAGAAACGAAAGCTCTTCTGAAAAAAGTAAGTGAATACGACCTCGCTCAGAAACGACTGCAGATTACAGCCGGGGAACAAAGGCAGATCCGTAAGGCACTGAACAGACTCAGAAGTAAATATCTTGCAGCCGGAAGATACAGTGATGGAATAGATAAAGTTATTATTCAGGTTGCAAAACCGAATACTAGCAGACACATGTTCTGGTAGAGAAAGGAGTGGTTGATTGGTCATTTATTCAAGAGAAAAAGTGGCAAGACTTAGAGAACAGTATCCGGCAGGAACAAGAATCTGTCTGAATTCGATGGATGGAGAAGCGGGTATGCCGCAGGGACTGGAAGGAACTGTGCAGTATGTGGATGATGCAGGCCAGCTTGGTGTTAAGTGGGACAACGGCAGAAGTCTCTCACTGATACCGGGAGTGGATTCCTTTCATAAGAAAGAAGGACAGGGACATCCAGAAGAAAAGCCACGCAAGAAAAGAGAATCTGACTTGCAGAGATAAGTACAAAAAAGCAGGACTGGGTTCTGTATCTTGTCTTTCTGCCATTTGTCTGGTGGGCGGCAGCGATTACCGCTTGTGCCATTACACCGGATAAGAATTTTATTCAAATCTTAGAAACGCTGAGCGAAAAACTCGAACAGCCGTTTTTTATCACGTATACACCGTATACGTTCAAATGTATTCTGATATTCACAGCAGCCTATTTCTTAGGCATTGGTATTTATGAATCCCAAAAAAGAAATTATAGAAGAGGCGTGGAACATGGTTCCGCAAAATGGGGCAACGTGTCCGAAATCTGCAGACGTTACTGCGAAAAGCAGTACACGAATAATCTGCTTCTGACACAGCATTTCCGCATGGGACTGGATGGATATAAGCATAAACGAAATTTAAATGTGCTGGTAGTCGGAGGTTCCGGGGCAGGAAAGAGCCGGACCTATGCGATTCCGAACATCATGCAGTGCAACTGCTCGATGGTGATCACAGATCCGAAAGCGGAACTTCTGCGCAAAACAGGAGGTGTTCTGGAACGGAATGGATATGAAGTCCGGGTTTTTGATTTGATCAATCCGGAGACTTCCTGGTGTTATAATCCGTTTGCGTATGTCCGGGATGACAAGGATGTGCTGAAACTAATTAACAACCTGATCCGCAACACGACACCGAAAGGTGCACAAAGCTCGGACCCGTTCTGGGAAAAGTCAGAGACTGCACTTTTACAGGCACTTATGCTGTATTTACTGCATGAAGCTCCACCGGAAGAACAGAACTTCCCGATGATTATGGAAATGCTTGGAAGCGCACAGGTCAAAGAAGATGATGAGGATTACCAGTCACCATTGGACATTTTGTTTGAAAGACTGGAAATGCGGGACCCAGAGAGTATTGCGGTCAAGCAGTATGCCATTTATAAGCAGGCGGCCGGAAAGACCGCAAAGTCTATTTTGATATCGGTTGGTGTCCGTCTGGCAGCGTTCAATCTGAAACAAATCGCCAACCTGACCTGTACGGACGAACTGGACTTATACAGTATTGGGGAGAAAAAAGTAGCACTGTTTTGCTGTATTCCGGATGCAGACACCAGCATGAATTATCTGGTCGGCATGATTTACAGTAATCTGTTTCAGACACTGTATTATGTGGCAGATCGGAAGTACGGAGGAAGGCTTCCGATTCCGGTACACTGCATTATGGATGAATGGCCAAACGTAGCCTTGCCGGATGATTTTGACAAGATTCTGGCAACCATGCGTTCCAGAGGGATTTCCTGCAGTATCATCATCCAGAACATTGCACAGATGAAAGCCTTATTTAAAGACTCGTATGAGAGTCTGATCGGCAACTGCGATGAATTTTTATATCTGGGTGGAAATGAAAAAGAAGGACATAAGTATGTCTCGGAATTATTGGGAAAAGAGACATTGGATACCAATACCTACGGACAGACAAAAGGGCGTAGCGGCAGCTATTCGGTGAATTATCAGCAGACAGGAAGGGAACTTTTAACACCGGATGAAATACGGCTTTTAGATAACCGCAAAGCGATTTTGTTTATTCGTGGGGAGCGTCCGATCATGGACGATAAATATGATTTAAAAAAGCATGTGAATTTCAGATACACAGAGGACGGTGGTGCATCGCCTTATGATTATGCGAAAACACCACTGGCTCACGACGACCTAAAGATTGACATTAACAGATTAGACGATTACGAACTGCTGTCTACCGAGGACATCCTTGGTGAATAGCAGTTTTTTGATGGATTGGAGTGATGTGTATTGAAGAAACTTCTCACAGGAGAAAAAAATAGAACAAAAAAGAATACAACTGAAAAAATGATAACCCCGATGCCGATGGGGAGAAAACAGAAAAAGTGGATGAGCCTTTATATGGCACTGGTACTGACCGTAACGGTTGGAGCAACGACCGCATTCGCAGCCGGAGATCCGTTGTCCGTTATCAATAACCTGTCTACCTTTATTTTTTCTCTGATTCGTGCGATCGGTTTGATTTTGCTTGGATTTGGTGTTGTGCAGGTTGGTCTGTCTTTAAAAAGCCATGATCCAAGCCAGAGGGCAAATGGATTTCTGACACTGGCCGGAGGGGTAATTATTACGTTCGCCAAAGAAATCCTCGATTTGATTATGGCGTAAGCCTCTTTGAAAAAATATATCAGGAAACAGCAGGAGTGCCGGAAGGTACTCCTGTATTCAAAAATATGTTTAAGGAGGTGAGAGTTTTTGAGTGATAACTGGATTGTACAGAATCTAAACTCAGCACTATCCACATGGAGTGAAAAGATGGCAGAACTGTGGACTCTGCTGACCGAAAATCCGGCAACTTTTAAGGGCGGCGGCATCTGGCGGATTATGGTAAATATTAATGATGCACTGACAGCCATTGCTTATGGATTACTGGTATTATTTTTCGCAGCCGGAATCATTAAAACGTGTGGCAGTTTTACAGATCTGAAAAAGCCGGAACATGTGCTAAAAGCATTTATCCGGTTTGCACTTGCTCAGGGAGCAATTACATACGGGATGGAACTTATGCAGGCACTGTTTTCCATTGTGCAGGGAATCGTGACAACCGTAATGAGTGGCTCCAGTATGGCAGGAAGCGTGACGGAACTGCCAACGGAGATTGTAGATAAGATTGAGAGCGTGGGAATGCTGGAATCCATTCCGTTGTGGATTGTTACACTGCTTGGCAGTCTGCTGATCACTGTATTGTCATTTGTAATGATCCTGACAGTGTATGGCAGAATGTTCAAAATCTATATGTATACGGCAATCGCCCCGATTCCGATTTCCTCATTTGCAGGAGAACCCACGCAGTCCATTGGAAAGAACTTTATCCGTTCTTATGTAGGCGTATGTCTGGAAGGGGCAATTATTGCACTGGCATGTATTATCTTTTCTGCTTATGCAGCAAGCCCTCCGGCTGTCGGAGATACGGAGTTGAGTGCAGTTACAATCGTGTGGAACTATGTCGGAGAACTGGTATTTAATTTACTGGTGCTGGTTGGAGCAATTAAGGCATCTGACCGTATTGTCAGAGAAATGATGGGACTTGGAGGTTAAAAATATGGATATAAAGAAAACATTAAGATATAACTGGGAATTTGGACGTGAGACAGTAGCAATACGAGTGAGCTCTTATCGGAACAATGGAAATTTATATGTAGGACTCTGCCATAAGGAAGGGAGAGAATGGGAAGATTTTGGAGATGTAACCATTAATCTGCCCTATCAGTTCTTAGAGCCAAATGAGGCTTTTATAACAGGAGATTTTACCAAGGATATGCTTCATTTTATCAAGGAACATAAACTAGGAAAAGTGTTGAATGAAACAGGAAGATCAGGATATGCAACCTATCAGAAGGTAGCGTTTGATCTAGCAAGACTTGCGGAATTTGATCCGGAAGGCGTTGCAGAACACTGTAGATTTGCCGGGATAGAAGTACCGAAAGAAAAACCACAGAAAACGAAGAAACAAAGCAGAGGAAAGGAGCGATAAGTTATGGAAGTCAAGATGAATAAAGAAATCCGGGACTATCAGGAATCCATGTTTATGGGACTGGACCTGAGACAATGTGTGTGTTCTGTTCTTGCGATTCTTACAGCAATCGGAATTTACTTTGGAATGCGTGAAATTACCGGACAGGAAATAACCGGATGGCTGTGTGTGCTTGGTGCTACTCCATTTGCTGCCTGTGGCTTTTTCAAATATCATGGTATGACAGCCGAACAGTTTTTATGGGCAGTGATCAAATCCGAATTGCTGTATCCGAAGAAACTGGTGTTTCAGTCGGAAGATATCCACTACTCCTGCATGCAGGAGACCATCTCGCTGGGAGAAAAGAATCAAAAGGATGGAGCGGAAATCATAAAAGAGCGGGAGCAAAGAGCAGAAGCAAAACAGAGAAAGAAACGCAAGGGAAGGAGTGATGCCTTTGATTAAAACCTTAAGTCAGGCACTTCGGATGGATAAGGAACGCTTCAAAGTTCCGAAATCAGTCCAACAGGCAATTCCCATCCAGCGAATCTGGCCGGATGGAATTTTTCAACAGGGAACGAAATTCTCAAAAACATATCGTTTTACAGATATCAACTATTATATTGCGAGTAAGGACAATAAGACAGAAATGTTTCTGGATTATTCCGAACTCTTAAATTCACTGGATTCCGGCATTTCTGCCAAAATTACCATCAATAACCGGAGAATCAATAAAGAAGAATTTGAAAAATCAATCCTGCTTCCAATGAAGGAAGATGGACTGGACCACTATCGGGAAGAATACAACGAAATGCTCCTGTCTAAGATTACAGGAACAAACAACAGCATCTATCAGGAACGGTATCTGACTGTCAGTGTACATAAAAGATCGATTGACGATGCAAGAACCTATTTTGCACGTATCGGAACAGACATCGTAACACATCTGGCAAAGTTATCGTCCACAGCAGAAGGACTGGACGCAGAGAGCCGGCTCCAGATTTTCAGGGACTTCTTCAAGGGAGATGTCCCACAGGCATTTCCGTTTGATCTGAAACAATTTGCCAAGAAGGGAACAAGTTTCAAGGACTGGATGTGTCCGGATTCTATGGAATTTGAACGTGACCATTTTAAAATCGGTGACAGGTACGGAAGAGTCCTGTATATGCAGGATTATGCAAGTTATGTTAAAGATGACATGATTTCAGAACTGTGTGACTTCAGCCGGAATCTGATATTGTCGATTGATATCCTGCCAGTCCCTACGGATGAAGCGGTAAGGGAAATCCAGAACCGACTGCTTGGTGTGGAAACCAACGTGACCAACTGGCAGAGAAGGCAGAACGCTAATAATAACTTCTCGGCAATCGTACCATACGATATGGAACTTCAGAGAAAAGAAACCAAGGAAATGCTCGATGATCTGACAACCAGAGACCAGCGTATGATGTTCGGAATTTTGACAATGGTACATCTGGCAGACAGTAAAAAACAGTTGGATTCCGATACGGAATTATTATTGTCGATAGCAAGAAAGCATCTGTGCCAGATGGCAACATTAAAGTGGCAGCAAGTGGACGGACTCAATACAGTGCTTCCTTACGGACTGCGAAAGATCAATGCCCTGCGTACATTGACAACGGAATCAACGGCTGTTTTAATCCCGTTCCATACACAGGAAATCCTGCAGCCGGGCGGTATCTATTATGGGCAGAATGCAGTCAGCAAGAACCTTCTGGTAGCCGACCGGAAGAAACTGATGAATGGAAACAGTTTCCGGTTGGGCGTCAGTGGATCAGGAAAGAGCTTTTCGGCAAAAGAAGAGATTGTGCATCTGGCATTGAGTACCGATGACGATATCCTGATTCTTGATCCGGAGTCCGAATTCACAAAATTAGTAGAGGCTCTGGGTGGACAGGTTGTAAAAGTATCTGCGACATCAGACAATCACCTGAATGCAATGGATATGGACGCAGCCTACGGCAATGAAAAGAATCCACTGATTGAAAAATCGGAGTTTATTCTGTCTGTATTTGAACAGTTGGTTGGAGCAGGAAACCTGTCAGCAAAAGAAAAGTCAATCCTGGACCGCTGTGCTGCAGATGTGTACCGGGATTATATCCGAAGTGGTTATACCGGAGAAGTTCCGACATTGAAAGATATGTACCGACAGTTGATGTTACAGCCGGAAGAAGAGGCAAGGGGACTTGCACTGTCATCCGAACTTTTTATCAATGGAAGCCTGAACACCTTTGCACAGCCGACCAATGTGAATAAGAAGAACAGGATCATGGATTATGATATCCGGGAACTGGGGGAACAGCTTATGCCACTGGGAATGCTGGTTACCTTAGACAGTATTTTCAACAGGGTAATTCAGAACTGGAAAGAAGGAAAAACGACATGGATATTTGCCGATGAGTTCTATCTGTTATTCCGCTATGAATACAGTGCAAATTTCTTCTACCGACTGTACAAGAGAATCAGAAAATACAATGGATTCGTGACAGGTTTAACCCAAAATGTTGAGGAACTTCTGAAATCGGACACTGCAAGACTGATGTTGGCAAACAGTGAGTTTTTGATTCTTTTGAATCAGGCAAGTACAGACAGGGAAGAATTGGCAGCTCTTTTGAATATTTCCGAAAACCAACTGTCCTATATTACAAATGTATCGGTTGGCAGTGGCCTAATCCGTTGCTCTGGGAATATCGTACCATTTGAGAATACGTTCCCAAAGAATACAGACCTTTATAAACTAATGACAACAAAACCGGGAGAATCATAATGAAGAAAAAAGAAGAAGTAACGATAACTTTTTATGCTGCAGAGTGCGGTGAGTTCCATGATTTAGGAGAATATACAAAATGCAGAACGCTGGAAGAGGCATATAAAAAGTACCAGAAATATTGTAGAACATCTGCCAATATGTGTCCGGCTATTGAGTTTTCTATTCATGATCCAGAATCAATTTATTCAGACATGGAATATCCATTACCGTTGTCATCAAAAGACAGGGGAGACTTGGAACTTGTGCCATATTACAACGAACATCCACTGGTAAATGAGGCAATCAGACAGGTGGAGCAGTTGCAGAAACAGCAGGAAAAAAAGAAACATCGGGATGTTGCCCGATGAGATAAGAGATACGGAAAGAGGGTGACCGGATGAAAGATATCAAGGAACGGGTAAGGGATAAGAATCCGAAGATTCGAAATCCGGCTGCCCGACTTCCGAAAGAACTGGTTCGCTCAGCGGTTCTGGAAGCAAAAGAAAAGCCAAGGGAACTACATGAAAAAAGCAGTGGGCAGTCAGAATCCCCAACACAGTATGGAACTGAAAAAATAGAATCCGTACAGTACAGAGCGGCGAGTGTGGCAGGAAAAAGTATAGGGAAAACCACATATCAAGGTGGAAAAAAACTTGCTGGAGTGACCTACAGGAAGATAAAGGAAAGAAAAAGCAGACAGGAAGAAGCGAAAGCTGCCGAAGAAGCAATGGAGCAGGGGGCAGAAAGCGGAAAGAAATTAATCAAGTTGAAACCGGAGCAGGCAGCACTTGCCAAGGAGAATGGTAAACGGCAGGTGAAAGCAGCACCGAGAGTGGTAAAAGTATCCGGTCTGTCTCAAGAAAAAATAAAGACACAGGCATCCATGCAGAAACAGCAGATGGAAAAAAGTCTTCAGGCGATGCAGAAAGCAAGAGCAGCCCAGATGGCAAGAAAGTCAGCACAGGCATCGGCAGAAAGTGGAAAAGCAGTCCTTCAGGTAACTGGAAAGGGTTCAAAGTTATCCGTACAGGGAATTACAGCAGCGATTCAAAAAGGGGTAGTAGCTCTTGAAAAAATGGGAAAATGGATTGCTGCCGGAGGTAGTGCATTTCTTCTGGTATTTATTCTGATTGTGGGAATCATTGCAGGAGCAGCTTTCAGCAGTAATTCGGAAAGCTCCGAATCCCTAAGTGAAGAAGTGCTTGCGTATACTTCTGTGATACAGCAGTATGCATCCCAATACGGCATTCCGGAATATGTGTCTGCGATACAGGCCATCATGATGCAGGAATCTGGAGGCAGGGGAACAGACCCGATGCAGTGTTCGGAAAGTCCATATAATACAAGATTCCCACACACTCCTGGTTCTATTACTGATCCGGATTATTCGATAGAGGTTGGAGTACAGACCTTTGCAGACTGTATCAGACAGGCAGGATGCAGCAGTCCACAGGATCTGGACAAGCTGAAACTTGCATGGCAGGGATATAACTATGGAAATGGCTACATAGGATGGGCATTGCAAAGAGGCGGTTATACAGAAGCCAATGCATTGCAGTTTTCACAGGAACAGGCAGCTTCGCATGGATGGAGCAGTTACGGAGATCCCCAATACGTTCCCCATGTGATGCGGTATTATTCCGGTGGCAGCCTGTTTGCTGGTTTGTTTGGTAATCAGCAGATTGTGTCGGTTGCAATGGGGCAGCTTGGAAACAGTGGCGGTCAGAAGTTCTGGAGCTGGTACGGATTTGACAGTCGGGTAGAATGGTGTGCCTGTTTTGTAAGCTGGTGTGCGGATCAGAGCGGTCTGATTGCAAGTGGGAATGTTCCTAAATTCTCATTGTGCAGTGATGGAGTGTCCTGGTTTCAGGGAAAGAATAAGTGGCAGAGTGGCGGAACAACTCCGACAGCTGGAATGATCATCTTTTTTGACTGGGATCATGATGGAACATCGGATCATGTAGGAATAGTAGAAAAGTGTGAAGGTGGAAGAGTTTACACGATTGAGGGAAATTCCAGTGATCAGGTACGGCAGAGAAATTATGCAGTAGATTACAGTTCTATAATGGGATATGGGGTGATAAATTGATGGTTTCTTTCATAATTTGTTAAGGATTTTATAAGGGAGTTAATGAATCCTTTGGAAAATAGTCACAAAATAGGCACAGTTGATTGATAAATTGTTATTGTAACTTTTAGTGATAGACATATAAAGAGTTAGAAATCTTTATAATTGACTTGAATTAGGAGGTAGTGAATATGAGTGATCAGAATGTAAAAGCAGCACAAAAATATTTAAATGCGATGTTTGGTGGACATAAGGATTGGGTAAAACTGGATGAAGATGGAAAGACCGGAACAGCCGTGATGCAGGGAATCATTCGTGCATTTCAGATTCAGAATGGAATCTCAACGATTACAGGAACGGTTGGACCACTTACTATTAATACCATGAAGAAGTTAGCCATTATTACAAAAATGGATCCGAATGATACTCCGCAGGTTAATGTATGCTTGATTCAGTGTGCTCTGTTTTGCAAAGGATATGCTGCTGGAGGAATTACTGGAATTTATTATACATCAGGAGTAAATGCAGTTAAAAAGATGCAGGAAAATGCAGGACTGGAAGTTACGGGCAAAATTGATTGGAAAGTTTGGTCTGGATTGTTATCCCTAAACTGGTTTACAAAGGTTTCTGGTGGGGATTCCAATATTGTTCTTATTCAACAGCAATTAAATAGTGACTGGTCAGATGTTATTGGTGTTGGACCTTGTGATGGAATTGCCTCAAGACAGACAATTTTGTCTTTAGTTGGTGCATTGCAGGCGGCTGAAGGAGTTACAACTGAATTAATTACAGATTTGAATTCAGTTAATTTTGGCGATGCAACAACAAATGCGTTTCCGGGTACATTACAGAACGGACAGAACTCGACGAAATATGTTCCATTTAATAAGATTGCTCAATACGGACTATATTTTAACGGATATAATCCGGGAAGATTCGATGGCGTGTTTGATTCGACTACAGAGTCAAAGGTGTCAGAATTTCAGGAGTTTTATGGTCTGACAGGAATTGGACTTGTAACAAAAGGAAAAGTAAATGTTTCTACTATGAAATCATTGCTTACGAGTAAAGGCGATACAAACAGGGCAGCAAAAGCGTGTGACTGTGCAACAGTATTAAATAAACAACAGGCATTAGATATAAAAAATGCAGGGTATACTCATGTAGGACGTTATCTGACAGGTTCTGTTGGAAAAGAACATACACCGAAATATTTGACATCAACAGAAGTGAAAAACATTGAAAATGCAGGATTATCGGTATTTCCGATATATCAGGATGGAGGATATGAATTAAACTATTTTAAGGATCCGTCCCAGGGAAGTGTTGATGCACAGACAGCAATTTTAGCAGCCGAGAGAATCGGTATACCAAGTGGAACGACTATATACTTTGCAGTGGATTTTGATTGTTATTCATATCAGATTGATACATTTATTATACCTTATTTTGAACAGATTCACATGATCTTTTTCAGTTCGACAAATGATAAAAATTATAAAGTCGGCATTTATGCACCAAGATATGTATGTACTAAAGTTTATGAAGCAGGATTGGCAAGTAAATCATTTGTGGCAGATATGTCAACTGGATTTAGCTGTAATTTGGGATATTCGATGCCGAAGAACTGGGCATTTGATCAATTTTGTGAGTTGAACTCATTTTCTTCATCACCTTCGTTCCCACTGGATAAAGATGCATATTCAGGGAGAGATACTGGATTTAAAAAGTTCGATGCCGTATCGACAAAAACAGATGAGGAAATAGCGCAAGAAAATCTTCGGGCAAAGGTAAAAATAGCACGAAATCAATATGTCTATAATGTAATGGAGCCGCTTGGTTATCTGAATAAAATTATGGATGTGGGTGTGGAGTATGATAAGGAAATTTCACTGGGAACAATGATGAGTCCTCAAGGAGCAATTGATATTTCTACTAAAATATCCACATCGCTTGAAAGTTCAACTGGTAAAATATATAATATAAAAGTGGATATAGGAAATGATGGAGAATTGACACAAACTTGCAAAAATCAAATTATGGAGATTTCATCAAATTTATCAGATACAGGTATAGAGGGAGCAGATAACTTTGGAAATACGATAGAAAAAATTGCTTTATCGGTTAAATCTGGTAATATTGCTTTTGAAATAAATAATGTTTTTGCCAATAGTGTAGAGTTTTCCATTGTATTTAGTACATCAGATTTGCTGCCAGAAGAGGAAAAAGAGTGGACAATATCGGTTGCTTTGATTTTTACAATGACATTAAATTCTAATAGTGGTCTTGAATTTAATGTTGTAGAATTCACAAAAGAGCATAGTAATATACTGGCAGGAGCCGTAATATTAGTTCTTGCGGGTGCATTAGTTGTAAATGCAATTCCGTCAATTATTGCTTTATTTTCAGCTGGAGCAGGTACTGTTTTTGGTTTGTTGATTCAAGCGCTGTAAATTGTAAAAGAATAAAAGAGACAATGGCCAGAGGTTCGATTTTATAAAGAGGACCTCTGGCAAAAGGGGGATTAAGAAGAATGCATATTAAATCAATTGTGTCAGATGAGGATAGGGAAGAATTAGAAAGAATGCTTTCGCTTGGGTTTATAATTCCTAATCAATTATTTAAAACAAGACAGAAAAGTAGAATGATTATCTATATTTTTACACCTGTAGAATTTTTACTGTCGATTAATTGTTATCTGTCGGAAAGTTATTTGATGTTTGGAATAGGGATTGGAACTTGTGTGGCTTGTGTGGCTTGGATTATTTGGTATCAAATGATTGGTAAAAATTTTGAAAAAAATGTTCATGAATTTGTCTGGGGTAGATCAGGATATGAAACGGTGGATATCGATGAAAACGCAATTAAAATAGATGAAGATCAAATTTATGAATTTAAAAATATTGATAGAATGTTCTTATATAAAAACTTCTTTTTTTTCATAACAAATGAAAAGAAAATATTTATATTTAAAACGACAGATATGGAGTCGGATGAACTTATAAAAATTATTAAAACAACAGGGATTTTATTTGAAAAAAAAGAAAAACCATTTAATATTTATAAGTATTGTAAAAAAGGAAAAAGTTTTTAAAAATAAGCAGAGGATGGTGGATTTATCATCCTTTTAGAGAAGAGCATGTATTTTAAAGGGAATCTGGTTTTGCAGGTTCCCTTTTTGCCATCAAAAACGTTGATGTTTTATCAAATGACGCTAAAAATAAAAAGAATAATGCAGGGGGTGACATTATTAGTTATCGCTGTAATATTTGGATAAAATATAAATAAAACATAAAAAATATAAATAAATTATAAAATGGCGACAGTTTTTTCTTGTTCAAGTGTTTATTATATAGAGGACAAAATAAGACAGCAAAGGAAGTGGTGCTGTTGCATCGGAAAAATGACACAAAATTAGTGATGTCCATTCGGGAAAAGAATTGAAGGGGATTCTTTTCCCCATTTGTCGTGTTACGAAAGACTGAGGGTAAGAAAATATGCTAGAACTTGCAATCTGTGATGATGACATCATCCTATGTAATTGGTTAGAACAGAAGCTGCTCCATTATGGGAAAGCGAATGACTGTCAGATATCTATAGAAATATACTATTCTGCGGAGCAGCTTCTTAACAGGCTGGAAGAAGAATCCTACGATATGTTATTCCTTGATATTTGTCTGGAACATGAGAATGGAATTGATATCGGAACGGAGATACGAAAGAAAAATTATGGAAAAGAACTGCGGATTACCTATATTTCAACATATCAGGAATATGCTATGAAATTATTCCGTATTCATCCATTTGATTTTCTTGTAAAGCCAATCCGAGAGGAAGAACTTTTCCGGGTGATAGGTGAATTACGGGAACTGTTAAAAGAACGGAAGAAAATATTTGAATATACGGATACAAAAGGAATCCACAAGATTTCTTATGACAAGATCCTGTATTTTTATAGTCTGGGAAAAAGAGTACATATCGTGACATCGGAAAAAGAATATGAATATCGAGGAAAATTAAAGGATGTAGCGGATGTAACAGAAGAATATTTCTTACTGATTCACAAGTCCTATCTCATCAATATGGAACACGTGGAGCATTACGAATATGACAACGTGGTTATGAAAGACAAGACACGTCTCAGTATCAGTAAAGCAAATCGCAAGAAGGTCAGGGAAAGACTATTACAAACGGAGAAGAAAAGATTATGAATATCCATTTGATCACTTATCTGACAAGTAAATTATTCTGGATTTATACTGTGTTCCGTTACAATACCATCCTGTATCCAAAAATGAGGATACACAAAAGCTATTTGCATATTTTTGTGCATATCTGCTTTCATGCTGGGGAAGCATGCAGTGGGGAACGATGTACGGAGATCTGATCTTTGAGCTGATAGCTCTGTTAATTATAACAGTGGCATATCAGGCAGACTGGCAACATCATGTCTGGAATACACTTATGGTATATATTATGGGAATTTTATGTGATGGGATTCCAATCGTGTTCTTTCAACGGTATGCGGTAGCAAGAAATCCGGTGCATCATCACATGGGACCGGGAACTATTGTAATGGGAAATTTTATATTCTTTTTACTGGAAGTCATTATTGAAAGAAAAGTAGGTGTAAAGAGAAGTTATTATATAAAGAACCGTCATTGGCTTGCTATGCTTTCTGTCCCGGTGATCAGCATTATAGTCTGTATCAGGATATTGCTGCCAGACAGAAGAGGTGTGCGGTCTACGATTGTATTATTCTTACTGTTTATCAATGTGTTTATTTTCTATCTGCACGATGAGGTTCAGAAAAGTTATATTGAAACAGCAAAACAGGAAGAGATGAAAATTCAGATGAGCCAGTATGCAAAAGAACTGGAGATGATGATGAAATCACAGGACAGGCTGAATAAGATACATCATGATTACAAGCACCATCTTACAACAATAGGGGCAATGGCAAAAACGGGAGGAAATGAAGAGATTCTATCGTATCTGAAACAAATGGAGAATATAGCCGGAACAGCCTTATGTCATCATTTATATACAGAAAACCGTAATATGAATAATCTGCTGAATTATATTTTGGAAGATTCGAAATCAGTAATTGAAAATCCGGAGATTTCTGTAGAAATACCGAATCATATAGGGGAAGAATTATTTGATATAAGTATAATAGTGGGAAATCTTATGGATAATGCTATTCGTGGGACAGCAGCTTCAGATGAAAGGAGATTATCGTTTCAGATGTATTATGGAAAAGGAATCATGAATATCCAGATTGAGAATAGCATAAAAGATACACCAAAAGTGCGGAATGGAATTTATCTGACAACGAAAAGCAGGAAAGAAGGACATGGAATAGGATTACAAAATGTGAAACTCGTAGTAGAAAAATATCATGGTCAGATGGAGATCTGCCATACGGAGAAATCCTTTCAAGTGAAAATATTATTATATATGAAATTAGATGAAAAATAGTAAGGCGATGGTGTCTTACTATTTTTTTCGACCGATTTCGTCTATTTTTGCCACCTCAAGGGGCATTTTTACCATTTATGAAAATTTTGTGATTTTTTAGATTATAGTAGTGCCAAAGTCAGAAAAAAGGAGGGTAGCGGTTATTTTGTAAAGGAATTATAGAAAAAGATTACAAGAGGGAGAAAGAGACTATGAAGAGATTTCGAAAGTCGGCTATAGCCTTAGTACTTGCACTCCTGATGGCACTACAGGGAACAGAGCCTATTTTTGTACAGGCAAAAGAGGCCATTGAGGATGTACAGAAGAATGCAGATTTCTCCAGACCAGAGGCTTTGACGGAAGAGGAAGCAGGGATTACAGATTCCACATCTGGAGAACAAGATAAGAGTCAGCAGTCTGATGCGGACGTACAAAATGAAACGACGCCATCAGAAGATACAGAGACGCAGGAAGAACAGACAACTCCAGCGGAAGAAACAGAAGAAAATCCGCAGGAAAAAGAAGTGGAGTTGAAAGAACCACAGGATTACTATCCGATTCCAGAAGAACCGGAAGGTGAACTGATTGATTATGATGCCATTTCCAAGACTTATAAGACAGGGGACAAGCAGTATACAACCGTTTATGGAGGTTATGTCGGAACTTATAAGAATGAGGATGGAGATACCGAGCTGGTTGATAATACACTTGTAAAACCAGAAGAAGC
This sequence comes from Coprococcus sp. TM115-187, assembly GCF_027679115.1. Taxonomy (NCBI): domain Bacteria; kingdom Bacillati; phylum Bacillota; class Clostridia; order Lachnospirales; family Lachnospiraceae; genus Coprococcus; species Coprococcus sp. TM115-187. The sequence continues at coordinate 9,482 of NZ_JAQEKS010000005.1, read as the reverse complement.
AGATACTCCGGCATCCGAAGAAGCACAGGAAGCCAGCAGTGTAGTGGCAACTGAAGAAAAGGAAGAGAAAACAGAAGTTTATCAGAACAAGGCAAACGATTATGCTATCCTTCTTCCGGAACAGATGTCAGAAGAGAATGGTGTAACGATTGAAAATGGAAAGACCAGAATCGGGATCATTCCGGTAGATGGAGATTATACACATTCCGTTATTAAAGACAATGCGATCCTTTATAATGAAGTTTACGAGGGCGCAGATGTTCAGTATACAGTACTGGATTCCAGCATTAAGGAAGATATCGTACTTCAGCAGCCAACAGACAGGGAAGTCTATGAATACGAGCTGCAGATTCCGGGGTATCAGGCAGAAGTAAAAGACAATCAGGTCTATATCTATCCGGAAGGGAAGACAATCAAAGATGCGAAGTATCTTCTGGAGACGCCATCAATGGAAGATGCTGCCGGGGAAATCAGTTTCCTGATCACATTGGAACTTCGGGAAGAAGATGGAAAAACAATCCTGACCGTAAAACCAGATAGGGATTGGCTTTCGGCAGAAGAACGTCAGTATCCGGTCAGGATCGATCCGACACCAGTAGAGATTCAGAAGAGTTCCTTTAACATGATCGGTGTGGAAGAGGGAAGTCCTACCAGTCAGATTGGTGACAACAATTATCCGTATGTCGGATTTGATGATGGTATTAAGTCTGGGAACCTTGCAGGATTTGGTACTGCACACCAGAACTGCCGGACTTATATCAAAGTAAATTCAAATTTTAGTCAGATTCCGAAAGATTCCAAAATTGACAGTGCAACATTTGCAGTCAGTCAGAAAACTGCATACAGTGGTGGTGCATCCCAGTTTGGACTTTATCGTGTAGATCAGTCGTGGAACACCTCCATCACATGGAAAACAAAACCAGTAAATCTTACGTTTCAGGATGTACAGAATGCAAGTACCAGCAGGAACAGCTATATCAATTATGACGTCAAAGATCTGGTCAATGACTGGGTGCAGGGAACTCATGCGAATAACGGATTTGCACTGGTAGCCATTGCCGAGGCAAATAACCTTGGAGCTTCTATGCAGTGTGAGGTACTGAATAACAGGGCATCCGTTTATGGACCGAAACTCAGCATCCAGTGGTCACCGGCTGAAGATCCATATCTGCGAGATATGTCACTGGATGAAACAACGATCCTGCTTCGCCCGATGACAGAAAAGAATACAAATGGAAAGCTGAAGTTTGATGCCGTATTTGTAGACGGAATTGCAAAGAGCAAATCTACAGTAGAATATTATCTGCTTCCAGATGAGGAAAATGAAGAACATCACGAAACAGATGCAAAACCATTGTATTCCTATCCAGACAGTACTGAATACAATAAGCAGTTCCCGGAGGCGAATAAGTATTACAGCAAAGATTCCAACTGGCAGAGTGCACTGTATTCAGGGCTGACGAAGGACAAGCTTTATAAGATCAAAGCAAAAGCATCGAAAGAGATTGATGGAAAGCTGGAAACAGGAAAAGAAGTGACCAGTGACAGCTTTGTGATCTATGAAGTGAAGCAGTTTGATACATTCCCGAAGATTGCAAAATATTATGGTGTTCCGCTTAAGAACATTATGAAAGACAATCAGGTTATGGACGCACTGGTAGTCGCAAATAACACGATCTTTATCCGTAACCCACAGACAAATGTTCCATATAGTCCTGCACCGCTTACCGATCAGGATAAGATGCGGATTGACGGAGCATTGATGGGAAGAGGCCTGCACTGTGAATTTGGATTTGAACCAGTCAACTTAAATACTGGTAACTTCTACATGGATCAGTCCGATGCGACGATGAATGAACTGAATGGAGAATTCTCCATTACAAGAAGCTACAATTCCAAAGGAACAGACCAGCATTCCATGTTCGGACGTGGATGGAGCTTTAACTATGACCAGTCACTTTCTCAAATGGAGGACGGAAGTCTTCTGTATATGAGAGGGGACGGAAGTTATCTGATCTTTGATAAGAATGAAGATGGAAGCTACACTACTCCGGATGGTTATGTATATGATTTAAAAGCAGTCAGCTATAAAGATACAGACCATGACTACATCGGATGGGAACTGACAGATGCGGATCAGAGCGTCTGGTCATTTGATAAATATGGAATTTTACGTTATGTAACGGATGTGAATGGATTTAAGACAGTATTAGATTATGACGATGATTATAATCTGAGTAAGATTACAACACCATCCGGAAAAACATTCGGGGTAAAACAGGATAAATTCGGGCATATCAAGGAACTGTCTCTTCCAGATGGTGGAAAAGTTTCTTACAAATATGATGAGCAGGGAAATCTGATATCTGTAACAGATCCGAATGGAACAACAAAAGAGTACAAATATGATGATGACAGCCGTATGACAAGCTGGAAAGATGAGAATGGCAATACGGTTGTAAAGAATACTTACGATAAAGAAGGAAGAGTTGTAGAGCAGACTGATGCAGAAAAAGGAACGGCAACTTTCAAGTACGGAAAGAGTTCTACTACAACAACGGATAACGAAGGAAATAAGACCGTTTATCATTATGATGATCAGTACCGCACAACATCCATTGAATATCCGGATGGAACAACCTGTGAAAAGACTTATAATGCAGAGAATCAGCTTGCTTCCGAAACGACAGCAGCCGGAACAAAAACTTACACTTATGATACATTTGGCAATGTAGCAACGGAGACAAGAGAGGATGGAAAGACAGCCTCTTATACTTATAATGAGCAGAATAAGCTGACCAGTGCAACTGGATATAACGGAGCAACGGTTACTTACAGTTATGACGGTAATGGAAATATGGTCACATCTACAAAACCGGATGGAACAGCCATTACCTATACTTACGATGACAAACATCGTATGGTATCCCAGACAGACGGCAGAGGTGTCACAACAACGTATTCGTATGACGGACCGAACATGACCGGATATGTGGATGGAAATGGAGCAGCATGGGGATTCACGTATGACGCGATGAATCGTGCAGTTACCATGACAGATCCACTTGGAAATGTAACCTCGAACAGTTACGATGCGAATGGCAATCTGACTTCCAAGACAGCAGCCGATGGCGGTGTGACCGCTTATACGCTGGATGGTGTGGGAAATATTACAGCAAGTACTGACGCACTGGGGAATACCACCACTTATACTTATGATAAGATGTACAACATGACCAGTGGTACAGATCCGAAAGGAAATCAGATCAGCTACGTTTATGATAAGAATTATCAGCAGGTCAAAGCAACCGATGCAAAAGGAAATACAATTACTTATAAGTATGACAGCATGGGACGTGTCATAGAAGAGAGTAATAAAGATTTTGGAACAAAGCTCTATGAATATGACAAAGCAGGAAATCTGAAAAAATATACCGATGGAAATGGAAATGCAACCGTATCCAAGTTTGATTCTCTTGGACAGGTGCTTCAGTCCAAAGATGCAGTTGGTAATATAACCAAATATGAATATGACGCATTAGGAAATGAAACCAAGATTACTTATGGAGATGGAAGCAGCCATTCCAAGGAATATGATAACTGCGGAAGACTCGCTAAAGAGACAGATGAATTAGGTGCAGTTACCACATATACTTATGATGCGGCAGACAATCTGGTATCAAAATCAGATGACAGTGGAAGAACCTGGACTTATACCTACGATAATACAGGAAACCGCTTAAGTGAAACCAACCCAGAAGGTGGAACTACCACATATACTTATGATAAAGCAGGAAATCTGGTATCTTCTACCGATGAAGAGGGAAGAACAGATACTTATGCTTACGACAAGGCAGGAAATCTGACTACATCCAAAGATGCCCTTGGATATACCGTATCCATGAAGTATGACTTAAATGGAAATCTGGTATCCTCTACCGATGAAAATGGAAATACCAGTACCATGACTTACGATGGTAATGGAAACATGACATCGGTAAGCGATGCAAAGGGCAACATTACAGCAATGAAATATGATTCCACCGACAATCTGGAACAGACGGTGGATGCCCTGAAAGGAAAGACCACTTACGAATACGATTCACAGGGCAACAGCACAAAGATGACAGATGCCCTCGGCAATGCGTATAGTTATGTGTATGATAAAGAGGGAAATAACACATCCATAATACTGCCGACAGGGGACAAGGTGCTGATGGAGTACGATGCCATCGGACAGCTTGTAAAATGTACGGATGCACAGGGACTCGTAATTACCTATCAATATGACGGAGCAGGCAACCTGATCCATTCCTCCGACAATGGTGGAAACAGTATGGATTATACTTATGATGGTGCCGGAAATGTACTGACACAGACCGATGAACTTGGCAGGACAGCAACATACAAGTACGATCAGTACGGCAGACTCCTGAAACTTACTGAAGCAGACGGAAGTATCACATCTTATGAATATGATGTTATGGACCGCATTACAGCGGTAACGGATGCGGAAGGTCATAAAACAACCTTTACCTACGATAAAGTCGGCAACCAGTTATCCATGACAGAAGAAGAGGAAGCCACATATAAATACGCTTACGATAAGAAAGACCGGGTTATTTCTCAGACAAATCCACTGGGAGCATCCAGCACCTTTAAGTATGACGGAAATGATAATGTGACGGAAGCTGTCGATGAAAACGGTACGGTTACCAAGTATGCTTACGATAAAAATGACAATCTCGTATCCCAGACAGACGGAAATGGAAATACGACAACCTACCAGTATGATGAACTGGACCGCAAGATCGGTGAGACTTCTCCGTTAAAAGAAACAAATGAATACCGTTATGATGCCATTGGAAATCTTACCAAATCAAAAGATCCGATGGGACTCATTACCGAATACAAATATGACAGCCTGAGTAACATGACGGAACAGATTTCTCCAAAGGGAGCAGTTACCAAATATGATTACGACAAGCATGGCAATGTCATTTCTGTAACGGATGCAAAGGGAAATGAGACACAGTACAGTGTTGACCTGAATGACAATGTCACAAAGATGACACAGGCGAATGGTGGAGAGTATACCTATAGTTATGATAAAGCCGGACGTCTGAAGAGTATGACCAGTCCACTGGGTTATACTAAAAATTTCTCTTATGATAAAGTGGACAACGTGGTAAAAGAAAGCGACAGCTTAAAGAGTACCACTACTTATACTTACGATAAGCTCCATAACATGAAGTCTTCTACCAATGCACTGGATGGAACAACCAGCTTTTCTTATGATAAGTATGGCAATCTGGTGAAGGAGACAGATCCGCTTGGACGGAGCAATACCTACAGTTATGACCTGGCAGGTCAGATGACTTCTGCAGCTGATCCGCTTGGTAAGATAACTGCTTACACTTACGACCCGGCAGGAAATATTACTGAGATCACCAAACCGGGTGGAAGAAAGACCAGCTATGGATATGATAAGAATTATAATGTTACATCTGTAACAGATCCGATGGGCTATGTTGCAAAGACAGTCTACGATAAAGACAACCGTGTAACAGAAGAGACCGATGCACTGGGGCAGAAGGAATCCTATACCTATGATAAGGACAGCAGGGTAACTTCTATTACAGACAAGCGTGGATTCACAACGGGATTTGATTACGATGCACATGGGAATATTCAGGTTGTTACAGATAAGACCGGATTAAAGAGCCATCTGGAATATGACAAGAATGACAACCTGACCAAAGTAACTGATGCCCTTGGCGGTGTAACAACTTATGGTTACGACAACATGGATAACCTGGTGACCTTCACCAATGCAGCAAATAAGACAACGAATTATACTTATGACTTAGAAGGCAACCTGACATCCATCAAAGATCCGGCAGGAAGAACGGAGAAATTCGACTATGATGAAAAAGGCAGACTGACCGGACATACACAGGCAAGCGGCAAGAAAACCACGTATGATTACGACAAACTGAATGACCTGTTGGAGAAATCTTATCAGGACGCAAAAGGCGAGACATCCGAAAAGGACGTGACCTACGCATATAACAGTGCCGGGGAACGGGTATCCATGAAGGATCAGACAGGCAAGAGCAGCTACGAATACGATGCACTTGGAAGAATCACCAAAGTGACAAGCGGTTCGAAAAAGGATGTCAGCTACGTTTATGATGACGCAGATAATCTGCAGGCAATCGTATACCCGGATGGGACAAAGATCAGCTATGAATACGACTTAAATGATAATCTGGTAAAACTGACAGACCGTAATAGAAAAGTAACCACTTACAAGCATGATGCACTGAACCGTGTGACAGAAGTTACTAGAAGTAATGGAACAAAGACGGAAGTATCTTACGATGCAGAAGATCATATCACAAAGATTGTGAATACCTGTGGTTCCTGCGGCAAAGTAATCAGTACTTATGAGTACAAGTACAATGATCAGGGATATGTAGTTGGAGAAACAGCTACGGAACTGGAAGCTGGAACAAGAAAGACGCCAAGCTGGGAAGACTGGTACAACTGGGGCGATACACAGAAAGAGACAGACAAAGCAGACTGTGAGCATCAGGAAAAAGAGATCCAGACGACACGTACCTATGAATACGATGACAACTGGGAACTGACACGCTGTACAGAAAAAGCAGAGGGCGGTAAAAAGACAGTCCATAATTATACTTATGACAAGATTGGAAACCGGACCTCTTACGAGAAGATCGAGGATGGTGTCAGCAAAGCAAAATATAACTATAAGTACAACGATTCCAACCAGCTCATCAAACGCACCAATGCAAAGATCTGGGGCGATCCGGGAACAACCTACAGCTATGATAAAGATGGCAATCTGATCCAGGAATGTGATAAGACAAACAGTGCAGATCCGGTTACTTATGAATACACAGCAGAGAATCGTTTGGCAGTAGTAAAACAGGGTGGAACAGTCCTGATGGCAGCCATGTACGATGGAGATAACAACCGGGTATTCGAACTTGATAACACCTATAAATGGGAAGACTGCTATGGCGATGAAGTCCTGATCCCGGCGAACCAGCGTACCGAAGATGGAAACAGCCCGAAAGAGCAGCTTGCCTCTCTGGTAAAAGGCGGTTCCAATGCCAAAGGATGCACACTGACAGAGTATATCAACGATATCAATCGCGAGAATACAGAAGTCCTTGCAGAGTATGGAGCAGACGAGAAAGTACGTCAGGCTTATACTTATGGAGAAAGTGGAATCGGAGAACGGGTAAGCGTTGATAAATCGGAAGAAAGCAGTTATTATTTATATGACGGAAGAAACAGCGTGACCGGAATCCTGACCGAAACAGCTAATCTGACGAACAGTTATCAGTATGATTCATACGGTAACCTTACATCAGGAACAGCAGACGGTGTCAATTACTACGGTTACAATGGGGAGTCCACAAATGTAAAAACAGGACTTCAGTATCTGCGGGCAAGATACTATAACGCAGAGAACGGAACCTTTACAACTGAAGATAGTGACCTTGGAACGACAGAAAATCCATTGACCAGAAACCGCTACGATTATACGACCAATAATCCGCTGAATTACAGTGATCCGACAGGACATTCATTGTGGAGCAGGATTAAGAGTACAGCTAAAAAAGCAGCGAAAGCAGTCAAGAGTGTCGGCAAGAAAATCGTTAATACTGCGAAAAAGGTAGTCAAAACAGTAGTAAATACAGCTAAGAAAGCAGCAAAAACTATTGTTAACACAGTGAAGGGGGTAGCAAAAACTGCCAAAAATGCAGCTAAACATGCAAAACAGACATATCAATCTGTGAAAAATCGTGTAACCAGTAGCAGTACATATCAAAAGATCACATCCAGAGGAAGTCAGTTTATTCGTTCTGTAAGCAATGGGGTACAGAAAATTGGAAAAACTTATACATCTTTCAAATCCTATGTTTCAGAAAGAACGGCAGAAATCCGCTCAGAAGTGGTACGACATATGTGTACGACAACAAATCGTATTACAGATAAGCTTGGAAAAGTAGACTGGAATGCGGTGAAAAAAGTAGCCATTGGTATAACTGCGGTTACAGTTTCTGGTCTTGTAGTTGCTGCAACAGGCGGTTTGGCTGCAGGAGCAGTTCTGGCAGCATTGCCAGCAATGGGTGGCTTAGGAACGGCGATGGTTTCAGGAGCAGTTATTGGAGCTATTGGTGGAGCTTCATATAGTGCAGTGAATTCAGGTTTGTCTGGAAATAGTCTGAAACAAGTAGCAAAAGATACGTTAGTCGGTGGTATTGCAGGAGCAGTGACAGGTGGCGTTATGGGTGGCCTTAGTTATGGGGCTGGGAAACTTTTGAATGTAGTAAGGAGTGCAGGAAGTACCCATAATGATGGGATTGATAAATCGTTTAAAAAATTAGTTGCAGAAGTAACCGAAACAAAATTGCCAGAAGGCACTTGGGAAAAACCACCATTAGAGCGAGGAGATATTATTGACAAAGCTATGGGAAATAACTTGGGACACAATTTCCCGACCATAGATAAAGTAGAAAATGGTGTTGTGACTAGTGTTAAAAGCCGAGACTTAGGTGCAAAGACTTATCAAAATGGTAATAAATTGGAAAAGGTAATTGTCAAGGACATTAATAAAGTTTCAGGATTTATAGGAGAAACATTTAATGGTAAATTTGTTAATGCGGAAGAAATAGTGGGTAGACAATTACAAGTAGTTGTTCCAAATGTAACATTAAGCGAAGCTCAGATAAATGCAGTTAATAATGCTACAAAACATGGTATTGATAAAGGTGTTAAACTCATTATTACAGTAGGAAAATAATAGCAAAGTAAATAGCTTAAGGGGAATATTTTATTCCCCTTAAGTAATAGAGAGGAGAAAACGGATATGATTTCTGTATATTATAATCAAAAATATGGTTTCTTAATTGTGCCTAATGCCATTGAAAGGTTTATGGGATGTTATATTTCTATCGAACCTACAATTGAAATTATGGCTGAAGAAACAATAGATAAGATAGGCTGTGCAATTAGAAAAGGAATAAAAATTGCAGAAAGTTCCCCAAAAGTAGACGAATCTCAATTAAACAATTTTTGGAAACAAACAAAATATAAAAGTTTTCCAACATTTTCCAAGAATTATCAAAGAATTGATTTGAAACAAAATGGAGATGAATTAGAAATTAGAAGATGGGAACGGAATAATAGAGGGGGATATTCGCGAAAAACGGAAGAAAAAGATTATATTAATTTTATAGAAATGTCGGATTATGAATTGGGCTTGTTTATAAAAAAAATGTTTGAACCATGTGAAATTAGAATTGATGAAACAGAAAGATTTGAAACATTAGAGGGGAAAATAATTAGTTATTCGATTCCAAATGAGCATTATAAAAATATTGGTGATGGTCATACAGATTCTTATATGACATATAGAAATGAAGATTATGATAAGTTGTATA
>NZ_JAQEKS010000049.1:0-2076 GCF_027679115.1 Coprococcus sp. TM115-187 | reverse complement strand
CTGTTGAATCATAACAATCTGATCCATATTTCTGTAAATAAGCGCATCCGGCAAAAGATTCATCAATTCACCCTCGATAACACCTACTTCGTGAAGCTGTTCTTTTGTATATTTTCTTTGTACATTTTTTGTGATGGTATGAAAATCAACAACCCTGTAAGTATCGCTTTCTTTCATTCCGAGCTGTGCTGCCGCTTCAGTCATTTCTTTCGAACTCAGTAATCCATTCAGAATATTTTGGATAATATCTCTCTGATACGTCTTTTTTTCTTCATCCTGTGCAAATTCACTCAAAAATCCATCCTGTAAGTTAATAGTCGCATTTTCGAGTTCCATACAAACATCCTGTTCTTTTTTTCTTAGCTCCTGTTCCATTGTTACGATCGTATTCGGAATCACTTTTGTATTATGAAATGTAATAATTGCTGTATTTTCCTTTACATCCACATACTTACTAGCTTTCATCCATACATACGATGTACCGTTATTTTCGATGATTCCGCGATAGAAAATTTCTTCTTCCACACATCCATCTACAAGATGTTCTGTTAAATTCTCACCTGCAAGACATTTCTGGACATTTACCCAGTCTGCTTCACAAATATATTTTTCCGCATATTTTTTTATAAAGTCATCATATGATTCTGCTGTTTTTACTTGTTCATAGACATCATGATTATGAGAATAAATACATTCATAATCTTTTTCTCTCAGATTAACTTTTATAATCACATAAAATTTTCCAAGATATTCATCCTTACCAGGACGGATAATGTCTGATATCTTTACGCTTTCCAAGCGGTTATTGTATATATTTTGCAGATCCAGCAGAATCTGATGTACTTTACAGCAGGCTATATAATTTTTGGAGCAACCTCCCTCTTTTTCCAGGCACCTGCTAATTGCCATGGTGGATTCTGTACACGATATCACATCCCTTAAAGATATATTCTCTGGCTGTTTTGCAATCTGATATCCACCCTTTATCCCTTCACAGGCTTTTATGATTCCTGCTTGTTTTAATTTTTTTGTTATTTTTGGAATATAACTGGATGGAACACTTAGTTCCTGAGATAATTCTGATGTAGAGATCATCTGCCTTTGTGCTGCCAGATAACATACGATTCTGATAGCATAATCCGTTGTACTTGTAAGCTGCATGGTTTTACCCCTTTCCTTAGCTAAACTATTTCAGGTATTAGTTCGTCCTAAAAAATTGGTGGGTTCCTGTCGGACGATGAAATTGATTATTCAAAAATTTCCATCAATTTCATCAAGATATGGGGGTCGTTCTACTCTATCATCAGATATAAGATCTAGAATTCTATAAATAATAATATCGCAACATATAGTAATGCGATGATGGCTTTTCAATATAATTTTTTCTCATTGTCTATTTGAATCAGAGAATGTTTCTCATCATCGTTTCTGAATTATATACCATTTTAATTTTTTTTATAATGTTCCAAACAGGAAAAGTTTTTTTATTTTTTTGTAAAATCTGTTCCATCGTATCGATACTCTTCCATATAATACCTTTTTATGAACTTCGTTCAAAAAAAAAGAAACCATGCCTCAACACGATTTCTCTTTCTTTTTCTATTCTATTTCTTTTAACATTTTATAAATAATCAGACCATTACTGACTACCAGTACTTCATTTGCATCGTCAAAATTTATTCCGGAAATTTGTTTTATTTTTTCAAGCCTGTAAGATATCGTTCTATAATGAACAAACATTGCACCTGCAGTTTTCTTGATGCTTTGGTTATTTCTAAGATACATCTGCAAGGTTGTAATCAATTCTCCCTTATGTTCATCATCATATAAATATAATTTCTTTAACGTTTCCGGAATGCATCTTTCCAATTCCGTCATATCATCAACTTTGCCGAATATCTGGAAAAATCCGAGGTTCGAATAATGTACTACTGACTTATTCTTATCACCAGTCACCAGGCGGATAATCTCAATATACTTGATAGCCTGACTTGCTTCGTAATAAGATTCTTTCAATCGTTGATACCCTTCCACACTTTTTCCTATACCAATCTGAAAGTCTGTATCTTTCTTTCT
>NZ_JAQEKS010000048.1:2896-3357 GCF_027679115.1 Coprococcus sp. TM115-187 | reverse complement strand
AAAAGTATGTATCCCTCTTTCCGCACCATATCTGTACGGCAGGGTGTGATTTGTTGCAGGATTGAAAAAATTTTTTGTAAATATGAAAACAGCCTATTTGCATCAATAACAAATAGACTGTTTTTAAAACATCTGATATATGAGTTTTTAATTCATGTCCAAGGACTGATGATGTACTGAGAAAAAAACGGAATAAATTCGGTTGTTGGTATAGACTGCCTGTTTTACTTAGAATCACAAATTGCTCCTTGACCAGAGCAATCCTGTGAAAATAGAAACAGGACAGCTCTGGTTATACCAAAACCGTCCCTATATTTTTGGACATTATAAAAGAGATTACCCACAGAACGGTTTTTTTTATTTACCGAACTAGGTAATACTTTATTTGAATTTATAGTGCATATAATATGAGTTTTTAATACATTCTAATCGCACAACATGAAGTATAAACTCATGCTAGG
>NZ_JAQEKS010000048.1:0-2886 GCF_027679115.1 Coprococcus sp. TM115-187 | reverse complement strand
CCTATTTGCATCAATAACAAATAGACTGTTTTTAAAACATCTGATATATGAGTTTTTAATACATTCTAATCGCACAACATGAAGTATAAACTCATGCTAGATGATTAAAAATGAGAAAAAAGAAAGATACACACAGCTTTGATTTTCGTCCTTTAGGACTGACAATCAGAGAAGCCAGAGAGAAAGCAGGGCTTTCCAGAAATGATTTAGGCGATAAAGTCTTTTACGGAGAACGTCATATCGCAGATATTGAAAATATCGGAAAACACCCTAGCTTTCAGTTATTCCATGATTTAGTTACAATGTTCAATATATCTGTTGACGAGTATTTCTATCCAGCGAAGAATGTTGAGAAAAACACAGCCCGCCGTCAGATAGATTCGTCACTTGATTTATTGAGTGATAATGAATTAAAAATCATTCAAGGTACGATTGACGGTATCTTGAACAGCAGAGAGAATAAGAAGTGATTTGCTTCTTGTTTTCTCTGTTTTCCTATACAGATTCTTCAACATTTATTTGTTGATCTGCTCCGCAGGCAACAAATAAGAGCCGACTATCCTTATTTCTTTATCGTAAATTTACTTGTTACACAGTAATGAAAAAAGCCAATAGTTTGTAACTGAACTTTACAAACTATTGACTTTACATTTTGATGTCCACTCTTCAATGAATTATCATACGAATATATCTTCAATACTTTATAATTCAAGAGTAATAATAAGGCTATTGGCATGTACTTTTGCAACAATATTTCCGCCAAGAATGGCAACAAGTGTTTTTACTACCGCAAGTCCCAATCCTGTACTTCCATTATGTCTTGATTTATCACCTGTATAAAAACGGTCAAAAAGTCGATTGCAATCAATTTCTGAACTGTCACTCATTGGATTTTCAATGGTAAATATAATATTATTATTTTCTTTCTCCATAAGAGTTATTTTTATCGTTCCAACAGAATACTTAATTGCATTTGTCAACAGATTTTGTAAAATTCGTTCTACCATATTTTTATCAGAATATACGTATATTGAATAATCTGGAAGATTTATTTCGGGTAAAATATTCTCCTTTTCTAATGCAACGGCATTTTCCGTAATTAAATTTATTAACATATTAGATATATTAAACTTTTCTTTTTCTGGAACTGTCTGCTGTTCCTCCAAAATAGAAAGGTCATAGAATGTTTCTACCAATTCTTTCATTTTTTCGGCTTTGCTAAAAATCACTTTTACACGCTGTGCTTGACTGGATTCCAAATTTTCTTTTTGCAATAATTGTAAATGACCAAGAATGACTGTAAGAGGTGTACGCAAATCATGTGATATATTAGCAACAGATTCTTTTAAATACTCTTCATTGCGTAATACGCCTGCAACAGCCTGTCGTTGTCTGATATTATATTGATTCAATATACCAGCCAGTCTTTCTAAATCTTTATCAATCAACGAAATGTCTAACATCTGCTGTGAATTTCCAGAATTCAATTCATTAACTTGATCCGCAAGATTACGGATTTGTTTTTTTAATTGAATATATCGAAATAGCAGCATTACTAAAAATATTGTTATGACAATTAAAATCCATTCTATGTTAGACATTTTCTCCACCTATTTAAAATCACATTTACAAAATTTTATCCACGAAAGCAATACCAATATACCAGACCATATACATCCTACTAAAATAGCTATCGGTTGAAAAAAGATTTTCATGCTGACAACGATTCTGATTTGATAAGTAGGTAAAAAACCGACTGGTAATCTCAACATCATTCCATAGCCAAGATATAAGCTAAGACCAAAAATAATAATTGCTGTAACCGAAGTTGCTTTTACAGCATCCTGTAAATAGCAACAAATAAGTATTGCAATTAGAAATATCGCACTATTAAGCAGACAAGAATAAATGATTGCTTTTATAATATTGTAAAAAAACATTCCCACGTCTGCAACACCAAAGCGTCCAAATTCCCTTATGCACCCTGAAACTGGATAGACAAGAGCCATAAGATTAAAAGCAATTAAATACGATATTATTTTACTTGTAAAAATTTGTTTTCTGGAATGTCCAGCACTGACCTCTAAGTTTATTGTTCTCTTAGAAAATTCCTGTCCTAAAATCAATGCAAGTATAGCCGACATGATGATAAGAAGAAACGTAGAATCATACACCATTCCATTAAAAATATCAGCAAGAGAAGAAACAATTTCTTCTGTCGGTCCCATGACCTCTGTAACATAAGTATCTGCTGTAAAAAATCCTAAAATAAATATTCCAATCATACCACACCAGTAAATAGAATTATGTAACAACTGATATTTTTCCAGTTTTAATAATTTATCCATAAAAAACACCTCCGGTTATTTCAAGTCTGTATGTAAAAAAGCACTACCTGCAATGAAATATAAAATAAAATTCCATAAAAAATCTACAAACAAGCAAAAGTTTGTCGAATAGACCTTTTGCAATGAAATTAACCTAAGTTGTCCCATTGGTATTATTCTGCTGATTATTTGTGCAGATTCACTGTTCAGTAAAAAAATCATAACAAAAAATAAAACCATTGAAACTGTCAGTGTTTTCCCCATATCACGAAAAATAAAAGCAAAAAATATCGGTAATGCACACAGTGTTATCATGGCAAACAGAGTTAGTAAAACCATAGTATATGTGCTATCATTCCAAAAAAGTTTTTCTCCAATATAAAATTGACTAATAATTCCATGTACAAATAATGGAAATACCAGAATGATAATACAACCTATTTGAGATACAATTAACTTTACTCTAAATATAGAACTTCTTTTATGTCCGGCAGTAATATAAGTATTTAAAGTTCTTCCACTAAAATCACTTCCAATGAACAATGCTATAAACACTATA
>NZ_JAQEKS010000047.1:392-3639 GCF_027679115.1 Coprococcus sp. TM115-187 | reverse complement strand
TACCGGGTGGATTCGGGACTTTAACCCGTTAGAAACGTGCGCCGCTAGGCGCACACGCAGTCGGAAAAATCGGAAGGATTTTTCTGACCGCAGGGGTGGTTTTACACGCCGAAAAGGGCGGGTAAATCCTACGCCTGCACTTTGCGTTTACGGGGTGTTCTCCCGCAGGGATGACAGCGGCAGGGTATCCTAAAATCACTGTCACCGCCGTCACCGCTGTCACCCGCAGGGCAGAGTCGCCAGCTTTACACGGCTTTAAGCGTCAATGACAGTAACAGGGGGTATCCCAATATCGCTGTCACCACCGTCACCGCTGTCACCCGCCCGCTTTGCAAGCGAAATCTGCCTGCCGTGTTTTTTGCGGCTGTACTGATAAACGATATGGTTCTCATTTAAAAATGTGGTGCGGTATTCATTGAGCCATTTCGTAATCACCGTGGGTATGGTTTCCGTTTCCCTCATAGCGGCTAACAGCTCCGTTGCCGTGCCTGCCCATTCTTCCTTATCCCTCATAAAATCCACCAACCGAAAAAGGACGTCTGGTATCGTTTCTTTCGCAAGCTGCTCCTGCGTTTTTCTCTCCACAAGTTCCCAACTGCAATCACGGAAACGCAGCGTGTATTCCTGATAGGGCGTGTCCCTGCCCGTCACATACAGCTTGGCGGTGTCGGATGCCCGTTTCTCCTTTTCCAGAACAAAGGTAGCGTCCGCACTCCCCGTTAAGCCTGTCGTCCCAGACACCTTGTTGAACACATCGCTGTCATTCTGCTTTCGGATGTGGTGTACGACAATGACCGCCAATGAATGCCTGTCGGCAAAGTCTTTGATTAGTGAGATGTCCCCATAGTCGCTTGCGTAGGCATTGTCTTTTGAAGCTGTACGGACTTTCTGCAAAGTGTCAATGACAATAAGCCTGCTGTTTGGGTAATCTTTCAGATAATCTTCAAGCTGCACGATAAGACCGTCTGACAGCTTGCAGCTTGCCACGGCAAAGTGAAGCCGCCTGCTCGCTTCGTTCGTCAATCGGAACAGCCTGTCCTGTATACGGCAGAACGTGTCCTCAAGGCAGAGGTAAAGCACGTCGCCCTCCATTGTCGGCATATCCCACAAGGGAAGTCCCTGCGACACGCATAAACATAGCTTCAGCATGAGCCAGCTCTTTCCTATCTTCTGTGAGCCGCAGAACAGCGACAAGCCTGTGGGGATAAGGCTGTCCACCACAAAGGACGGCTTCTCAAGCGGTTCATAAAGGAGCGTTTCGGCGTTGACTGTCTGTAACTTCTGCATGGCTTTCCTCCTTTCGGGCGGTGTTTTTGTTTTCGTTGCACATAGGCGTTGACCTCCTTAAAAATAGATTTACTCCCACGAAGAAAAAGTGAGAGTATGTAATGCCGCCAATCCCACACAAATAAAAAACAGATTTCTTTTTCGGGCGGTGTCGGTCACGGTTGGAGATACTTCCTCATTTCCGCCTTTACTTTCTCCTTTGCAATCGCAACAGATTTCTGTATTGCCGAAGCGGTGCAATGCTCCATAGCGGCGATTTGGTAAAAATTGAACTCATACTCGTAGTAGAGCAGGAAACGCCGCCTTTGTATCTCTGGCAGTCCGTCAACCGCCTTACAGAGCAGTTCTGCCCGTTCTGCCTCAATCATTTGTTCCTCTATGCTCTTAGGCAGCTTCAACGCCCGCCTGTTCAGCGTTTCGTCCCATACTTCCGAAAACTCCCTGTGCCGCTCGTCCCATTGGAGGAGATTCCTGTTCCTGCGTTCCATCTGCCGAAACTCCATAAAGAACTGTTCCGACACTTCCAACTCGTGGGATTTGCCCTGCCCGTCCTTAAAGCTGATAAAATACCTTGTGCCGCTTTCCGTGGATTCCTCCCGAAGCGTGTACGCCTTAACTCTGTATGCCATCCCGCTTGCCTCCTGCAAAAAATAAGTGAGGGGATTTCCATCCCTCACCCAGTAGCCCGCAGGACGGCAGGCTGTTTTAGACGCTATAAAATTTTCGTAGCTTCTTCCGCAGATGGTCTAACCTCGCATAGATGGCACCAGTCGTCAAATGCACGAGCGGGGCAATCTCCTTTGTGGAATACCCCTGCATTTTCAGCAGGACGATTTTCAAGGTACGCCCGTCCACCGCGACTAATACTTGATAGAGATTTTCGCTCTCAATCTCGTCCAGTAACTCCGCAACCGTACCCACTTCCGTCTGCCGCTCCCTGTCTGCCATGTCCTCAAGGTATTCCGCAATGTCATTCGTCCATCGGTAAAACCGCCTGTTGGAATTGAAGTCTGCCCTGTCCGCAATGCGTATCTGCTCAATGGTCGCTTCATCAACGCCGCACTCACGCAGCAGCTTTTCCTCCGCTTCTTTCCAGATACGCCATTTCCTGTCCTCCCGTCCGTGGTTATATGCCATGCTTCTTTTCCTCCAATCAGAATTGATTGAGAGGGCAGAGAAAAACCCCCTCATTTTCCCAAAGGAAAAAACAAGGGGGCTGAACGCCTTAAATTTTAATTTTCTATTATCTTTCTTAGTTTTCTTAGGATTCTGGCTTTGCGTTTGTTCACAACGCTCTGGGTTATGCCGAACCTCGCCCCGACTTCACGCTCAGAAAGTCCGTCAAAAAAGATTGCCTGTATCAATTCCTGTTCACTATCCGACAGCAAAGGCAGGGCGGCTTTCAGCCTGTCCACCATAACCGCATTGACAACGGTTTCCGCAATGTCTGCCGCTTCATCAGCGATAAAGTCTAAAGGCTTCCCCTCGCTGTCCGTAAATCCATCCAGAGAAAGCAGGCTGTTCTTCGTATCTAATTTTTTCAGATAACGCCACCGTTCCTTATCTCGGTAGAAGTCCGTGTATTGCTCCCTCACGACTTCAAGCAGACAGCCTTGAATGGGGATAAACAGCTTGTCCATATAGGTCTGGTCGGATTCCCTGCGGCGGCAGAAATCCGTATAGGACAGTTCCACATATCTGCCGCTTTCCTTGATATATACCTTTCTCGGTGCGTATTTCACTGTAAGTACCTCCCATCTGAATTTTTGAAATGTTCAAAATCCAGATGGAGAGGTGGCGAACGACACCTAACACCACTAATAGCCCTATGGCACTTTCCAACAAAAATCGACAAAAGAAAAACCGCAAAGGCTCTATGACCTTTACGGTTATGGGAAATATTAATTCTGTTGTATGGAGATTGTACTTCTACATTCAAGGCAGGAAGTGCCGTTGCATA
>NZ_JAQEKS010000047.1:0-382 GCF_027679115.1 Coprococcus sp. TM115-187 | reverse complement strand
AGAGGGTAATTTAGGGTATAACAAAATAACCCACCCGAATATCGTTTTTTTTATTTGGTGAGTTTGTTCTTTCAAATACGAAACAAAAAGAGCCGATGATTCGTGAATTGTTCCACAATTTCATCGGCTCTGCGTCTTAAGCGTCTGGCTCTTTGATGACAGTTATCTTCAAGTTGTCAACTTTAATCAATCTTTCTTGTCTGCATTTTGGACAATAAAGGGGATAATTCTCCAAAACAGTGTCCTTCCTAATTTTATTACGGGTTTTGTTCCCACAAACAGGACACAATATCCATTCGCATTTCATCATAATTAGTCTCTAATCCTTTCAAATCTCATTTTATATGACTTTTGCAAGCTGTTAAGCTAACTTGTGGAACAT
>NZ_JAQEKS010000046.1:0-3855 GCF_027679115.1 Coprococcus sp. TM115-187 | reverse complement strand
CTCTAAGGAATTGACCTAATTATCTAAGTTTCATGTCCACACTATAGGGTCCATTATAATATGAAGCGTCCTGCTACTTCTCCTGTGATAAAAAATGCAGAAGTCAAGGCTGGAAAAGAAACTGTCCGAACCAATATCAGACAGGAACAACAGGTCAAAGGTGTTACCAGAACAAACCAGCCGAATGTAGCGAAATCCAGAAGTAATCAAAAGAAAACAACCATACAGAAACAGGTCAACCAAAAACAGAATCGTAAGACTGTTACGAAGCAACCAGAGAAAGAACGGAAGAAATGAGATTAAAACGTATCCTTATCATAGGTACGATATTTCCAGTCCTTTTCTCCATCATCCTCTTTTTCGGGATATTGATTTCCGGCGAAGATGACGACAGTTCAAACAGCTATTCGCCTGTCTATTCCGGCATGAACCTGTCAGCCGATGTCCTCAAACATCAGCCGATGGTGGAAAAATACGCCAGAGAAAACGGTATCTCGGAGTATGTGAACGTCCTGCTTTCCATCATACAGGTGGAAAGTGACGGTACAGCTACCGATGTCATGCAGTCCAGCGAAAGTCTGGGATTACCGCCAAACTCATTAAGTACAGAAGAATCCATTAAGCAGGGGTGTAAATATTTTGCGTCCCTGCTTTCTTCCTGTAAAGCCAAAGGCATAAATGACATTAACGTGGTCATTCAATCTTATAACTATGGCGGTGGCTATGCTGACTATGTAGCAAAGAATGGAAAAAAGCACAGCTTCAACCTTGCAGAGAATTTCGCAAAGAATAAATCCGGCGGTACAAAAGTGACCTATACGAACCCAATAGCAGTCAGTAAAAATGGTGGCTGGCGTTATAACTACGGGAATATGTTCTATGTGGAGCTGGTCAACCAATATCTGACTGTGAAGCAGTTTAGCAACGAAACGGTACAGGCGGTTATGAATGAAGCGTTGAAGTATCAAGGCTGGAAATATGTCTATGGTGGCAGTAATCCAAACACTTCTTTTGACTGTTCTGGTCTTACTCAATGGTGCTACGGAAAAGCCGGAATCAGCCTGCCACGAACCGCACTGGCACAGTATGACGCAACCCAGCATATCCCGTTGTCACAGGCACAGGCTGGCGATTTGGTCTTTTTCCATTCCACTTACAATACCAGCGACTATGTTACCCATGTAGGAATCTATGTGGGAAACCATCAGATGTATCATGCCGGAAATCCAATCGGCTATACCGATTTGACCTCTGCCTACTGGCAACAGCACATCATTTGTGCCGGAAGAATCAAACAATAGAAAGGACTTGAAATATGTTTAAGAAGAAAGAAAAAACAGAGAAAGCACCTACGAATAAGAAAGTGCGTATCATGAAAGTCGGGACACATAAAAAATCTGTCCTGTTGTTGTGGGCGGTGCTTCTGGCAAGCACCAGTTTTGGTGTGTATAAGAATTTTACCGCCATTGACACCCACACGATACATGAAAAAGAAATCATTCAACTAAGATTGAACGATACCAACGGTATTGAGAATTTCGTCAAGAACTTTGCGAAAGCCTACTACTCATGGGATACCAGCAAGGAAGCCATTGAAGCAAGGACAACGGAAATCAGTAAATACCTTACCAAAGAATTACAGGACTTGAACGCCGATACCATCAGAACAGATATACCAACCAGTGCGACCGTTACAAATGTGCTGGTCTGGAATGTAGAACAATCTGGAACGGACGATTTTACCGTTGCCTACGAAGTAGATCAGCAGGTAAAAGAGGGAGAACAGACACAGGCAGTCACAGAAAACTATACCGTGACCGTTCATGTAGATAAGGACGGTGCAATGGTCATTACCCAGAATCCTACCCTTGCTCCGTCGGTACAGAAATCAAAGTATGAACCGAAAGTACAGGAAGCCGATGTCAGTGTCAGTTCCGACACAGTTAAGGACGCTACCGCTTTCTTGGAAACATTCTTTAAGCTCTATCCGACAGCTACGGAAAAGGAACTTGCCTACTATGTCAAAGACGGTGTGATTGCTCCTGTATCCGGCGACTATGTATTTTCGGAACTGGTAAACCCTGTCTTTACCAAAGACGGCGACAACCTCAAAGTCAGCGTGTCCGTAAAGTATCTGGATAACAAGTCGAAAT
Organism: Coprococcus sp. TM115-187; assembly: GCF_027679115.1. Taxonomy (NCBI): domain Bacteria; kingdom Bacillati; phylum Bacillota; class Clostridia; order Lachnospirales; family Lachnospiraceae; genus Coprococcus; species Coprococcus sp. TM115-187. Next base: position 1,702 of record NZ_JAQEKS010000046.1, on the reverse strand, counting down.
GACGCAAATCTCACAGTATGAGCTTGTGCTTCATAAGGACGATAACTGGAAGATTGTAGAATAAATGTTACAGCAGAATAGTATGGTAATTGTTTATCCAATCTACTACAATATGTTTATGGTTAATATCCCTTACAGCCAGTAAGGAATTATCCATCTTGTTGCTTAAGCTGTATAATGATGGAGCAATCGGTATATCGTCTTCCAATCTTGGACTTCGCGTCCGTAAATTAGACTGATAACCAGCTCCTCATTCGCAGCGTTCGTTTTATGCAGGTTGAATCGCCATAGGTGCATTCGCGTCACACCACAGTAGATTGAATAGGCAATGAGTAAAACTGGTATTTATCCATTGCAATAATCTTAAGGAGTGACAATTTATGAACGCAGTAGGTATCGATGTTTCAAAAGGTAAGAGTATGGTTGCTATCATGCGACCTTTCGGTGAAATTGTTTCCGCACCTTTAGAAATCAAACACACAACCAGTGATATCCATTCACTTGTAGAACTCATCAACTCTGTTGAAGGGGAGTCCCGAATCGTGATGGAGCACACAGGACGTTATTATGAAGTCCTCGCCCATCAGCTTTCAAAGGCAAATCTTTTCGTCAGTGCCATTAACCCAAAACTTATCAAAGACTTTGATAATGATTCTCTTCGTAAAGTGAAATCTGATAAAGCGGATTCTGTTAAGATTGCCCGATATGCTCTTGACAAATGGCAAAATCTTAAACAGTATAATGTTATGGATGAATTACGCAATCAGCTCAAAACCATGAACCGTCAGTTCGGCTTTTACATGAAGCACAAGACGGCTATGAAAAATAATCTTATCGGCATCCTTGACCAAACCTATCCTGGTGTTAATACTTACTTTGACAGTCCTGCACGCAGTGACGGCAGCCAGAAATGGGTTGATTTTGCATCTACATACTGGCATGTGGACTGTGTCCGTAAAATGTCTCTGAATGCCTTTATCGACCATTATCAAAACTGGTGCAAACGTAAGAAGTACAACTTCAGCCAATCCAAAGCTGAGGAAATCTATGGAAAAGCAAAGGAACTTGTTCCTGTACTTCCTAAGGATGACATTACAAAGCTTATTATCAAGCAGGCTGTAAACCAGCTTAACAGTGCTTCTACAACCGTTGAATCACTACGCACACTTATGAATGAAACTGCATCCAAACTCCCAGAGTATCCTATTGTTATGGCGATGAAAGGGGTTGGTGCTTCGCTTGGTCCTCAATTGATGGCTGAGATTGGTGATGTTTCCCGTTTTACCCATAAAGGTGCTATTACTGCTTTTGCCGGTGTAGATCCCGGTGTTAATGAATCGGGAAGTTATGAACAAAAAAGTGTTCCAACTTCAAAACGAGGCTCATCTGATCTTAGAAAGACTTTATTTCAGGTAATGGATGTCTTAATAAAAACACACCCACAGGATGATCCTGTGTATCAGTTCATAGATAAGAAACGGGCACAAGGCAAGCCTTATTATGTCTATATGACTGCAGGTGCCAACAAGTTTCTAAGAATCTATTACGGACGAGTGAAAGAATATCTTTCATCTCTTCCAGAATCCTAATCATCATTATAATTCTCAGACCAGCACTGGTGTGGTGGTCTTATTTTGATACCTAATTTTCAACCTGTATAAAATTTTCAATGTTCTTCAATTTAGCCTTGACTTTTTATTTG
>NZ_JAQEKS010000045.1:668-4873 GCF_027679115.1 Coprococcus sp. TM115-187 | reverse complement strand
TGTAAGCGTCTGCTTCATCAGATTTACCACTGAGGATTGCACTCCATCCAACTCTCCGATTTCTTTTTCAATTTTTGCGGAACAATTTGGACAGTCCAACCCTTTTAATAGAAATATGCGTTTCATGATAATCTCCTTATAATTTGTTTAATTGTTCAATTACTCAACTATAATATTAAAAAATATTATTTCTGCCAAAGATGCTCAAATCCCTTGTCAATAATCTCTTTCACATGATCATCTGCCAGCGAGTAGTAAACTATCTGTGCTTCTTTACGGAATTTTACCAGATTCGCTAGGCGTAATGCCTTTAACTGATGCGAAATTGCAGATTTTGTTACCCCCAGTAGCACTGCAAGATCACATACACACATCTCACTCTGTTCTAGAGCGTGTAAGATTTGTACTCTAGTTCCATCTCCAAATAGCTTAAACAAAGAAGCCAACTGGATATAATCATCTTTTGGCTGCATCTTGGATTTCACATCATTCACAATATCCTCATGAATTACATCGCAATTACAAATATAAGACGTTTTTGACATATATTCACCTCCAAATAATAATAGTTGAACAATTACTCAACTATTATTATACTTATTTTTAAATTTATGTCAATAAGCTGATGTTAGTTCCACATAAATTTTACAATTAAAACCAGCTCTTTATTCTTTTCTTAATCTTTTTTTCCCAATATACCGTTTTGGCTTTCTTGTCACACTTCCTGTAAATTCCGAGTTGTCTCTATCTTTATCTTTTAATTATACACAGGATTTGAATCTTTTTCTACTTATCCATAATCAAAAAATCCTCTCGAAAAATCCTCTTCCTTGTATTATAAAACCGCTTTCATAAAGTTTTTCTTCTTTTTCAGAATACCTGCGTACCACTACGAATATTCCGACTGTCAAAATCACTCCAAATACGATTCCTGCCAGAATTCCATTCGTCCCCATTCCATAACTCTCATTCAGATAATAAGCTGGCAGGAAAGAAAGGATTGTTCCCACAACCAATGGCGGTATAAATCTTAGAAAATTCTTATAGCATAGGCACTTTACCATTTCCTTGTCTATCATTCCCAACATTCGCAAACTACAAACGACCCTGCTATTTTCTTCCTTCTCTGCCTGGATACGTGAATGAATTAACAGAAACTCAGCCATTATCATAAGCCCTATCACAAATGCCATCAAAAATAATAAAAATTGTCCTGATTTCTTTGCATCCTGGTATTTCTCCACCTTCGAAGACAATTCATAATATGTCTGCTCATCTTCATTCAACTGATTGCTTTCCTGCAGATATTCTTTTACTTCACATACTCCCGCATAAGAATCTTCCCAATTCTGAAACTGAAACAAGTTTGCGATACCAGCACTACCTGTTATATCTGCACTTAATTTTTCGAAATCAGAATCGTTGATGATCAGTGTTTTATCTGCAAAGGCCGGATTTTGATTAAACAGTATCTTTACATCTGTTCCAACAGATTGCAGCTTTCTGTCCCCGGAAATCGTTACAGTAGATACTGGCTGTATGTTATGTTCATACCCATCTTCCAGATTGTACTGAAACAAATTCAAAAACTCGCCTTCCTGAATCTGATAATCACATCCAAAATCCCGGTTTATTTCTGTCACAGGAAGGTAATTAAAAACACCATCTCTGATATAGGGAAGCTGAATGACCTGTTCTACAGTAACACCATTTTTCTCCAATATATGAAGGACATCCTGTACTGAAACCTGATTCATTCCATAGATTTCTGAGTACACCATGTCATAGGGAGAATAACTTTTTGCATCCTGTAGAAAAGCCGGATATAAAGTCACACATACCCCCGTAAGCATAACAGATACCGCTATTATGAGAGAGGCTAAAACATACCTACATCCCCATTCTTTCTTGTGTCTGCGGACAAATGACCATTCCACCAGATGAAACCTCATGTAGTTGGGTGCAAGTCTGCATAAGAACGTACCGATCTTTCCTGTTTTTTCTGCCCGATATTGTGCTTTTAGCAGGGTTCCGATTTTATCCAGCATAAGTCTCCCGGCATTCAGGATAAAGGCAACTGCCACCACTACTGTATATAGAACTGCTGTAAGCTTATATGCTTCCGGGCAAAACTGCCATTGCACTCCGTGGACATCTATTGCATAAATGATAACGGAAAAAAATAAAAATGACAGCACAGTTCCTGCCGCAAGTGCTATTGTTAATGCCAGCACGGATATGATCACATTTTCAAAAAGTAAGTTTCTAAACGCTTCCTTCCGGCTCATGCCAAGAGAAAACATCACGCCGTATTCCTGTTTTCTTGATGCCAGAAATGCCTGACACGAAACAGGAAGAAAAAAAACAGAAACACTGCAGACAGAAAAAATGGAAGATAAATGTTATTGGATATTGATGAATTTACAATCGACGCATTCATAAACGTCCTGTTTGTGGAAATAACTGCAAAACAACAGAATAATGCCGTTGCAGATAAATTGCATAGAAAGTACAATCGATATTTGTAAAAACCAGCTTTCAGCATCTTTCGGGAAATATCAAAAAAGGTCATCTTTTCCACCTCCCAAACCGCACAGCGTTTTCCATATATCTTCTCTGAAATTATCAGCAGTGTTCTCTTTCTTTACTTCTTTTGCCAGATTCCCATCCTGTAGAAAAAGTACCCGGTCACAAAAGGATGCCGTATAAGCATCATGTGTCACAAGCAGAAAGCTGATGCCAGACCGTTGATTCATCTGTTTCATACATCGCATCACATCCCCGGTGGTCTTTCGGTCAAGGCTTCCTGTTGGCTCATCTCCAAAAATAATATCCGGTTCATTGATCAGCGCCCTGCCAATCGCAACTCTCTGTTTCTGACCTCCCGATATTTCCGTAATTCCTTTGTCAGCTAATTTTTCAATGCCGAGCACATCCGCTATTCTTGAAAAACGCTCTTGCTGGATGTCTGCTTCTTTTCGTTCAAGAATGAGTGGTAACAATATATTTTCTTTTACCGTCAAACTCTCCAAAAGCTGGAAATCCTGAAAAATCATTCCCATATGCTCTCTGCGAAAAAATGCCTTCTCTTCTTCCGTAAGCTGTGAAAATGTTTCTCCTCCTATTACGATTTCTCCATCGTCCGGTGTGTCAACCCCGGTCAGCACATGGAGCAGAGTAGTCTTTCCACTGCCGGATGGTCCCATAATAGCAACCATTTCTCCTTTCATAACTTGCAGATTCACATTCTGCAAAATCCGCATAGTTTCTCCTGCAGTTTTATAACTTTTTGAAATATGATTTGCATTTAATACATACATCGAAGTTCCTCCTGATAATAAATTTTAAATTTGATTATCAGAAGTATTTAATCATCCATCCGAACCGATAGACTGCAAAGGGTAACTCCCGGTCTGAAACAAAACTCACCTTGTCCGAGGTCTTTAAAGCCATCATATACCCAGAGCACCATTATTTCTATTCCACCGAAACATATACACTCATAGAAATGCAAACATATACTTTCGCTTATATCGTTTTCACTATTTGACTTTTCCAAACATTCCATCTGCTGTATGACTATACTTTCCAAATCCCCTTCTGCATAATATCCACTCCAGAGTCGGAAATTTAGCGACAAAAGTAAAATCAGCATGATGGAACTTAAAACCATAATAGCAGTAATTCTCTGTTTTTTTACTGAAATCATATGAATCAAACCCTATACTTCTGCTTTATCATCTGGAATTTATTTTAATAAATATTTTTCAAATGCTTTGTGCGTGTCAAAGTGAACCTCTTTGAAAAATAAAACGAGCCAAATAATAAAAGCCGGAATAGCCATATATGGTGTTAAAAAATAAGACAACACTGCTCCTACTAACATTATGCCAGCCCATGTAAAACACTGATTTTTTATATCACGAGAAATATGAGCTTTATCATACAATGCCTTTTCTTCTTTCGGTAATGAATTAAATCCCGAAACAAATTTAGTCGCTTTTTCTTTAAATATTGCAAATAACACTCCTATAATCACAAATGGAATAACCAAAACTCCACATAGCCAAAACCCTATATTCATAGTATATTCCTCCTTCACAAATACCGATTGAGATTTCACCTGTTTTAAGAAATTTAATAACTGTTATATTTTGTTATTAAATTCTCCGCAAACCATTGAAAACACTGGATTTGTCGCAGGT
>NZ_JAQEKS010000045.1:0-658 GCF_027679115.1 Coprococcus sp. TM115-187 | reverse complement strand
ACTGATTGAAATGCTTCTGATTTTTGTAGCAAATAATTGATTGAACGATAAGGAGATAAGATACGATGAGAACAATATTTGCAGAATATAATCCCGGACGAAACAGCATTGATGTTTATACCAGTGCAGACTATATGCTTCGCATTGACTGCTGGGAAGCAGAAAAGAATTTGAGAACCACACCCGGATCAGATTGTGCATTAAACACACTTGCCATTGATGAACCACTAGAATATGCGAGACTGTATCTTGATGGGAATGTTTGATTACCGAATCTTCAATATTGATAATTCTTTCCATCTTCTCATTCCTCATATGATTCTCATTTTTACTAAAGTTAAAATCATTTCCTTTGTTTTCGATTATACAGTTCTGTACCCGCAACTTTTTGCTTATTCAGCAAGTTTTTAATTTTTTCACATACTTACTTTCAAATATTTAATTGAGAATACAGAACTCCTCTATATGAGAACAACTTTATTCTCATATAGAGGAGTTCTGTATTGTTTCCTACTACTATTTTTCTAAAATAAATTATCGCTATTTTGCAATTACATTTTTATCATTCTGCTATAAATGACGATCTGTATTTCTCGCACTATATATCAGTCGCCTTACTTCCATAACATTCCCGATAACCACATAATATACCACATAA
>NZ_JAQEKS010000044.1:0-5031 GCF_027679115.1 Coprococcus sp. TM115-187 | reverse complement strand
TAAAATGGTATATAAATTTTTTGGTATAAATAATTATATGGCATTTCAAATGTTGAATATAATTGCGCTGATTATTATGGATATATTCTTAATAAAAATACTTAGAAAATTCATATCAGTTAGAGTAGAAAAAATAACTCTTTTTTTCTTAATATTATTTTTCCCTATTGTATTTTATACTACTTTTTTGTATGGTAATTTAATTGGATGCGCATTGTCGATTGTTGCAATATTTTATGAATTGAGTTTTTTTGAAAAACATAAAATATTAGATATGATTTTTAGCGCTATGTTTATTAGTTTGGCTATATTGTTTAAATCGAATTATTTAATTATTCTTTTAGCAATGATAATTTTTGCTATACTTGATTGGATTATTCATTTACAGAAGAAAAATATAATATTTGTGATTGTAATTATTATTGGTTATATGATTGCAACTTCAGGTCCAATAGCTTTATTAAATTCTCAGGAGAATGTGAATTTGGGAACGGGGATTCCGAAAGTTGCATGGATTGCGATGGGAATGCAAGAATCAGATATGGCGCCGGGGTGGTATAATGAATATAATGCTAATACATATCTGAATAATAATTGTGATTCAGAATTGACTTCGAAAGAAGCTTTGAATTATATAAATGATAGGGTGAAATATTTTGAGAAGAATCCAAAGTATACATTGAAGTTTTATGCAAAAAAAATGGTTTCTCAATGGTGTGAACCAACATTCGGTGGGATTTGGATTAATCAGTTTGACAAAAACATTGTTGTTTCATCGTATATGGATAGCATTTTAAATGGACATAAATTGGGAAAAATATTAGTTTGGATATTAGATATAGTACAGTCGATAATATATATTTTAGCATTGATATATGTATTTATGAATCGAAAAAATAGAAATATATATGTATGGCTTCCGGCAACAGCGTTCATTGGAGGATTTTTGTTCCATATGTTGTGGGAAGCAAAAGGCCAATATACATTTACGTATTTTATCTTGTTAATACCATATGCAGCAATAGCTTTGAAAAATATTGTTAAAAAAATAGAAGATACAGAAAATTAGGTTAGTTTGGAAGGTAATTATTGTATATATGTATGTAATTTGGTATGCTATAAGATAGAGTTAAAAAAGATGTAATATTTTGTAACAATTTTATATTGTACAAATGGAGGTTGAGTATGAAAAAAGGATGGGGACTTCAAAATTCCAGAAGCAGAATGATTGCTTTGTTTATCGTGGACATGCTTGCTGTGATTTTGGATTCTTACTTAGCGATTATATTGCGCTTTAAATTGGATAATATCTGGGTACCAGAGGAGTATATGAGCAGTGTAGAACATTACATGATTATAAATGTGATTACGACGGTAATTATCTTTTTGCTGTTAAATCTGTATAATCGAGTGTGGTCCTATGCCAGCTTATATGAGATGCTATTGATTGTGTGTGCGGCAATGCTTTCAACAGCATTTCAGGCGTTTGGATTTAGTTTGTTGTATTTACCGATTCCAAGAAGCTATTATTTCTTCTACTTTATTTTGCTTAGTATTACTACACTAATTACTCGTTTTTCGTATCGAATTTTACACACGATGCAGAATGGAATCAAAAAATCAGCAAAGCATTCCCGGAATACGATCGTAATCGGAGCTGGTGAAGCGGGAAATATGATCATTAAAGAGCTAAAAAGCAGTAAGTACCTGAATCAGAAAGTTGTATGTGTGATTGATGATAACCCGTCTAAAAAGGGAAAATATATTCACGGAATTCGGATTGTCGGCGGAAGGGATATGATTCAGGAAGCGGCAAAAAAATATGATGCAGAAGAGATTATTCTTGCGATTCCATCAGCGGGGAATAAGGCTACTCGTGATATCTTAAGAATTTGTAATCTTACAGATTGTAAACTTAAAATTTTACCTGGTATGTATCAGCTCATCAATGATGAAGTTGGCGTGTCAAATTTGCGAGAAGTATCAATTGAGGATTTACTTGGAAGAGATACCATCAATATTGATATGGAAAGTGTTGGACAGTATGTAAGCAACAAGAGAGTATTGGTTACTGGTGGTGGTGGATCAATAGGTAGTGAACTTTGCCGTCAGATTGCAGCACATAATCCGAAACTTTTAATTATATTTGATATCTATGAAAATAATGCATATGATATTCAGCAAGAGCTGGTTAGAAAGTATCCAAACTTGAAATTAGAAGTGTTGATTGGATCTGTTCGTAATACGAGTCGAATTGAAAGTGTGATGGAATATTATCGCCCGGATGTTGTGTTCCATGCAGCTGCACACAAGCATGTACCGCTTATGGAAGACAGTCCGAATGAGGCAATTAAAAATAATGTATTCGGAACTTACAAAACTGCAAGAGCAGCGGACAAGTTTGGCGTGAAGAAATTTGTACTTATTTCTACTGATAAAGCGGTAAACCCTACGAATATCATGGGTGCTTCAAAGCGTATGTGTGAAATGATTGTGCAGACGTTTAGCAAGTATTCCAGAACAGAATATGTCATTGTGCGTTTTGGAAATGTGCTTGGAAGTAATGGTAGTGTAATACCACTCTTTAAGAAGCAGATGGAAGCAGGTGGACCTGTTACAGTTACACATCCGGATATTATTCGTTATTTTATGACGATTCCAGAAGCAGTGTCACTGGTATTGCAGGCTGGAGCCTATGCTCATGGTGGAGAAATCTTTGTACTGGATATGGGAGAACCGGTAAAGATTGCTGATCTCGCAAAGAATTTGATTCGGCTTTCCGGATATACGCTTGGTGTGAATATGGAAATTAAATATACGGGCTTAAGACCAGGTGAAAAGCTATATGAAGAGTTACTGACGAAAGAAGAAGGGCTTCAGAAGACGGCGAATGATTTGATATTTATCGGGAAACCGTTGGAATTTGATGAAGTACATTTTTTGAGTCAGTTAAGAGAACTTGAAAAAGCAGCAATGGAAGAAAGTCCTGATATTAAAGAAAAGGTTGCCGGAATTATTTCAACGTATCATATCAGACCGGAAGATAAGAAAAGAGATAGTGAGGCATTTCGAGAGTTAGTAAGTTTAGGGCGAATTAGTCATGAAGGACCGAGTGTAGAAACAGAAAAAAATATATAGAAAACAAATTGGAGGAAAAGCAATGGATAAAGTAGCAGTATTAATTCCGTGTTACAATGAAAGCAAGACAATCAAAAAGGTAGTCGAGGATTTTAAGGAAGTTTTACCAGAAGCTGTAATTTATGTATATGATAATAATTCATCTGACAACACAGCTGAAATTGCTGAAAAAGCAGGGGCAATTGTGCGACATGAATATCAGCAGGGAAAGGGAAATGTAATTAGAAGGATGTTCCGTGAAATTGACGCAGAATGTTATGTTATGACAGACGGAGATGATACGTATCCGGCAGAATTTGCAAGAGAAATGGTGGATAAAGTTTTAGATAGACATGTAGATATGGTGGTTGGAGATAGACTTTCATCAACATATTTTACAGAAAATAAGAGACCATTTCATAATTTCGGAAATACGTTAGTAAGAAAGACAATAAATAGATTGTTTAAAAATGATATCAAAGATATTATGACGGGATATCGAGCTTTTAGTTACCAATTTGTAAAAACATTTCCTGTACTGTCAAAAGGATTTGAAATTGAAACTGAGATGAGCATTCATGCAGTAGAAAAAAATATGTTTGTCGAGAATGTTATAATTGAATATAGGGATCGTCCGGAGGGAAGTGAGTCAAAACTTAATACTTATTCAGATGGGGCAAAAGTATTGATGACTATTGCGAGATTGTACAGAAACTACAAACCGTTTGGCTTTTTTACAATTATAGCAGCTTTCTTGGCAATTTTAAGTACAGGTTTTATGGTTCCGATTATTGTGAAGTTTGCTAAAACGGGATTAGTACCTAATTTTCCGACATTGATTGTATGTTGTTTTGTATACTTAGCAGCTATTATGGCATTCTTTGTTGGCGTATTGTTATCAACTATTACTCAAAAGAATAGACAAGATTTTGAGATGGAATTACAGCGTTCTTCAGATAGATATAAGATGTTGAAGAAAGAGAAATAGATTAATTAGTTAAAGGAAAGAGAAGATGAGAAAAGCGTCTGTTGAATTGGCAAGGTTGATTGCCTGCTTGCTTGTTATTGGTGTGCATGTTTCATTGAGTACAGTTGTAAATGATACATACGATGCCAGTCGATTATTAAGTGCATGTTTGGTTGCAGATGGAGTAGCCATTTTTTGGTTGATATCCGGATTTTTTATGTTTAATACCAAGAGCTATTGGAAATTACTGAAACGTACTTTTAAGAACATAGTTATTCCGATGATAATTTTTTTGATATTTTGCTTTTTTCTATCGGGATATTTAGTTGATCGGACTAGTTTAGCGGTAAGTATTACTCATACAGGGGAGGATTATCTGAATTTACTAAAAGGTTTTTTCTCATGGAATGTAGTAGTGTCATGTTCTGGTCATTTGTGGTATTTGATGGTATATTTTGTAGTCATTTTAATGTTTCCGATTTTAAAAGCGTATGTGGATAGTATTAAACAAGATGTGAAAAAACAAAAGCTCTTTTTAATTATTTCGGCTATGTTGTTAATTTTTAATGATATATCAGCAAATACTATGGCAGAATTTTCACATCATTCATTTAATGGAGCGATTCCAGCAGCTATTTTTTTTGTATGGGGAAGTATTATTTATCAGCACAGAGAGGCTATAAAAACTAAAATTAGTTTTGTGAAGTGTGTAATACTTTTTGTGGGATTGAATATAGTAAGACTGCTGATTATCTTGAACAGACAAGGTCATGATTATTCATATACGAATATTTTATATTGGTATAGTTTTTTGGGGCTTATCTGTGCGTTATGCATAATTTTTGCATGTATGTTTTTAATTAATGATAATAAGGAATCGAAAATTAATAGAGTAATTTGTTGGCTTTCTTCTTATACTTTTGGAATATATATCGTTCATATGCTAG
>NZ_JAQEKS010000043.1:0-5840 GCF_027679115.1 Coprococcus sp. TM115-187 | reverse complement strand
TTTCCTGAATTGTCAATGTTGTTTTTATATTTTGCGCAATTCAGAATATTCTGACATCAATTCAACATGCTTTTGCGAATGGCGCGGCTGAACATCCCCTTCCATTTGCCTTTCCATTTCCTTTTTCATTTCACATTTACAAAAAGCAGCCGTACCAACACTCTGATACAACTGCTTGTATTTTAAAACATTGATTTCATTTTAATTATCAGATATATGGTTGCAAAAACTGCAAACAGATACACACACCCAATAATTGCAGAACTCTTTTTCCCTCTTCCCCATTTTTCCGTTGCAAGATACATTGCATCCAACACATCAAACAGAAAGAAAAACTGGAATACCGTATGTACAACTGCTTCGGCAAACCCTATTTTCCCACTTTTATAGGTCATACGGATCACCTGGATCCCATAAAAGCTTCCCGGTAAAATAGCAAGCCATGTTGCACCAACCGAAAAAACGACTGCTGCAATCAGCCACGGCAGCAATACCGGAGCAAAGATTATCGCGGCTCCCCTGCTTCCTACCAGCACTGCCATACTTATGAAAAAATAATAAATGAACAGAACCAGAAAATTTACACAGAAAAAGACAACCAGCCCATATTTATGGATCAGCATGCGGTTCACGCATTCAATCGGATTTCCCGTTTTGTATATCTTAAATGACTGTCCAATATTTATGATTCCCACAACTGCCACAAGTCCCCAATAAAAAAACAGTGGAAGAAACACAATCATCAACGTTAATCCGATATGCCCCTCCTGTATTTTATCCAGCAGTCCCGTAACAAGAATAAGATATACATATGCAAGTGGTACACATAAAGTTAATAGTATTACATAAAGAAATGTACTTTTCCGTGATTTTCTATTTTCCATATCCTGGCTCTCCATATTTCAGGAAAAGGGAACCGTAATTTTCTATACAGCTCCCTCTTTCCTTGTTTTCTATTTATCTGCGTCCCATAAATGCTTCAATCTCATCGATCTGTCTCGGAATTGCTCTTGACAGATTTTCACATCCATCTTCTGTGATCAGGCAATTATCTTCCAGACGGAATCCAATGCCCCATTCTTCATGGTAAACACCGATATCTACACAGAATACAACACCCGGTACAGCAAGTCCGCTTCCTTCTACTACGTCATGTACATCAAATCCAACATGATGTGCTCCACCGTGCCACATGTAAGTCCCAATATCTTCAAAATTTTTGCATACTCCTGCTTCTTTTAACTGTTCAAATGTATATTTACGGATGATCTTATCCACATCCAGAAGCGGTACACCCGGTTTCAGTGTACTGAACATATATTCTGAAGTATTGTAAATGCACTCATAAAGCAATTTCTGACGGTCATTAAATCTTCCATTGCACGGAAATGCCCTGGATACATCGTTGATCTCATAATCCCATACAACACCAACGTCATTCAGGATCATATCTCCATCCTGGGCCTGTCCGCGATAATCATAGTAATGAATTTTAAAGTTGTTCTTTCCTGATGAAATGATAGACGGAAATCCTGGTGAAAGCACTCCCCTCTGAGCCAGTGCATAATCAAATTCTGCTTTATACTGGTATTCGTACATTCCCGGTTTAGATGCTTTCATCATTGCTTCGATTCCGGCCTTTGTGATCGTTTCCGCTTTCTTCATTGCCTCAATCTCACATGGTTTCTTGATCAGGCGAAGCTGTTTCATGATCGGATGAAGGTTGCCAAGTCCAACAAACGGAGCATGTTCTTTCAGATACTTGCCAAGGCGGTATGCTTCTACTGCCGGCGTATTTTCATAAACCTTGTCAAAATCAAGATAAACTTTCTTAACATTGCCAGAAAATAATTGTCTGGAAAGATCATTCCGGAATGCTGCCACATATTTGTAATTCGTGATTCCTGAAAGTTCTTCTGCTTCCTCTTCTTTTATACGTCTTCCGGTCCAGCGTTCTGTAAATGCATCCGGAGGAAGAATATACAGAGTTTCTTCAATTGTTCCCTCTCCGACATAAGCCATCAGTACAATATTTTCCTGCTCGATTCCTGTCAGATACAAGAAGTTACGATTTGTAAAAAACGGATAATTCTCATCATTGGTCTTGATCGGTGCATGTCCGCTGAATACAACCACCAAAGATCCCGCTTCAAGTTTCTGATACAGGCTCTTACGATTTCCTGCGTAAAATTCCTTATTCATTTGTCAATCCTCCTGCGCTTAGTGTAAATATTTTTCTTTCAGATATTCAATATAATAATCGGTATTCAGCTCTTCTCCTGTTGCTTTTTTGAGCATCTCACGCGCAGAATAGGTCTGTCCGTACTGGTGAATATGTTCCTTTAACCAGTTTCCGATTGCAGATGAATCTCCCTTTTCCAGCTTTTCAAATGCATCCGGACAATCAGTAAGAAGCTTATGAGCAAACTGTGCAGCGTAAGCATCTCCAAGTGCATATCCCTGGAAATATCCTACACATCCGGAAGCCCAGTGCACATCCTGCAGGATTCCTTCCTGATGATTCTTTGGCGTAAATCCCAGATATTCCTGATATTTTCTGTTCCATGCTTCTTCAATTGTATCCACTGTCAGTTTTCCATCGAAATATTCTTTTTCAATTTCGTAACGGATGATGATATGCAGGGTATTGGTAAGCTCATCTGCTTTCAGACGGATCAGTCCCGGTTTTACTTTATTGAGTGCCGCAAGGAATGTATCCAGAGAAATCTCTTTGTATTTTGGAACTTCCTGCTGCAGATATGGGTACAGGTTCTCCCAGAATTCTCTGGTTCTTCCTACATGATTCTCGTAGAATCTGGACTGGGATTCGTGCATTGCACCTTCAATTCCGCCCCAGAGTCCGCTTTCTGCGACCTCATCGTTCGCATTATAATTATAAAGTCCGTGTCCGGTCTCATGAACCACTGCCAGAATCGCATGAATCAGCTCATCACAGTTTGTGGATGGCCTGGAATCACGCGGTCCGGTGCAGACACATACCGGATGATGGATCTCAAATAAAGTACTCTTATCTTTATCAAGTCCCAGGATCTCCTGCGCTTTCTTCACAATACGAAGTACTGTATCATGATCTGCTTCACATTCCAGAATGGAATCATCAATCTTACTCTGTTCTTCTCTTACCGCATTTAAAATTTCGCAGACAGCATCTTTGATTTTTGCCAGAATTGCATCAATCTCTTCCAGACGATAATCCTTATCAAACCGGTTCACCAGAACCTGATATGGTTTTTCATCCGGATTGATCGCTGTTGCTATCTTCTCCTGTAAATCAAACTGTTTTTTCAGTACCGGCTTAAAGCTTTCAAAATCATCTGCCTCATAGCATTTTCCCCATGCCAGCTGTCCATCTGCATTTGCCTGATTCAATTCTCCCTGCAGGCTTGCCGGAATCTGTACTGCTTCTTTATATTTTCCGATCAGATAACGTACCATACCTTTGTCTGTATCTGAATCAAAAGCTGTCTCTCCTTCCAGTGACTCTACCAGTTCTTTTATCTCTTTGCTTGTCAGTTTCTCATTAGAAAGCTCTGTCAGATATGCTCCGACTTTCCCTTCATAATCAAATCCGTCCTTCGGGCAGTTATTCCATCTGTCATAGTAAATGATATTATCCATACACTCCAGATAACGGAGTTTCACAACAATATCCTTCACCTTTTCCATCTGTTCTTTTGTAGACATTACCGTACCAACCTTTCTCCTTAGACTAGTGTTTAAACTTTGGTTCGATTATACCATTTGTTTCCCCGTAGTGTCAATCTTTTGGCAAAAGCCGGTTCCTCTGTTATGCCTTTATTTCTTCACTGTAGATTCGTTCGATATGCATTGCCAGATACCCGATTTCCATCTCATCAAGTTCTTTTCCAATACTCTTTCCGAGCATATCGCAGACTTTTTTTGCAGTCATATACGCTTCCGGAAATTTGGATTCTATATATTCATTCATATTGATACGAAGATCCTCCCCCGTCATAGCACGTGCTACCATATATTTGATATGGTTCATCAGACGATTATAGGAAAGCGAGATCACATCGATCTTTTTTCCTGTTTCTTTTTCGATCATCTCAATACATTCTCTCACTGCACGGGCCGTCTGCATTGCCACAGACACTTTTTCATCCTCGATTGCTGAATGAATGTGAAGTGCCACGTATCCGATTTCATGCTCATCGATCGTGATCTGCATTCTCTTCTGCAAAATATCTCTGAGCACGGATGCTGCTTGAAATTCATTATGAAAAAGTACTCTGATATCATCTGTCAGTGGATTGCTGATCTGCTCCTGATTCCGGATTCGCGAAACAGCAAAGGAGATATGATCTGCCAGCGGGATCATGATCCGGCGGTCTACTTTTCCAAAAACTTTTTCTGCTTCCCGGATCACCTCATCTGCAATTTCCAAAAATTCCGGATCCATCTCCTGCACCAGAGATTTGGCAGATCCTCTGTCTGTCTGTTCGGTCAGGCGGTAAGTTGCTGTATCTTCTGTCACTTCAAAACGCTGACTGACCTTCTTTCCAAAGCCAATTCCTTTACCGAGAAGGACGTATTCCTGGTTATCCTCTGTATTGATTGCGATCACGCCATTATTATTCAAAATTTTGCTTACTCTGTACATATCTGATTCCCCCGAAGACGAGTTTTAAGTTCTGATTTTATCCTAGCAGAGAATGAGGGGAAAGTCAAAAAAAGGTTGAGAAAAAGGGAACGCAAATTTGGCTGTTTTCTGACGGGTGTGAAATAGCTTCCGCAAAAAACAAATAAAAGCAGAACGGGGCTGTTGCACGATGAATCGTGCTTAGCCCCGTAAGTTTGTTTGATGTTTTTGATGTGATTATCACAAAATCTGTGAATAGATTTTATTTGGTTTCCCGGATCTTCTTTCTGAGCGGAAGTACCATTGCAGGGGATACGGATAATTCGTCTAATCCCATGCTTAAGAATTCTTCTGTCAGTTCGAGGTCAGCTCCGAGTTCGCCGCAGATTCCGATCCATTTGCCTTCTGCGTGGGCATTTTCGGCTGCCATGCGGATCATTGCAAGGACTGCCGGGTGGTGCGGATCGTAGAAGGCATCCAGCTTCTGGTTCTGACGGTCAATCGCCAGCGTGTACTGGGTCAGATCATTGGTCCCTACGCTGAAGAAATCCACTTCTTTTGCAAGCTCACGGCTCATCATAACGGCAGCCGGTGTCTCGATCATGATTCCCAGTTCCACATCCTCACGGAACGGGATCTTTGCCTCACGAAGCTCTTCTTTGACCTCTTCGATGATCACCTTGATCTGCTTCACTTCTTTTACCGAAATGATCATCGGGAACATAATGGCGATCTGTCCGTAAGCAGATGCCCGGTACAAGGCACGAAGCTGGGTCTTGAAGATCTCCGGTCTTGTCAGGCAGATACGGATTGCCCGGTATCCCAGTGCCGGGTTCTCTTCTTTGTCAAGTCCAAAGTAATCCACCTGCTTGTCTGCTCCGATATCCAGGGTACGGATAATGACCTTTTTGCCTGCCATATTTTCTGCAACCTGTTTGTATACCTGGAACTGCTGTTCTTCGGTCGGGAAATCTTCGCTTTCCAGATACAGGAACTCACTTCGGAAAAGTCCGATCCCTCCTGCATCATTTTTAAGTACGGCGCCCACATCGGAAAGATTACCGATATTCGCATAGACATTGATCTTCTGTCCGGAAAGGGTGACATTCTCTTTGCCCTTCAGTTCTTCCAGAAGTGTTTTCTGTCTGCGGTCTTCTTCGCGCTTTTCGGTCATAGCCTTCATGGTCTCTTCATCCGGATCAATGTAGATGGTCCC
>NZ_JAQEKS010000042.1:0-9989 GCF_027679115.1 Coprococcus sp. TM115-187 | reverse complement strand
TATAGTGGTTCAGTTGTCAAGACAAAAATCTAAGCTTTTTATAATGAACTGATATATGTAACTGGGTAGGGGAGAAAATCCCCCCTTAGGCTGCATGATCATCCAGTAACAGAATCGGATAATAGCAGGATGCCGGTGTTTGATTATTGAGTGCAGAATGACAACGTTCAAAGTTGTAAGTGTGCACATATTTACCGATTGCCTTCCGTGCTTCTCTGATATTGTTATATTGGGTCAGATATGCTTCCTCGTACTTGAAGCTTCGGAACCATCGTTCAATCATGATATTGTCAGCCCACCGGCTTTTACCATCCATGCTTTGACGGATCTGGTTCTCTTTGAGGAAATTCATGTACTCATTGCTTGTAAACTGACAGCCCTGATCTGAATTCAGGATAACAGGTTTTGCCACTATAAACGCCTTTTTTAACGCAGTTATGACCATTCTGGTATCCAGAGTATCATCGACTTCCCAGCCAACGATACAGCGGCTGTACCAGTCAATCACAGCGGTCAGATACAGAAATCCACGCTTAATGGGGATGTATGTAATGTCGATTGACCATGCCTGATTTGGACGGTCGATAACGGCGTTACGTAGCAGATACGGGCAGACTTTAGCCTGTCGCATACGTTTAGAAAGGTTCATTTTTGGATAAATTGGATCAATCCCCATTTCATTCATATAACGGCGCGTTTTCCGGCGACCAACCTGATGCCCACGCTTCTTCAGTTGAGCAGACAGTTGTCGTGCTCCCCAGGCCGGATTATCCGTGTGTAATCGATCTATGATCGATTTGCAATCCAACTCCTCCTGAGATATGGGCATGCCCTTGTAATAAACACTGGTACGATTGATATCAAGAAGTGTAGCCCCTGTTTTAACTGGAAGTTCTTTAGTCTTCAAAAGGTTTTGGACTAAATTTACTCTCGTAGTCAGGTCCAAGTGTTTCTTCAGATTTTTTTTTCAACCAATCCACCTGCATGGTGAGCTGGCCAACTTTTTTCGCATATTCAGCTTTTTCCTTGCGTTCTAAAGCGAGTTTTTCTTTCAGATTATCCTCTCGTGTGTCATTAAAAACCACGGATGCTTTATCGAGGAACTCCTTCTTCCAGTTGCGGAGAAGATTCGGCTGAATATTGTTTTCGGTTGCGATTGTATTTAAGTCTTTTTCTCCTTTGAGCAGTTCAATCACTAATTCTGATTTGAATTTGGCAGAGAAATTTCTTCTTGTTCGAGACATAATAATAATCCTTCTTTCTGTAGTGTTTACAGTATATCAGATTCATTAAGAAATGTCTCTTGAAGTGTCTTAAATTACGATACCATTATAATAGAACCAGAATGATCGCTTACATTATCAGTGGTATCACGGTAGGTATTGCAGGATTTATCCTTATGGCAAGAGCCGGAAGTGTAAGTACTTCAACTGGTCAGGGAATGGAAATGAACGTTGTCACAGCATTGGTACTTGGAGGTGTGCCATTGTCCGGAGGTTCTAAAGTAAAAATGATCGGAGCTGTGGTCGGAAGCTTTTCTGTTATCCTTTTGAGAAATGGATTGATTATCCTGGGTGTTAACGAACGTGTGGTTGAAGGAATTCAGGGACTGGTACTGTTACTATTAGTATTCCTTACATATGTAAAGAACAAAGATGGTGTACTGGAGTAACAGATGAAACAAGGAGAAAAAGAGGAGGAAAAGAAATGAAAAGAATTAAACGAGCAGTAGCTGTTTTATTAGCAGTTATGATGGTATTCTCTGTAATCGGTTGTGGTGGTTCTTCAGGAAGCAAGAAATCAGACAGCAGTTCAAAAGAGACAAAAGATGCAAAGACAGAGGAAGTCTGGGGAAACAAATCAGGTCAGGATGAAATTTGTGGAGATCCGGATGGTAAATACACAATTGGTGTAGTTATCCATACAACAACAGATTTCCTTTGCGCAAAATACAAAGCATACACAGATTATCTTGGAAAAGCATATGGTGTAAAATTTAACTATTACATTATTGAAAACTTTGCAGATGAAACATATCTTTCTGCAATTGAAAACCTCTGTGCACAGGGTGTTGATGGTATTATCACAACAAACTTCTCAGGAACAGCAGTCCTTCAGGGATTAAAAATTTGTGAAGAAAATGAAGTTTATCTTGGTGTAGGCTGGTCACAGATTGATGAAAGCATCAAAGATCAGGTTTACAAGAGTGATTACTTTGTTGGTGGATCTTATGAAGCAGATTACGATGCAGGATATGAAATCGTAACAAGCCTTATTGATTCAGGATGCAAGAACATTGCAGCAATTGGCTATGAACCTGGAATTACCTGCCATGACAGAAGATGGGAAGGTATGATGAAAGCATTTGAAGATCATCCGGAAGTTAAAAAAGCTGGTGAATACAGAGGCCTTGAATTCACAAAAGCAGTAGAAGATTTCCTTGCAGCAGATGATTCTATCGATGGTATTGCAATTACACTTCTTGGTATTGAATACTGCTCAGAACCAATCAAATCAGCAGGACGTGAAGGTCAGGTTAAGATCGCATTCTGTGACCTTTCAGAAAATTGTCAGGGAAGTCTTGACAATGGTGAAACAGTATGTGCAATCGGTGGACAGTATGCTGATGCAGTATTCCCGTTCGTACTTATCTACAATGCACTGGAAGGAAATGCTCTTGACAAAGTAGAAGTACCGGTTAACTTTATTGTATGTAAATCTGGTCAGGAATTCTCTGATTACATGACATACCTTCATAATGATGGTGTATATGCATGGACAACAGATGAAGTTGATCAGCTGATTAAATCAAAAAATAAAAATGCATCTTCTGATGAGCTGCTTGAAATGGGCAAGAACTACAGTATTGAAGATACAATTGCAAGACATGGAAAATAAATTACTACTTTAACGGATATGGAAAGGGAAGGCGTATGAAAACGAAATCAGATACAGTTAAAAATGTATGCAAAGTCGTTATGCTCCCGGTATTTGTATATCTTCTGTTTTTCATATGCTCCGGCGGAGCATTTGGAAAACCGGCGAGTCTTATTATGAACCTGAAGCAAACGCTGGCCCCTACGCTAATTTCATTCGCAATGTGTTCGAACATGTTGTGTAACAGAATGGATCTTAGTGCAGGTGCGGTTGTAATGCTCTCGGCAATGTTCGGAGCAAAAATGGTATATCTTTACGGAATCGGATTGATACCATTTGCATTGATTGTGGTTGGAGCGGGCATTGTACTTGGAACAATCTCAGGTGTTATGTATATGTTACTGAGAGTTCCGGCAATTGTTACAGCACTTGGTGTTTGCATGGTATATGAGACATTATCCAACCTGGCAAGTATTTCATGGGTAACAGCTATTAACGGAGAAATTACAACACTTGGAAGATTTCCGTATTGTTTGATTATTTTTGCGATCATGTTTGTACTGTTCTACATCATTTTCAACTATACAAAGTTTGGATATAATGTAAGAGCATGTGCAAGTTCACAGAGAATTGCAAAAAATTCAGGTGTCAATACCAAGAAAACAGCATTCCTCTGCTATGTAGTTTCATCATTATTCCTTGGAGTTGCGGCACTTTTGAAGATTTCTATACAGGGATCAATTGATACGCCGATGTACATGTCAAGTACGAATATTATTTTCAACTGCATGCTTGGAATTTATGTTGGACTGGCACTTGAACAGTATTGTAATCTGGTAATCGGAATCTTTATCGGAAACTTTATTTTAAATATGCTGACGACAGGACTTCTCAGCATGGGACTTTCAGCTTCGCTGCAGGATACAGCATCTGGAATCTTCCTTCTGGTTATTATGATCTTTACTTACAACAACCAGAGAGTAATGAACTTTATCAGTGAACGAAAGCTGAAAAAAGAGCTTGTGAGAACAAACGCACAATAAAAAATAATTTAAATGACACCCGGAGTATACGCATCCTGTCAGCTTGCGATACTCCGGGTGTCGCTGTATAATCGGAATAGACAGCATTTGACAGGGCATAATGGGAGGAAGAAAATATGATAAAAGTATTGTTAGTGGATGATGAAAAGCTGGCACTGGAGTATTTGGAGCATATTATTGATTGGGAGTATCATGGATTTGAATTGATCGGGGTAACGACAAATCCAGAACAGGCACTTGCAATTTACAAGACACACAGACCGGATCTGGTGATATCAGATGTAAAGATGCCTGGATTAAATGGATTGGAATTAGGGGATGCAATTCGCGAATATGGTGGAAATACACATATTCTGTTCCTTTCAGCATATAAAAATTTTGATTATGTAAAACAGGCAATCCGGTTAGGAATTGATGATTATATCTTAAAAAGTGATCTGGAGGAAGATGGATTTTTAAGAAAAATACTAAAATTAAAAGAAGAAATTATAAAAGAAAAAGCAAAAAAGCAGTATACAATTACAGCAATTTTAGAGGAATTATTTAGAAAAAATATTTCAGAAGAGGTATAT
This sequence comes from Coprococcus sp. TM115-187, assembly GCF_027679115.1. Lineage (NCBI taxonomy): Bacteria > Bacillati > Bacillota > Clostridia > Lachnospirales > Lachnospiraceae > Coprococcus > Coprococcus sp. TM115-187. The sequence goes on along the minus strand of NZ_JAQEKS010000042.1, from coordinate 5,497 downwards.
AAAGATATTCTTGATGAAAATGATTATATAGGTTTGCATAAGAAATATTATTATATTATCGTTTCTCAAAGAAAGGTTCCGAAGATTTTAAAGAAATATATTCCACTTGATAACAATCAGATGACATTGGATAATCGGCTCATAAAAAGAGCGTGCGAAAATGTATCTGAAAATACTGGGATTCATGTAGGGGCCAGGTTTCCGGTAAACGAAGATGAATATCTGATTTTGCTTGAATTCGGAAAAGGAATTGTTTCACAAAAAGAAATAAATGACAGAATTTATGATTTTGCAAGAAAGCTGTATGAATATATTAACAGAGAAGAAAAACTGTATCATGTATATTATTGTTTGCATGGAAGTATGGTAAGGCAGTTCCGGTCTAATTTTACAAATTATCAAAGACAACTGGAAAATAATATTTTAAAAAATGAAGTAGAGTTACAGGAGCTGCGTTATGACGGAAAAGAGGAAAATGAGAAGAAACTGTCAGGAATTTCATCAGAAGAAATTTATCAGTCTTTACAACAGGGAAAAACAGAAGAAATTGAAAAAATAGAAAACCGATTGCATGAAACAGAAAAAAAACAGAATGTTACAGAATACTTGGAATATATAGAACATATTTTGGAGGCTCTTAGTTTGTTTGATGGAAAACTGATTGGAGAAACAAGCGGTCAGAGATTTTTGATGACCGAGGGATGCAGTTCTTATGATTTTAGAAAAGTAACAGATCTTCAGGCATATATTGAATACAAGATAGAAGAAATTTGTCGAATGAAAAATGAGAAAGAAAAAATGATTTATTCCGATGTGACAATCAATGCAATGGCTTATATCAATCAGAATTATGGTGATGCAAGTATTACAGCAGCAGAAGTTGCGGAGCATGTTGGTGTGACGTCTTCCTGGTTATCAACGAAATTTAAAACAGAAACTGGAATACGGGTAAATGATTTTATCAATAATGTCAGAATAGAAAATGCAAAGAAAATGTTCCAGGATAAAGAATATATGGTTTATGAAGTATCAGAAAAGACAGGTTTTACTTCCAGTCAGTATTTCAGTAAAATTTTCAAAGAATATACAGGACTGACACCGAACCAATATCGCAGGAAATTATTAGCCGGAGAGTAGAAGAGGTCATGAAATTAAGAAATAAATTGGTTATAGCACAATTATGTGTGTTTTTGGTAATTATGGGAATATTGCTCATGGCATTACCGGAACTGGTATATAGAAATATCAGTGTGAAAGACAGAGAGGATACCATGATTCTGAATGAGCAGATCATGTCTCAGTTAGATCAGAATTTTGAAGAGCTGGTAAGATTTACAAAGATTGTGGCAGAAGAACCAGAACTTATTCAGAAAATAGATCAATATATGTCGGAGCCGAATGAAGCAAATAATGCGAAAATAAGTCTTTTTTTATCCCAGCTTGGTGTAAAAAATAAAATTCAGTCATATGGAATCATCGGGATTTATCTGGATGTCCAAAAGGCGGATAAAATATATGATTTTTCAACAGTAGGATTTTCGAATAAAGTAAAAGAACATATTTGTAGTGAAATAAAAGAATTAGATTTAAAAGGGAAAAAGACAAGTTTTTTGAATCCTTTTGCTTATGACGGGGAATCAGATACAGCATTTGGAAATATATTTAACATGGTTTATGGATATACGATGGAATATATATATCATGGGCAGAAAGGCAATCTTACTGTTATAGCATCTTTTGACCAGTTGTACTATATTGCAAACCAGATGAAAGATTACAGTAACGATTATCTGTTTCTTGATAAAAATAATCAGATTTTACAGCCAAGTGTTAAGGAAACACAAATAGATGTAAACGCAACTCTGAAAAACATGAAGTATGGAAAAAGCTATAAGGAAGGTTATTGGCAGCAGGAAGATGGGATTACTACAGTACGTTTTTCAGAAGAAGATGGGTGGAAGATTATTTGCAGGCAGAGCAGAAAAGATATTCTGGACAATAACCGTTCACTGATTTTTCTGCTAGAAATACTGATTTTATGTTTTGGGCTTGGAATTGTGTTAGTTATGATCCCGATTGTAAATCATTTTACCGGTCCGCTTACGGATGTATCAAAACAAATGAATGAAATAGCAGAAGGAAATCTGGATGCACGAATTGAGGTGAATTCAACAGATGAAATAGGAGAAGTAGGCGCTTCATTTAATGTTATGGCAAAACGTTTGCAGGAAAATATTGTTGAAATGGTCGAACAGGAAAAGAGAGAGCAGCAACTGAAGTATGGTCTGATGATTTCGCAGGTGGATCCACATTTTATCTATAATACCATGAATATGATTACATATCTGGCACAGAAAAACCGGAATGAAGATGTGATTGCAGTGAATAAAGCTATGATTCAGATTTTAAGGGACAGACTACGTATAGAGGTGGATAATGTTTATGATACAGTAGAGCAGGAAATTAAAGTAGTGAGAGAATATTTACTGATTCAGAAATATCGATATACAGGAATATTTAAAAGTGTTATTGATATCGAAGCGGGGGTTGAGCCATATCTGATTGCAAAAAATATTTTGCAGCCACTTGTAGAGAATGCGTTCTTTCATGGAATTCTATGTAATACGGATGAAGAAGGCGAAGTAATAGACGGATGCATTACGATTCGTATCAGAATGGAAGAAGATGAAGTTGAGATTATTGTAAAAGATAATGGTGCAGGGATGTCTCAGGACAAACTAGATGAATTAAGCAAACCGCAGCGTAAACTGTCAAGTATGGAAAGAGGAGAACATATCGGTATAAAAAATATTAAAGAAAGACTGGACTATATTTATGAAAATAAATACAGATTTCAGATATGGTCAAAAGAGGGCGAAGGTACGATCGTTACGATCCGGATTCCGGCAATTGTATCAAGTGAAACTGAGAAATAAAAGAATGGAAGAGGTTCTATGTAGCAGTAAAAACTGTTATATGGAGCCTTTTTATATAAGTAATGAAGGGAATTTATGTGTCTGAAAGAAGTGGAAAAGGGCCAACATTTTGTGATTTCGTTAAGAAATGGGTATAAACATTTTCTATTTTCGTTAAAAACTAGCGTAAAACATTTCTGCTTTTCGTTAAAAAGCAAGGAAAAACATTTCGTGTTTTCGTGAAAAAATGTATAATAGGAGAATCAAAACATTGCGCAGGAGGACTTTCATGGAACCATTCTATTATACCAAAATGACGAAACAGCAGCAGGCAGCATACCATGTAATCATGCAGGGAGCAAATGCACTTGCGGATGAATTTCAGATACCGCGCATAGAAAGTGCGGAGCTTTATGATGTCTTTTTCAGGCTTCGGCTGGATCATCCGGAGATTTTCTGGATGACAGGATATAAGTATAAATACTATCAGGACTCTCCGAATCTGATCTTTGTACCGGAGTATCTGTTTGACAAGAATAAAATCCGGGAGCATCAGAGGGCAATGTCCTCCAGAGTAGAAAAACTTGCGCGGGCGGCAAAAGATTTGTCTGAATGGGAAAAGGAGAAATATATTCATGATTTTATCTGTGATAATGTGACTTATGATAAGCTGAAAAAGGCGTATTCCCATGAGATCATCGGTCCACTTGGACATGGAGTTGGCGTATGTGAAGGAATTGCAAAATCTGTGAAAGTACTCTGTGATACGCTTGGAATCTGGTGCATGATCGCAGTCTGTGGTAACAATCCGGAAAAAGGGATCAAGTACCGTCATACTTGGAATATCGTAAAAATTGGTGGTACATATTATCATCTGGATGCAACTTTTGACAATACGCTTGGTAAACACAGTGCGGCAGGACAGGAGATCCGCTATGATTATTTCAATCTGGACGACAAGAAGATTTTCCGGGATCATGAACCGCTGATCGCACCGGCACCGGTCTGTACGAATGGGGATCATTTTTATTATCGGGAGAAGAAACTTTCCTTTACAAAAGAAGAAGATGTCTATAAACGGTCGCTGCAAGCGGCTAAGAAGGGCAGGACATTGACCTTTCAGTGGAGAGGTGGCTATCTGACAAGAGAAGTTTTGGAGAAACTTTTGGATCTGCTCCGGAAAGCCGGAGAAGAGAAGCAGAAGGCTGCCAGGATCAGCCTCAACTGGTCGCAGGCAGTGATCCGTGTCAGTTATGTGGAGGACATAGGACTTGCCTGTGTGGATATGGAAGAGGCAAATGAAGGAGAAAAGGAATAGATGAGTGAACTGGAAATACAGGAAAATATGTCAGCAGAGGAAGCGTTCATGGATACAGAAAGTGCATATGAAGAAATTCCGGAGGCCTTCCAGAAGCTTGCCCAGTTACTCGGTCAGGATCAGTTTGAACTTCTGTTTCCAGACAAAGATGTGGAAAACCAGGATGAAATGCGTCTGGTGTATCTGATGAATGATGCAGTGGAAAGCTTTCTGGTATTCTCTGGTGCAAGAATGACCGGACATTATCAGAAAGATTATGAAGGAGAGCTGGACGCAACTTTAAGCCAGGAGGATGGAGAATATGTACTTGTCGTATATCAGGGCGAAACGGTTGTGACCATTTTCTTCCAGGATCTTTCGCTGGAGATGAATCTCTATAATTACGGAGATATAGGACATTTCTGGTTGAAAGGGTACGAGTATCTGCGGATTCTGGAATATCGTCTGGCGATTCTGAATGATAAATGTGAATACCTTGGAGAAGAGGCGGCAAGTGATACCGAACGGAAACTTGCAAAACTGGTACATTTTCCTCCGCTGAACTATACCTGTTATCCGGCAGTTCCGGCAAAATATATTGTCCCGATGGAAGATCCGTGGAATCCGACCGAAGAGGCAATGGATGTAATGGAAGAGCTTGCTGTGGAGAAAGGGGACAGAAGCATGGTAAGGTGGCTTCGTTTTTACCGGAAGCATCACGGAAAAGTGATGAGCAGATGGCTTGCAAGGCTGTTACACAGAAGAAGCCATGCAGATATGATTGACCTGCTGGATAAAAAGCTTGCAAAAGAAGCAAAAAATTATCCACGAAGAGATTTTGGAGAGAAATTTAACCAGAAGTACGAAAAAGTTTTACAGAAAGCAGAGCAAAGAAAAGAAGAACTGGAGATAAACGGGCAGAAAGTGACGCTTGTGCGTGAGGAGCCGTTTTCTGCTGCAAGAGATTTGGTGGATTTTAAGGTGTATCTGATGATATGGAAAGAAAAAAGGGGAGATTGGATCGTGGAAATCGAAGAGTTTCTTTGAATTTTTGTAAATAAATAAAATAGAAAAATAATTTAAAATAAAAAGTATTTTTTGATGATGAGGCAAATAGGGATAGATGGTTGAAATCAGTAGGATAAGTGTTAGAATAAAAGATAAAATAGAAAAGTAATTTTAGGAAAATTAGTTTTTTAAAAGACATATTTTTCTTGAATATTGAGGAATAGAAAAGGCAAAATGTGTAAAGTATGTTATTAGAAGGTGGGGAAATGCATGGATG
>NZ_JAQEKS010000041.1:0-12345 GCF_027679115.1 Coprococcus sp. TM115-187 | reverse complement strand
ATACGATAGCCAGTCAGATTGAAACGATTGTTCATAGCCATGAGCCAGATGTGGAAGTTTCTGAAATTGTACAGGAATCTTATATACCGGAAAAAAAGCAGGAGGCCAATGAATCCTATAACAATGAGGATAAGAAGTTGACAGTTCGTTTAGCGACTGGTGCAGCAATCTATGCCATTGGTATGGCATTGACTGTTTTTGCGAAAGTGCCACTGCCTATCGAGTTAGCTTTTCTCATTGTTTCTTATGTTATTCTTGGTGGAGATGTTGTATGGCAGGCTGTGAGGAACATTTCAAAGGGGCGTGTATTTGATGAACATTTTTTGATGAGTGTTTCTACGATTGGAGCTTTTGTCATTGGTGAATATCCAGAAGCAGTTGCTGTTATGCTATTCTATCAGGTAGGTGAATTTTTTCAGTCATTGGCTGTTAAGCGTTCAAGAAAATCTATATCAGACTTAATGGATATACGTCCAGATTCTGCTACAGTAAGAAGAAATGGGGAATTGATTACCATATCTCCAGAAAATGTCTCCATTGGTGAGATTATTATTGTAAAGCCTGGTGAAAAAATTCCATTAGACGGTGTGGTATTGGATGGAGATTCTATGCTGGATACAAGCGCCTTAACAGGAGAATCAGTTCCGAGAAGTGTTCATAAAGGAGACGAAGCACTTTCCGGTTGTATGAATCAGACGGGTGTCTTAATGATTAAGACAACAAAAGCATTTGGTGAATCTACGGCTTCAAAGATTATTGATCTTGTGGAAAATGCGTCAAGCCGAAAAGCACCAACAGAAAATTTTATTACTACATTTGCACGTTATTATACACCTGTGGTTGTAATCTTAGCAGCTTTTCTGGCGATTCTGCCACCGATCATTCTTGGCGGAGGCTGGACAGAGTGGATTCGCAGAGGATTTGTTTTCCTTGTGGTATCTTGTCCATGTGCATTGGTTATTTCAATCCCGCTGACTTTCTTCGGCGGCATTGGTGCAGCATCTAAACGAGGTGTTCTTGTAAAAGGAAGCAATTATTTAGAGGCACTTAATAATGTCAGCGTTATTGTGTTCGATAAAACCGGAACACTTACAAAAGGTGTTTTCAATGTGACGGATATTTTGCCTGCAAATGGATTTTCAAAAGAACAGGTTCTGGAGTATGCGGCAGAGGCAGAGAGTTTTTCTAACCATCCTATTGCAAAATCCATTCTTGCTGCTTATGGAAAAGAAATTGATCAGTCAGTGATTTCTGATTATAAGGAAATTTCAGGATATGGAATCAGTGTAATGGCAGGGGAAAAGAAAGTTTTTGCTGGCAATACGAAACTTATGGATACAGAATGTATAGAGTACACAACCTGTGAAAACGCAGGTACAAAAGTTTATTTGGCTGTAGATGGTCAATATGCAGGATGTATTTTGATAACAGATGAAGTGAAGCCGGACAGTAAAAAAGCAATTTCTGACCTGAAACATATCGGCGTGGAAAAAACAGTCATGCTTACCGGTGATGATGAAAAAATTGGGAAGTCCGTTGCAGAAGAATTGCAGTTGGATGAATATTATGCACAGCTGCTTCCTGACCAAAAAGTGGAAAAGGTTGAGCTTTTAGATAGTAAAAAGAGACCGGGAAGCAAATTGGCTTTTGTTGGTGATGGTATCAATGACGCTCCTGTCCTTGCCCGTGCAGATGTTGGTATTGCAATGGGTGGGCTTGGTTCGGATGCGGCCATTGAAGCAGCAGATGTAGTTCTGATGACAGATGAACCGTCTAAGCTGGTGGACGCGATTGAAGTAGCAAAAGCGACAAAACAGATTGTCATGCAGAATATAGTGATTGCTCTTGGGATTAAGAGTGTGTTCCTGATTCTTGGCGCTCTTGGTATTGCGGGAATGTGGGAAGCTGTATTTGGTGATGTAGGCGTTACCATAATTGCCGTCTTGAACGCAATGAGGATTTTGAAAAAATAAGAAACGAGGTGGCAATGTGAAACGGAAATTGATTCTGTTAGCAGTTACAATTGTTTTTCTTGCAGGTTTCGGTGCACTTTTGCACTCACCGCCTTCTATGATTGATGCAGTCACAGGAGCAACACCGAAGTCAAAAAAGGCGGCTCAAGCCGCCGCACAGTTGGAAGGCTCTTATGTTCTCGGTATTAATATGATGTCAGATGGTCTCGACAACGAGAACACCCGGAATAAATTAAAAGAATTGGCACTGGACGATTCGGAAACAAATGAAACAGATCTCATGAAAACGGACATTAGTTTTCGGTTATATGTATCTGAGACGGATTATCCGCTTGTCAGTTATGCTAAGAAACTCTGTGACAAGTTGAAACAGGCCGGTTTTTTCGTAGATCTGAAAGAGTACAGTAACACAATGATGCTATCAAGAGTGGTAAGTGGAAAGTATGATGTATTCCTGGCATCGGATGATTTTATTGACGTTACAACGCTAACACAGATGGACTATATGATCATGGACAGCGAAGAAATGAGGTGAGCGGGAATTTATGAGAAAATGGAATACGATTTTGTCTGTTTTAATGCTTCTCATTTTTATGATTCATGGAATCATGGGAAGCTTTATGCTGAACGGAGTTGGAAGTAGCGCAGGGAAACTTCTTGCATGGATTGGTGTTGGTATTCTTGTTGTGCATACGGTGATTGGTGTCATCCTGACAGTTCAGAGTTTACAGACAGCGAAGCAATCCGGAAAAATGTATCTGAAACAGAACGCCATATTCTGGGCGAGACGAGCCAGTGGGCTGGCAATACTGATCCTGCTGTTCTTCCATATTGGCTTGTTTGGAAAGGTGCAGAATGGGACATATATTTTGTTCCCTTTTACAACGGTAAAGATGGTAACTCAGCTTTTGTTCGTGGCGGCAATCTTTGTTCATATTTTTATCAATATCCGCCCATTGCTCGTATCGCTGGGAATCATCAGTTATAAAGAACGAAGGGGTGATATATATTTGATTCTTTCGGTGCTCCTTCTGTTTATAGCGGGCGCAGTTATTTTCTATTATATTGGGTGGCAATATCTATGAGTAAGACAATTATTATTATAGGTGCTGGACTGGCAGGACTTTCAGCGGCTTTGCAGGCAGCGGAAAATGGATGCAATGTAAAACTGGTTTCCTCCCTTCCGTCAGAGCGGGCACAGTCTGTTATGGCGGAGGGCGGTATCAACGCAGCTTTGAATACAAAAGATGAAAACGACAGTCCCGAAGAACATTTTACAGATACAATAAAGGCAGCATGTGGTCTGGCAGATCCAAATGCAGTTTGGGGAATGACACAGGCAGCACCGGAGCTGGTGCACTGGCTGCTAAAACTTGGAGTTAAATTTAACATGAGTGGCTATGATGATGTGGATCTGCGAAATTTTGGCGGGCAGAAAAAGAAACGGACTGCTTTTGCACAGAGCGATACCGGGAAGCAGATCATGACAGCTATGATAGACGCTGTTCGCAGGAAAGAAGCATCTGGTATGGTAGAACGGTTCAGCCATCATTCTTTCCTAACACTTCGTCTGTGTGGTAATATTTGTTGTGGCTGCGTAATCAGGGATGAATACAGTCAGGAGACTGTGGAATTACCGGGGGATGCGGTTATTGTTGCCACCGGTGGTATGCACGGATTGTTTGGAAATACAACGGGTTCGCTGAGCAATACAGGAGAAGTCACCGCAGAATTGTTCCGGCTTGGTGTTCCTCTGGCAAATGGCGAGATGATCCAGTACCATCCGACAACTGTGAAATGTGGTGGAAAACGCATGCTCATCAGCGAGGCGGCCAGAGGGGAAGGTGGCAGGTTGTTTGCCATGAAAGATGGAAAACAATGGTATTTCATGGAGGAAAAATACCCGGAGCTTGGAAATCTGATGCCACGAGATATTACCGCCAGAGAGATATGGAAGGTCAGCCATGAATCAGAGGTATTTCTTGACATGACGGAAATATCGGAGGAGATTATTTCAAATAAGCTATCTGGTCTGGCAGACGATTGTATGACCTATTTGCATAAAGATATACGAAAGGAACCGGTGTCTGTTTTACCGGGAATTCACTATTTTATGGGAGGCATTCTGGTGGATGAGCAGCACAGAACGCCGATTCAGAATCTTTACGCTGCCGGAGAATGCTGTGCCCAATATCATGGTGCCAATCGTCTTGGTGGAAATTCTCTGTTAGGAGCGTTATACGGAGGACGTGTTGCGGCAAAATCAGCATGCGAACAGGCAGATGTAGTAGATCTATCTTGTGCGACACAGATAGATTTTCCACCAGCGTCCCAAATTTCAGAAATAAAGCAATTAAACAAAGTGATGCAGGAGACTATGGGCGTTGTCAGAAATGAGAATACGTTGTTAAATGGGATTCAAACGGTACAAGCGCTGACAGGAAATCTTCCATTGCTTGGCATGGCAGTTCTAAAGAGTGCTCTTGCAAGAAAAGAAAGCCGTGGTGCACACTGGCGGGAGGATTATCCGAAGAGCAATGACGATGATTACCTTAAAACAACGGTAGCCAGATTTGATGGAAAGCAGATACAGATTTCCTTTGTACCTGTTCCAGAAAGGCGGTGATTCACTTGGTATATAAAATAAGAATCAGGCGGCAGGAGAGTCAGAAAGCAGACAGTTATTGGCAGGAATTTGAGTTTGACGGAAGCAAAAACAGCTCTGTTGCCACTGTTCTAAAGGAATTGAACAGTAGAACTCCTTTGAAAGATAACTCAGGAACTATAGTTACTCCCATCAGCTGGGAATGTAGCTGTATGGTGCGAAAATGTGGGGCTTGCGCCATGCTGATTAACGAACGTCCGAGGCTGGCATGCTCTACATTTCTACATATGTTAAAAGGTTCTACAATCACCTTGGAACCTTTAAGCAAATTTCCGCTTGTAAGAGATTTGATCGTTGACCGGTCAAATCTGTTTGAAAATTTGAAAAAACTGAACCTTTGGCTTGAAAGTGAAGCTTATATGAGTTCGTGGACACATGAACCGAGATACCAGTCGGCACGCTGCCTGATGTGTGGCTGCTGCCTTGAAGTGTGTCCTAACTTCTCTGCAAATGGGACTTTCGCAGGCGCTGTTGCTGCAGTCAACGCATTTCGGATTCTGAATGAAGAACAGGAAAGCACTCATTTGAATGAGATTTCTGCTGAATATAAGAAGAAATATTTTGAGGGATGCGGGAAGTCGTTATCTTGTCATGATATTTGTCCGATTGGTCTGCCTGTGGAAGAACTGCTTGTAAGGTCGAATGCAGCGGCTGTTTGGGGCAAATAAAATGGATGATAAAAGCTATAATGAATGTATGAAGAGAATCAAAAACTTGATTCTCTTTTTTAAAACACATACATTGGCAAATATCTATGTATATATTATATTGAACATAGACAATGATCAATGTGAGGTGTCAATATGAATGCAATGGATGTGGCTTTGATATGCAAGGCTTTGGGCGATGCGAACCGGCTGGAAATTGTACAGATGCTGTCGGATGGAGAAAAGTGCGGGTGTAAACTTTTGGAAAGATTTGAAATTACCCAGCCAACTTTATCCCATGATGAATTTTCCGGAAATATTGTAGCTAATAGTTATTTAAACTGTTGTATTTGTTTAAAAATTAAAAAATATCTAATGAGTCTTCCGCATCTACCCACATCTGCAAATTTCCATCAAGATATAATCTTGCATATTCAAGAGGATCATCAATGGCGAGTGCGTTTAATGCACAGTCTGATCCTGATGTGGTTTTTAAGTCCTTTTCAGCTTCCCAACAGTCAATGCGGAGCATATAGCCAACAGAGGTATAAACATCAATGCTGTTTCGTCCGGGATTGTATTCTGCAAATATTGTTCTCATCGTATCTTATCTCCTTATCGTTCAATCAATTATTTGCTACAAAAATCAGAAGCATTTCAATCAGTTCACCATGTCACTTTTATTTTATGTTATACTATTTTATATAATTTTTTTGGTCTCCGCTGCCGCTTCGGTCGGCACAGAGCAGAGGTCCACCGGACCTCTTGTGCCCTTGTATTTTCCCTTATCAGAGTTCGTAAACACTGGTGGGACGATATAACACAAGGGAAACAATAAGGGAAAGCTCGCCTGTGATAAATTCAGTGTTTTCAAGGGTTTGCGGAGAATTTAATAACAAAATATAACAGTTGTTAAATTGCTTAAAACAGGTGAAATCTCAATCGGAATTTGTAGAATTAGTAAATCTCGATTTTGGGAAATACAAGAATGTGTCTCATTATGGTTTTAATGCGGTTTGTAAGGAGAAACAATATGATTGGGTTTGTTATATGGTCACTTTTTGGAGTGTTTATAATTGGATTAGGAATAAAAGATATGTTTTCTAAGAATCCCGTTGGATTCTGGGCTAATACCGAAACAATAAAAGTAAAAGATGTGAAAGGTTACAATCGTGCGAGCGGACTATTGTTTATAATCTATGGAATCATTTTTGTTATATTAGGAATTCCGCTGTTAGAAGGTCAAAATACACCATACGTTCTGTTGTCGGTTATTGGTGTGATGGTGGAAACAATTGTAATTATGGCTGCTTATAGTTTAGTTATCGTTAAAAAGTATGAAGAGAAGTAAATAACTTATAATTTGTGGAGGATAACTATTGTGGATAAAGCAGTTATTTATATACATGGAAAAGGTGGTAATGCTGAAGAAGCTATTCATTACAAACCGCTCTTTAGTAATTGTGATGTGATTGGTCTCGACTATACTGCACAGTTTCCATGGGAAGCAAAAGAAGAATTTCCATTACTTTTTAATTCAATTTATAGAAACTACAAGACGGTTGAAGTAATTGCCAATAGCATTGGAGCGTATTTTGCTATCAATGCCTTATCAAATCAGCAAATAGAGAAAGCATATTTTATTTCGCCCGTTGTAGATATGGAAAGGCTTATTGCTGATATGATGATTTGGGCAAATGTTACAGAGGATGAACTCAAAGAGAAAAAAGAAATTCAGACAACCTTTGGAGAGACTCTTTCATGGGATTATCTTTGCTATGCAAGAGAAAATCCTATTATATGGGAAATCCCAACGCACATTTTGTATGGTGAAAAAGATAATCTTACCGCTTATGGAACGATATTTGAATTTGTACAGAGGACTAATTCAACACTTTCTATTATGAAAAATGGAGAGCATTGGTTTCATACGGATGAACAAATGAAATTTCTTGATGAATGGATAATAAAATCTTCCAAATAAATTCAAGTTTGGAGAATTGAGAAAATCGGAATTTTGGAGGTTATTATGGCTTTTGATTTTAAAAAAGAGTATAAAGAATTCTATATGCCGAAGAACAAACCAGAGATTGTAAATGTACCTAAGGCAAATTATATTGCAGTTAGAGGAAAAGGCAATCCAAATGAAGAAGGCGGAGCATATCAACAAGCAATCAGTGTTCTATATGCTGTTGCATACACATTAAAAATGAGTTACAAGACTGATTATAAAATTGAAGGATTTTTTGAATATGTTGTTCCGCCATTGGAAGGTTTTTGGTGGCAGGATGATGTCGAGAGTGTAGATTATACAAATAAGTCTGCTTTCAGCTGGATTTCTGTTATCCGTTTGCCTGATTTCATTTCTAAAGCTGATTTTGACTGGGCGGTAGAAACAGCAACGAAAAAGAAGAAACTTGATTGTTCGTCAGCAGAGTATCTTACGATTGATGAGGGATTATGCGTTCAAATTATGCATATAGGTTCTTTTGATAATGAGCCAGCAACTGTTGCGCTTATGGATACTTATTTAGAACAAAATGGATATGTTAATGATATTAACAAAGATAGGTTGCACCACGAGATTTATATGTCTGATGCAAGAAAGGTTGCCCCAGAAAAATGGAAAACTGTAATTAGACATCCAATTAAGAAAGCGTAAAATTCCCGTTTATTGGGAAGTCGCAGAGAACGAAGAATCGGAATTTTGCTTTCGATGACCAGAATGAAAATCGTTACCGTTGCGCCTGTTTTCACAAGCGTTGCGTGACATAAAAAGAATTCTTTTTTAATATCAAAGTATCAAAAACAAAGGAGGTTCTTTTTATGTTGAAGGAATTAAAGAAAAACAAAATGAGTGTTGTTGCAACTGGAATTTTATTTGGTGTTATGGGGGTATTAATTATTCCTATGATAGCAGTAATTGTAAAAATATCGAATGCATTATCCCAAAAACATCCTAGGATATACAAGTATAGTATGATTGCTTTTATCGGTATGTTATTGGCAATTAGCCTATTTTGCGTTGTTATTAAACATCAGATGAGTTTTCTTGTAATAGTTGCTTGTTTAGCAATAACATTATGCGACACTATTAAAAACAGATAATAAATGGAGTACAACTATGGAAATATCAGATTTGATTAAATCAGCCAGAATTGAAAAGGGCTTAACCCAACAACAACTGGCTGATGTTGTCTTTGTTACGCGACAGACAATTTCGAAATGGGAATTGGGAAAAAGTGTTCCTGACCAAGCCTCTCTTATATTGCTATACCAGTATTTGGACATCAAGGATAATGAGAAAAAACAGTTATCAAAGCTTATTTTTAATAAGCAAAATATTATATTAATTTTGATTGCAATCTTATTTTCTCCTATGGTTATTGGAGTACGTTTTATCTGTTGTAAAATTGATAAGATTGAAAATCGAAAAATTAAAGCGGTAATCAAGGTTATTGGCTTTGTTGTATTCTCATCGTATCTAGTATCTTTAAAAGAAAATGTGGCGTATTTGTTAATTGGTATATTTTCTCTGGTGTATTTGTTATATCAATTCTATTTGAATGGATTGGAAACTAAATGATTTGTGTCAGCAAGTTTAAGGCAAGCGATAATTCATGAAATTCAAGTTTGTGGAATTCAAAAATTTAAAATGAAATGTGAGATAGAGCGTATGGAAATTAACTATACGTTCTATTTTTTTGCCTTTTTTGAAAAAGTGATTAAAAAACTATTGACATTTTGTTACTGGCAAGACTGCGAAGTCGATTTTGATTTCTGTTGGTGTCCGTCTGGCAGCGTTCAATCTGAAACAGTTCCAGTGCTTATATGGTAGGTTTTGATCAATTCATATTGAGAAATACCTTTATCTTTTAATGTCTGCCATAATGGGGCATAGGTAAACAAATGTATCACCTCTTTCATGCGTGTTCTATATTTAATTATAGGGTTTTCAATTACCTTACATATTGCCGAATATTCGACTATAATAAACATAACAAGAGAGCAAAGATTAGATACAATGTAGTTCAAATATGGAGAAAGATATGGAAAAGTGTGCAGAACAGCAAAGGCTGTTATTCCTTGGTATGTGTAGTTTGGAAGACCGAAAGAGAATTTGTGATGAAAAAATAATGGATTTATATAATTTTGAGCGAATTACTTATTTGCTGGAAGCGTTTGGATTTGAAGAATATAAATTTGTATTTGAAATGAAGTATAAAGATCTGCTACTGAAACTTGCGGATATTGTTGAGCAGAATTTAGTATGTGGAAATTCTATGGATAAATATGTGTTACAGGATAAATACGAAATAAGAAATGAGTGGCAGCAAGAGTTTATTAGAAATTTGCCCAATGAAGTAATGAAAAACTGTATTCAGGAGATATTTGATTTGTATGCATAAATGCTAGATTTGTTTCGGCTTAATATATTTGTGTACAGAAAAAGGTATGACATAAAAATAATAAAGGATTATGTGCGAAAATTGGAACCTGGTTCCAATTTTTGTGCTTTATGCCATATTCAAACAGAAGGGAGTGATAATAAGGACTATTTGTTATTCTGGGAACCGAAAAATAAAATGAGATTTTCTTATCAGATAGATGTTGAATTTTTAGCTTATCTTGAAAAGAATTTAAAAATTTGTTAAGATGGAACAGGTAAGCAAATAGGTAGTCATCTGTCTGTTAGAAAGAAGAAAAAGGATGGATGAGTATCATGGCTAAAGCCTTAAATGGGAAAGAGTTGGGGAAAGGAATTACTCAACTGAGAAATGGAACCTATCAAGCACGTGTGTATATTAAAGGAAATGACAAACCTATATATGCATCCAGTAAAAGACTAGAAGAAGTAAAACAAAAGAGAGAAAAAATATTAGAACAATATAATCTAGGATTGCAGACTGATGCCAGCAAAAAAACGTTAAATGATTGGTTTGATAAGTGGATGGAGTTATATGTGGTTGGAAAAGTGAAACCTAGGACTGTACAAAACTATATAAGAGAGTATGAAAGATGTAAATCTTATATAGGGCATAAACATATAAAAATGATGAAATATTATACACACCTTGAGGAGAATTTTGTGAATAAAGAATTTGATAAAATACGAGAAAAAATGTAAAATACCTAGAAGTTACAAATGGAAATAACTGAGCCTGCGAGGAAGCAAAGATACGATGGTTTTCTCGTAGGCTGACAGATAAAAAAGAGAATAATTATAACAAACACGCGGATAAATATGCAAAAGGCTATTAGGGAAGAAAGTACGAAAGTTTAGAAAACCGTGTAAAAACCGTGTAGAAAAAAACAGAAAGTGCTGAAACCCTTGTAAAATAAGGAGATTTTGATATGATTGGGGAACTAACACCGACCGCCTGATAATTTTAACCCTACAAAAACGCGATAAAGCGCGTGGTTGAGGGATTTTTTTATGGTCGGAAAAGTTGTCTGAAAGTTCTGACAACGGCATGGAGTGTACTGTAGTGTTGTGGAGTACATTGGAGTACATGGTCAAAAAATGGTCACAAATGCTTTTTCCCAAATGCATACTCATACATACTCATGCATATTGTGTAACCTTTAATGTTAGTTCCCCTATGTTTGTATAATTATTCCGTTTTTTATTCTAATTCAATTCATTTTTATCTTTTCAACTGTTAAATCTAAATTTTGCGTTTCTGCAAAATCATTTATACAATTTCCTGAGATCAGGTATTTTATACATTGAAATAAAAAGAAGGTTTCAATTTATGAATATCAATAACAGTAAATATATCTTCTATGCATTTAATAAGAAATGGAAGAGTATTCGTGAGTGTTGCAAATACTATGAAGTAAGATATGGATCTGTTATGTCTTACAAAAGAATCCACAAGTGTACAGCTGAAGAAGCAATCGCATATTGCAGAAATTTGAAAAAACTAGGTATATTTTATTTTAAGAAAGTGAGGTGGACAGATTTAAAAGAATGCTGCGATTATTACAATATAAACTATAAATCCCTATGTACTTATATGCAGAAAAATAAAATATCAAAAGAGGAGGCGCTCAGCCATTATTATCAGTATTATAAATATAATCGTTTTACATATAACCATGTGACTTATGATAGTTTTGCAGCTTGTTGTGAGGCTTACAATATTAAATCGGTTTGCGTCAGAAGATATGCGAGAAAAAAACATTTTCTATTGCGGCATGCATTTGCCAGCTATCTGAATTATCATAATAAACGAAAAATGTATTTCTGCGGACAGGAATATATTACATTTACATCATGTTGCAGAGCATTTGGATGCAATGCATCTTATGTGTCGGCATACGCAAAACGGCACGGAATATCCAGAGAAGAAGCTTTGAAATTTTATATCAATCGTATTGAAAAGCAGGAAGGACAAAAAATAGATTCCAGAACATTTGTATTCCGGGATAGTATTTATCATGATTTGAGTGACTGCTGCCGCAAACTTGGTATAAATGTCAGCAGCGTTTATGGTTATATGTGGAGAACGAAAAAGGGTAAAGTAGAGGCGGTTGAATATTACTATAATAAAAAGATGGAGGATTATTTTGAATGGGAGTCGGTTTTATACTCGTCTTTGTCGGCATGCTGTACAAAATTTGATGTGTCATTAAAAGCAGTACGCAATAGAGCGTGGCGAAAGAACTGTTCGATCCAAGAAGCTTTCCGACATTGTCTGAGAAGGAAGCAAAGTCTGGAAACGGATGCATTTTACTATAGAGGTGATGAGTATAAAAATTTGAAAGAGTGCTGTGAAAAATACAATATTAATGTTCAATCTGTGCATTCTTATAGGTTTCGGAATAAAGACAGCGATTACGATGAGGCAATTGATTATATTAGAAAGATTACGGAAAATCGGCAATTTATCTGGGAGGATGGAAGTGTATATGAATCAATCAATTCCTTTTGCAGAATGAAAAGTATCTCTGTAAGCAGTGTGAGAGATAAAGCGAGAAAGAAAGGGATGTCTTTACAGGAAGCGGCAAAATATTATATTGAGAGAAATAGTTATGACTGATGAGTACGCAGTAT
>NZ_JAQEKS010000040.1:0-15679 GCF_027679115.1 Coprococcus sp. TM115-187 | reverse complement strand
GAACGGTACGCACGGTGGTGTGAGAGGACGGCGGTTAGTCACCGCCTCCTACTCGATTTCATCAATCTACGCGGCTATGTTGCCCGCGTTTTTTGTAATCTTTATCAATCCGCTTTTTCCAACTAGAATCAAGCGCTGCATTGCACCGAACAGCAGATATGGCATCATTTAATACTTCATAATTCAATGCAGTTCCTTCACAGTCACATTGATAATTGGCAGCTTTATCTGCGTCAATTCCAAAATGACTGGCTGTTTCAATCGCATCAATATTTGCGCCAAGAAAGAGAAATTTCCATCCATATTTTTCTTTTTGTCGTTCGATCATCTGCTTTACTTTATCATTGCTGTACATATGGCTTGCATTTTCCATACCATCTGTCATGATGATAAAAACGGTATGCTCCGGTACATCTTCCGTGCGCGCATATTTGTGGACATTTCCAATGTGATGGATAGCACCGCCGATCGCATCCAGGAGAGCCGTACAGCCGTACACAGAATAATCGTCTTCTGTCATAGAGGGAATCTTCTGCACCTCTACTCTGTCATAAAGGACTTTACTGTTATTGTTAAAAAGCACGGTAGAAATCAGCGCCTGCCCTGCCTCTCTTTTCTGCTTTTCAATCATAGAATTGAAGCCGCCTATGGTGTCCTTTTCCAGTCCGCTCATGGATCCGCTGCGATCTAAAATAAATACAACTTCTGTCAGATTTTTTCTCATACTAAATTTCCTCCTAAGTAATGGCTTATTTTGTTTGTAACTATAGGATACTGCCATTTTCAGGGGAAATGGTCGCATGAAAAGCGACACTTTTTATGGATCAGAAAATTTCTACAGAATCATATCAGGCGAATAACGCTGTGTGCAAAATTATTTTCTTCTTAGCCTCCAATCAGACTTTGATCAAAGGCAAAGAGTGCTTCATTGATTTCGTAAATACTATAATTTTGCTTCAAAATAAAATATTCAACGATTACGTCAAATTTGCTGGAATGAGACAGGGCAAATCCTGCTTTCATCAGCATATCCTGAATTTCCGGAAGCGGAAGCTCAAGTGCCAGCGCAAATGCAAGAACGGTCGGTTTGGATGGTTTGTAGTACTTGTCATTTTTAATCTTGGAAAATAATTTCCGGTCAATATTGGCTTTCTTATAACACTGAGAATCGGTCATTCCACTTTCATCAATCTTCCGAAGCAGCATTTCAGAAAAGCTTTCATCCATTTGCTGCAAGGCATCTTCCAAAGTTGCAGCCTTACTTAACGGTACATTTGATGGCTCTGGTAAAGATATGCTTTCACAGAGATCCATTTCCTGGAACTGCTTCTGGCGCCTCATTACTTCGGATGTTTTGTTAATGTGTGTTTCTACATAATGATCATCGATATAAGATGCAATATCAGAAAACAGTTTGCTGCTGATCCGATAAGCTGCTTTATCAAAAATGACGATGTATATCGTCATATCATTTTCCATAAGAAATGCGCTGATCGCGTCGATTGCAACCTTCAGCGCCTGAGCTTTCGGATAGCCGTAAATTCCGGAAGAAATCAGTGGAAATGCTATGGTTTCACAATGTTTTTCTTTCGCAAGCGCCAGGGATTTTTCATAGCAGGAAGTAAGCAGCTCCCGCTCATGAAACTGTCCGCCTCTCCATATAGGACCTACTGCGTGAATGACATAATTGCAAGGCAGATCATAGGCGTTTGTAATCTTTGCATCTCCGGTCTGACAGCCGCCTAATGTGCGACATTCCGTTAAAAGCTTTGACCCTGCTGCACGGTGAATGCAGCCATCCACTCCACCGCCGCCGAGCAGGGAAGAATTCGCGGCATTGACAATGGCGTCTACGGGCATTTTTGTGATATCATTTCTGACGATTTGTAATGGCATAATTAAGCATGCTCCTCTAAATATTTTTCAATCTTTCCAATCAGCGCCTGATCTGCCGGAAGCCAGTCTACGCTGTAAAGAGTCTCTTTGGTGAGCCATTTGGCAGCTTCATGCTCTTTTAGGATCAGATCGCCGGATTTTACATTACAGATAAAACAATCCATTGATAGGTGGAATTTTGGATAGTCATATTCTACGGTGTCAAGTAACTGAATGACTTCGATTTCCGTATCTAATTCCTCTTTAATTTCCCTTATGATGGCATGTTCTGGCGTTTCATCTGGTTCGATCTTTCCACCGGGGAATTCCCAGCCGTCTTTAAATTCTCCATAACCTCGCTGGGTTGCAAATATTTTATTGTCAGCAAGAATGATTGCTGCAACGACTCTGATTGTTTTCATGGTAGTTATCTCCTATTGTATAGTAGTGTTAAAGTGTTTTCGTTTTATCCATTTACAATATATTCATAAATATCTTCTCTCACCGGTGTATCCAGAACCAATTCGATCTCCACTGCTGTCTTATCCGTATTCGGCATAACGAATTCCTTTACCTGCCAGGTCGCATTCACGCGTCCAAGATAATAAACTTCTGAATTCCCAAGAAATCTTTTAGTTTTATTTTATCAGAAAGTTCATTTTGTTCAAGAAGCTTTTTGCTATTCTCCGCATCTTCTATTTTTCGTTTGAGTTCATCCAGTTGTCCACTTATCTTTTCAGCTCTCTGCTTATACAAATACAGGAATTACAGAAAAAACAAAAGACACTGGATATCATCAGACAGAATTTCACAGCACTGCTTAATGCTCCTCAAATATCAAACAACGATATCTCTCGTACCGTTGCACCACCACTTCAACATTAATGTCTGAAAGGTTTTAAACCATATAACACAAGAAAACTGATTCCACCGCAATGGATCAGTTTTCTTTAAATAATAGCTACTTCATTTTTCTCTTTTTATAGAGTCCTACAATCAAACCAAGACTAACAATCGCTATTAAAAACCATGCAACTATATTTGTTGTATCTCCGGTTTTTACCGTATTTATTATTTTCTGAATAGGATTGGGCTTATCCGGTTTTGAAGGTGTCGGATCCTTAGGCTTATCTGGATTGTTCGGTGGTGTTTCTGGTGAAACCCATTCAGCTTTTGGTTCTATCGTTACATTATATTCTACATTCCCATTGATTTCAGATGGAATATTAACAAGGAATGGAGCGGATTCAAATTTATCTGTACCACTTTCTACATTTCCAATCTGTGCAAGCAGGTAAATTCCTTCATCCAATTCTCCAAAACTCGTGCGTCCCGAAGTATCTGTTTCTTGCATTAATCCGGAAATATTATTTTCTTTCGCAAATGCAAACAATTGTTTTGCTTGTTTTTCTCTTGATTCTGCACTGGTATCTTGTAACGATATACCCGAATCTTTAAAACCATCTTCCCAGATCGGCTCATCATTTTTCATATATTGAATTGGAAATATCGAGAACTTTGCTCCGGAAAGAGTCACTTCTTTATCTGAGCTATTTCTTCCCTTGTAAATAATTTGAATGCTTCCTGTTCTGCTTCCTGCTTCAGTATGGATTGTTGAAATATCTATAAAATTACCGACAAGAAAAAGCATAACGAATAAAATAATGTGAATACTTCTTATCTTCTTTCTCACCTTACTTTCCTCCTTTTTCTATCTCGTATACTATAAATTACAGCTATCATCAACCCTATAAAAATTACTATAATTGTTACAATCAGCACTTTAGCAGTAAAAGATAACTCTGGTTTTATATTTGTATCAGGCTCTTGCTTTGTTGCCTCTTCATAAGGTATTCTCTCTCCACGAACTAAAAGTCTATGTGTGTTGATTGCAAATGGTGTACAAGTAACAAGTGTTGCATAATCCTTACCAGGTTCAATGGACAAGCTATCTGTCTCTTGTGGCAAAACCGTTAATATCTGATCAATCTGATATGCCAGGGTTTCATCTAAGACTTTAATGTAAAAAATATCCCCTACTTCCAGTTTATCCATATTGGTAAATAGTGTTTTTGTCGGAAGACCTCTATGTCCGGTCAGAACTGTATGTGTACTTTCTCCACCAACTGGAAGAGATGTACCCCAAAAATGTCCGACACCTGCCTGTAACACAGCTTCACTTGTTCCATGATAGATTGGAAGTTCTACATTAATCTTAGGAATACGAATGTATCCCATCATTCCAGAACCATCTACGTTTAACAGGCTCTCATAGCGAGCATCTATTTCCACATCTTCCTGCGAAAATGGATCAATCAAATCAATATTTCCCAGCATTTCCTTATTGTATACTCTCGCATCTTCCAGCATTTGCTCTTTTTCTGCCTTACTTAACTTTACGCTTTCCTCATCATAATAGGATACAACTTTGGAACCATTCTTTTCATTCAAGTAACTACTAAACGTTGGATATAACAATACGGAGAATGCAACCAAAAGCACGATCAGACGAATAATATCTTTTATTGTTATCTTCTTTTTTTTCTTCTTACTCTTCATTCCATTCTCCCTGTTGTTATACTTGGAATTGCGGTTACCTTCCGTGGAAGATAACCGCTCGTCCCTTAAATATTATCTTATGTCTCTAGTAAAATTATTATGCTTCTTTTCTTTTGTCACGGATGAAGCTTACTGCTACACCAAATACAAGAAGAGCTGCGATTACAGCAAATGCAATTGCTCCACGTCCACCAGTGGATGGAAGAAGGGAACCTGTGCTGTTTTCGATGTCGATGATTTTATCAGTTTCAACTGTTCCATCTTTGGAAATAGTCCAATTATTTACATCTGTATCTGTGCTCTTTGTGATTTTAATTACGACTGGTGCTGTCAACTTATTGAATCCGTCTGGTGCCTTTGTCTCTACTAAATAGTATGTTCCTTCTGCAAGACCATTGACACGGAGGTTGTAACCTTTTCCCTCAATATTTTCAACTGATTCAAATTCTGTAGTAGCAGAGGTTGAATCTACGACATAATTTCCATTGCTTCCTGTAACCTTAATAGGATTTGTTCCATTTTTTGCATCAGCTTCTGTTGTGTAAAGACTAAACTTTGCACCATCTAGCTTTACAGTACTATCTTTTTTAGTTTTTAAGATATCTAACGGATAGGTCGGTGTCTTTGCTTCACTTGGTGTTGTAGTTGTTGTATCAGTTGGATTGTTTCCGTACTCTAACTTAGCATTATTCTTTTCTGTTACAACTGCGTCTTTATTTACTTTTGCATAATATGTAACTGTAAATTCTTTTCCTTTGTTTGTCTGATTAGCTCTTACCCATTCAGATAAGTCAAGAGACATTTTTTTCTTGTTTGTTGAATCAAGTGTTGCTGTTGTAGGTGCTGTGCTTGCATCTGTACTTCCTTTTCCAAATGCTACTGCTACAGTAACTGTTGTAGCACCTTCTTCAAGAGCTGTTCCTGCTGCATCATTTACAAAATCAAGACCTGTTGATAATTCATCGTGGATTTTATATACATACTCTGCATATCCTGTTGTATCCGGGATAGAACCTGTTACTGTATATTTCACTACCTGTCCGATGCTTACTGTCTCTTTGTCTGCTGTTTTAGTAATGCTTGGTGCTTCTGTTTTTAAGTTTACAGTATTTGTATCTGCATCTACTGTAACTAAAGAAGACTGAATCTCTTTTCCACCTGTTACATATACAAGATAGTAACCAGCTGCTAAATTATTAAATGTATAAGATGTTTTGTTTTCTTCTGCGATTTTTCCAGAATTTGCTGTAGCTGATAAATTCTTTGTCAGTGCCTCTGCAGTAAAATCATTTGCAAACTTCTGTACTGCACCTTCTGTATCTTTAAGAGCTAAAACAGCTGCTGCATACTCCTCATCTGTTGTTCCCGAAAATGATGTTCCAAGGGCTGATTTAATTGCATCTTTATAACCAGTTTCAGTATTCACTGTATATGCATAGTTCTTTGATTCTGTTGTACCAGACTCTGTCACATCAAATAATTTGTACAGATTAATTGTCTGACCTTTCAAATCCTGTGCTGGTTCTGTTGATTTTACATTAACTGTAAGTGTGTGTTCTCCTGTTGCTCCTCCTGCGGCAAATGCTGTGACAGACATAGCCATCATCATAATCGCTGCCAGCATTAATGCCATGATTCTTTTCATTCTCTTCATAACAATTGTCTCCTTTTCTTGAGAATTTTTCTTTTATAGTTTTTCTGCTTTTTTATTTTCCTTGCATTTTTTATATCTCATTATGAAATATACCAGGAAAAGCAGAACAGCTATCAGGTAAATCAAATAGCTTCCGTATCCTCCGGTATCCGGAAGACCTGGGAAATGTCTATTAGTTATTGTGAAGGTAAATCCATCTTGCGATTTATCTATCGTTGTTGTATAACCAGTTACTTCCGTTTCTGTAACGGAATAGGTGTAATAATGAATGGTTCCATCTTCATCTGTCTGATATGCAGGCAAGCCTTTGATCACCTCCTGCCATGTAGATTTTTTCTCAGAACCATTTATTGTGTAACTCTCGTATCCCGGAACAATTTTTGTCTGTTCCTGTTGATTGCTGTCTGTCCAGGTACGAGATATTGTTACCTTAATGTTATCTGGACGTTTTTTATCCAGATTGTTTAGATCCTTCCAAACTTTATTGATTGTCAGCTTGATATGTTCATCACATGGATCCTGTGACTCGGATGGCTCCGGAGTATCACTTTCTCCTGTGTTCAATGTTGTTTTAGTATCTGCCATCAATACTGCTTTTGCTGGTGATTCATATGCTTTAAGCTCTGCTGTCGTAGACGAAGTATCATCTGTCAGCTTTGCATTTTGCAAAGTTTCATAGCTTTTTATCGAATTCATATGACCCAGCGTGTAAATATCCCATCCACTGGAAGTATCTTTTTCATAGCTTAGATTCAGCTTGTCTGAACCCTTTTTGATTTGATCCAGCGCTACATCCAGCTTTCTGTAAATACGGTAATTATTATTCTCGCCTTCCACCTTCTCCTGTGTGTTAGCTTCATATACAGAATCCAACTTACTCTTTCCGCTAAATGGTCCAACAAGATCTTTTGTTCCACGAACCACATCACAGTAGTACATGTTGTTGTTCTTCAAAAGTCCTTCATCGTTGAATCCAACAAAGCCACCACTTTGTCCGTCTTTTGTACCACCGTCATTGTTATTTCCGGCACCACCGGCATAGACATCATATCCTGTAGAAATACCATAGACATTACTGTCTGTAATCTTCGTCCGGTTTGCCTTGATTAAGTTGATACTAATGGTAGACTCTAAATCATTGTCTTTATCAATAATTCCATCACTGTTGCATGGCAACTTGATGGTAGAATCTCCGATTGTAATCACTGCAAAATCGGTTTCCTGCTTATTTTCTGCCGACTGTTTTACCAGAGCCACGGAAATATCAAGTCCCAGCAAATTCACATGAAGCAGATTTCCTTCACATAGAGCCTGTACTTTGATAATACCAAGATTGATATTTAATAAATCCGACTCCTGTATCTTATCCAGATACAATGCTTTCACAAGTTGATTTAAAATCGTAACCACTGCTTTTACAACTGTGGAATCCAGTTTTACATCTGCCAGATAAGCAAAACTCGTTCTTCCGGCAAATCCTCCGGCTGTTCCACCGGATGCGACCTGTTTCAATCCATGTGTCTGCTCCTTCTGATCTCCGGCATTACAACCTGCCATTCGAGCCAGATTCGCATATCCGATAAATCCTCCGGCAATCTGTTCTTCTCCTCCAGTACTCTGTACGGTATAACCGCCATCAATACCAGTTACCATGCTGTCATCAATATGAGAGCCAAAAACGTCCAAAACACCTAGTGCACCGCCTAAAAGCTGTCCCATATTATCGCCCAGAACATTTAATTTGTTGACATCTACTACGCCACTCTTACCAGAATAACCAATGAAACCACCGACACTGTTTGGTCCGGTTACATTACTAAGAGCTACCACTGTACTGTTTTTCACTGTACTGTTTAATAATGCACCGCCAAATCCTCCGGCATTTCCACTGTAAGTTACCTGATTGTTTTGTCCGGATTTCACTGCTTTCAATGCTGATACACTTAATCCATCGTCATTACTTCCACTTACGCTTCCGTAATATACATAAGTCCGAAATGCATCTAACACATCAAGCTGTCCCAGTTTTAACAGATATCCGAGAACTGATGTTTCGCCGTCTGCGGATACGGAAACGCCTGCATCCACATCAGCAATTCCAAAACATCCACCGGCATATTCTCCGGCAACTACAGATCGAATGCCATTTACTACCGGTCCTGAACCTTCGGTATCTTTCTTTCCCAATACTGTTCCAGAAAGGCTTCCGGCAAATCCTCCGGCGGCTGTTGCATAGGCTGTATTTTTACTGCCATCCGCATAAGCACCATTTACGATGATTCCCCAATCATCCCAGGCATTTACATCTGCATATCGGATGGTGGAAACTGTCGCATCCAAAACTTTAATTAAATCTGCTGGTGCACTGATCAGACTATTCAGCAATTTACTTAATAAGTCTTCTCCCGCAGTCGTATTAACAGAAGCAACGCTTCCCGGTTTGGAACTTCCTACAAATCCTCCTACATAACTGGTTCCATCTACACGTCGCAGTTTGCTGACCTGACAGACAGTTGCTGTATCAGCTCCCCAGATTTGTCCACCGATCATGCGTCCGATATATCCACCGGCATATCCGCATGTTTTTCTGGTATCTGTTCCATTCGACTGAACAGACAGACCACTTTGATATCCCTCCACGGAAGACTGCTTAATGACGGGTACAAACACATCCAGTACATTCAGCATCTGTCCCAGTTCTAATTTTAATCCGAGGATATTGACTCCTCCAAGGTTCGCTGCTCCTCCGTTTACCATCTCTCCGGCAAATCCTCCAGCGCAACGTAATCCCTTTACTGCTTTTGTCTGATAAGCATTTCCGTTGGTAATGGTGCCCGTCTTCATAGAACCAACATAACCTCCAGCTGCTCCTCCATTGGCTAATGTTGTTTCATCCCGATACTGGCTTCTTCCTGCGACAACTTGATAGCCATAAGCATATTTACTTAAAATTGCATCTAAAGCTTCCTGATTTTCCACCGTTCCATTTTTCGCAAGGTCACTTCCATAGCCACCGTATTTTCCTACATGCTCCACCCATGAATTCCAAGTCTTGTAATCCATCTTGGCAAGTGGACCATATACGGCTGTATTTTCTTCTGTCGGGTATACAATACTCAATGCTCCCAGAATATTGTCTGCCTTAACCAGTCCCCACAAAAGGGAAAGATTGCCTGCACTTGCGGTATCGGCTGCTTCCATCAATCCGGTAAATCCACCGGCAATTTCTGCACCATAGACTGAACGGATACGAACTGCTTCACAGGTACTTGTCGGTCCTGTATATTTGTTTCCTTTCCAGTTCTTAGTATTGTTTCCCCAGATATGACCGCCTTCGTTATGTCCTGCATAACCACCGGCTAATCCCCGCTGAACAGATTTCGTGGATTCTGCTTCTGCTCTTACTGCGCCACCACATGGAATACATGTAGTAGAACTATTCCGGATTGTCGGTACAAAATCTTGTGCAACGGATGCAAGACTATCTTTCACACTGACAAGTCCATTCAAAATGCTGGCATCTCCGAGAACGCTGGCAACATTTCCTGGTTCCAGATCTCCAACATAACCGCCCGAAGTAATCTGCCCGATCACATATGAGAAATTATAAGAATTTGAATCCTGTATGTGTCCACCTGATATCTTTCCGGCAAATCCTCCGGCATCTCCAAGTACATCATCTGCACTTGCATCTGACTCTGTATTCTTTGTAGATGCTATAACCGCAAAGCCTCCGGTATTTCCAGTAACATTGGAATGTTCTACCGTTGAAACCACAACATTTAATGCATCCAGTACATCGTTGATTCCGATTGCTGTTCCAAGAACACTCAAGCCTTTTCCAACTGATGCAGCCGAACCGATATCCATATAGCCAATGTATCCTCCGGCATATCTTGCACCGGTTACTGCATATGCACTCTGCTTTGTATTAAAGTAGCTGGAACCATCTGTATCTTCCAAATTTTTCGGTGTGGTTACAGTTGTATGTTTCAGGTTCGATACATCACAGGTGCTTACCTGTACACCGCTTCCATATCCGATAAATCCTCCGGCACTTCCGGAATTACTGTCAGCTGCTTTTATCGTATTTGCGGTAACGGTAAATCCTTCTTTTGATTGTATTCCTGCATATTGAACAT
Source organism: Coprococcus sp. TM115-187 (assembly GCF_027679115.1). Lineage (NCBI taxonomy): Bacteria > Bacillati > Bacillota > Clostridia > Lachnospirales > Lachnospiraceae > Coprococcus > Coprococcus sp. TM115-187. The sequence goes on along the minus strand of NZ_JAQEKS010000040.1, from coordinate 5,449 downwards.
ACGGAATATATGCATTGATCAGATTTACCAGATCTCCGATGTTAATATTCAGCCCGTTGATACTTCCAAGAATACTAATTCCTTTTCCTGCCTGAGCCAGTGCTCCAGAATAAACATTTCCACCAAATCCTCCGGCATAGGACTGTCCGTTGACATGATCCAGATTGTATACGCTGTAATAATTGCCCTCGCCTGCTGCCTGATTGTTTACAGTTCCACTTTGAAAACTCCCAGCAAATCCTCCGGCTGTATCAGCAGTTACTCCACCACCAGACACATAACTGACTGTACATTGTGTATAGGAAGGGATTAAATACTTCACTGCATTTAATAATCCATTCGCACTGATCAAAGCTTTTATCTCTGTCTCATCTGCTACATCAGCAAGTCCACCTGTTGAAGATGTTCCTATAAAACCTCCAGCATTTCCATCTGTGTCATTTGCTGTCACTTCTTTTAAATTCTTTACATCTGACTGACTGATTTCGCAACTATTACTCTTTCCAATAAATCCTCCAGCTACATAATCAACCGATTCTCCATCAGCATTACTTCCTTTTGCCTGTACCGTAAATCCGCCCGTAATTCCATCAACATGAGCATCTGTGATTTTTACCCGGATTCCTTCTGCAACAGACAGGAGATTGCTGACATTTAATAAATGATTCAGTCCTAACAGATTCACTGTCAATCCATTTGCCCCGGCAAGATCACCCGGTCCAGCACAGCCTACAAAACCTCCACATCGGTTTTTAGCTGTCACTGACTTTAACTGGTGTAGCGTAACACTCTGTACATCGCCGCCAATCGCTTCTCCCAAAGCACCTCCGGCATAATTACCGGTTGCTGTTACTGCATACCCGGCATCCACGCCCGTTACTGTAACACTATGTACTGTAAATCCCAGAAAGCTTCCAACTCCTAATGTGTTATTTAAAAGACCAGTTACACTTGCAGTTGTTACACTTCCTGCAACTCCTCCGACACGATGTTCTCCTGCTTTTACACTCTCCAGTCCATTTAACATATTTTCTCTTTGTGATACATTTCCTGTATCCAAAGCTCCGTATTTCCAATAGGACAGTTTATTTAGATAATCGGCACTGGATTCTGCAAGATAAACGCCATCTCCACCTCCAAGAATTCCTCCAGCATAACTTTTACCGGCTTCTACTGATATCATCTGGCAATTCATATTACATCCAAGAATTGCCGATGGAGCGATTCCTGCAAGGGAGAGCAGCATACCTGCCTGATCCGGATTACTGGATAACAGTTTTGTCAGAAGATCTCCTACTGTCTTTAATAAACTTGTATTTGCCACTTCATCTTTGCCAAGGTTTGTTACCCATCCAACTGTTGCAATTCCGGTAACACCACCAGCATAATTTCCACTTGCTTTGACTGATATGCTTCCGGTCGCTCCACAGTTAATGACATAACTATTCGTCTGTGCTCCGGTAATTCCTCCCTGATAATTCTCGCCTTCTACTGTGACATTACTATCCGTAAGATTGCAATTCAAAAGCAAACTTTGTGGCTGAGTTACACGAACCAGTTCAATACCTACATCGCTCAATGTTCCCTGAATATCTGCATCCCGACAGATTCCGGAAAAACCTCCACCATACTCTTTTGATGTTATCGCATAAGTGCTGTTCTTTACGGAACAATTCTGAATGTCCGTTCCAACCTGTTGTCCAACAAAACCACCGATATAACTCTTATCGTTTTGTCCGATAGTTCCTGCCAATCCCTCTACACTACAGTTTCTGATATTTACATTTTTATATCCGGTTGGGATAAGCTTGCTTACTGGCAATGCGTTTTTCAAAAGAATAGTAATCAAATCTCCAAGTCCAAGACCCGGAATTGCATTTAACAGAGATGATAAAGCATCTACTGTTACACCTAACACTTTTGATAAACCACTGTACTGTGTAACTCCTTCTGTATATCCTACAAATCCACCCGTCCGGTCATTGATGTTCGATACCTGAACAGTTCCGGTCACATCACAATTTTCGATTGCAACATCTCCAACAATTCTTCCGGCAAATGCGCCAGTGGCATAAATCGTAGGATCTTCGGCTCTTGCATTTAAAAGCGCTGATAAGGTATCATGCAGATTTAATTTTACCTGTCCGAATGTTAATGCCCCAACAAGAACATCAACCAATCCACCTACCAGCCACCCAAGACTACTTGTCAAACCACTGATCAACGTCTGTGTATTCTTGTGTGTGTTAGAGTTATTTTGTACACTTACATTGTTCAATTCAATATTCGATACAGTAACTGTTCCTGCACTGACACCAATGTCGGCAACATTGACTTCATTTGTCACTGTCGCAAAAAATCCAATTCCAATGTATTTTGTGCCATCCATTTTTCCTGTCTGATTGACAGTAATATTGGAAATTACTGGTCGATTTACATTCGTTGACAATTCTGTTGCTTTACTGTAATCTGTAACACTTGCGTCATTTTGCCACAAGGTAGACTGACCATTTGCTTTTGCACCGATCATATTTCCTGAAAACATCAATGGTGTCCAGTTTGCACTTGACAGGTCAATATCTCGAAAAATAATATAATTGGCAGTTGGCGAATAAGTCTGTCCACTTGCTTTATCTATGTCCAGATTCGGTTCGATTTTTCCTGTTGCCTGGTTTACTCCACATTTGCCATGAATATTTGCTTTATGTGTTCCCAAACTCGCTTCTGTATCGCTAATCGCTCCTAAAGAATAATCTTTATTTCCATTCTGACTACTGGACAAATCAGCATCTCCACCATATAGCATAATTGGATTTCCATCAGAGTCAGTATCCAAATGCCACTTCAAAGCAGCATCTTCATATGCTTGATACACCGCTCCATATACAGTAGCTTTAGAACCAATTTCCCGTAACTGTTCTTCATTTCCAATCAGAATATAAGTCTTATCTCCAATTGTTTTTACAACCTGACCTTTAAAGTCACGCCCCTCGGTATCAGATACAGTAGTAACTTGATCCGCAAGAAGCTCCGGTTTATCTGAGCTGAACTTTTCAGATATTACATATTTATGTGTCTTGCTGTATGTCAGATACTCCTGATCTTCTCCATCCGGATAAATCATCTGTCCCATACCAAACTGTGGTGCATCATAATCCATCGACATAACTGGTTCGGTTTCAGATTCTTCCTGTGCAAGTACCATTAACTGATATGGATTGTATATGTAGATTGTATCCGTTTCCTTATCATACAGCGTTGGTGTTTCGTTTTCTTCTAGTTTCGTACCTGTGATAGTTCCGGTAAATGAATCCGGTACTAACCACATCTGTTCCGAGTTCATCTGGATGTCATTCATCAAAATGTACTGAGCATCTGCACCGTATTTCAGCTCTGTGCCTTCACTCTTTACTACTTCTCCAGAACCAATCTTTCCATCCTTATCACCTGTGTAAATATAAGCATCTGAACCAATCTGTTTTAACTGCTCGTAATTATAAATGCATATTTTACTATCCTTATAATAAGCATCTATATTATCTGTTGATTCCGCTTTAACATTTTCACCGGAAGATTCCGATTCGTTATTCTTCGAGTTTTCATTTGTTTCCTCCGATACCTTAGATTCGGATTCCATGGTGCCATTTATTTCATCTGAAACTGTGGATTCGGTTGATGCTTCATCATTGCTCATATTGGTTTCATCAGAAAGGACCACTTGACTCGTGTTAGTACCTGATGGATTCAGATCTGCTGCATCCGCAATATTCACTTGAGAAAATAAGATAGCCATACATAGTATTACTGCGATAATTCTGTTCTCTATCCTTCTTTTTTTCTTCATATCTGAACCTCTAATCTTTTGCCTTCATTTGTTACTTTAATTTTGCCTTTTTAACCAGTTTTGCTGCTTTGCTGCCTCCTGAAAGCATTGCATCAGCTGATTAGAAAACGCTCCGCATTCACCATTTGAAATCATCCGTATTGCTTCTTCAGGTCCATATTTTCTTTTGTATGGACGATCATTGATCAATGCATCGTAAGCATCAACAATCCCAACGACCTGTGCGCACATCGGAATCGCATTCCCTTTTAAACCGTCTGGATATCCTGATCCATCATATCTTTCATGGTGGTGTCTGCATATTTCATAGCTATATTTGTTCAGCTTTTCCGTTGTTATCCCCTCTGGGAATCTCTGGGTCATCGCTGCACCTACTAATGGATGTTGTTTTACTACATTCATTTCTTCATCTGTCAACTTTCCATTTTTATTCAAAATTTCAATTGGTACTTTTATCTTTCCAATATCATGAATCGGTGCCAAATGGGCTACTGAAGCAATTTCTTCATCCGTAATTCCGTATTCCGGATAATTCTTCTGCAATTGAAGATATACCTGTTTCGTATAGAAACTGATATCATCTTGATACCCTGATTCAACTATCTGATTATGATTCAATACAATAGTTAAAAGTGATACCATATCCCAATACTGCTTTGCCAAATCCTGTTCTTTCTTTACGAGTTCCTGTTCCATTCTTATAACTGTGTTCTGGACAATCTTCTCATTATGTAATGTAATAATTGCAGTATTCTCATTTGCATCTATATATTTTTTTGCTTCCATCCAAACATATTCATTCTTATCTTTTCCCGTAATTCTGCGATATGGAAGATCTTTTTCCATACATCCATCAACCAGGTTTTCTTCTAATCCTTCACTTGATAAGAAACCATGAACCATTTTTTTATCAGAAACATACACATATCTTTCTACATACTGGCTTATGAACTCTTCATAGCTTTCTGTATTTCTTACTTTCTCATACACTTCACGGATATGTGAGTACACACACTCGTAGCTTTTATCCTTCAAGTTCAGTTTTAACACAACATAAAATCGTCCAAAATATTCATCTTCTCCAGGGCGGATAACATCTGAAACTTTTACGCTCTCTAATTTATTATTGTATGTATTCTGCAAACTCAACAATATTTTATGTATCTTGCAGGTATCTTCTAAATTTCTGGAACAAAAACGATCTTCTTCCAAACAACGATTAATTGCCATTGTTTCCTCTACACACGATATAATTTTCATCAGAGAAATATTCTCCGGTTGTTTTGCCAGCATATAGCCACCATTTGTACCTTCACAGGCTTTTATGATTCCTGCTTGCTTTAACTTTTTTGTTATTTTTGGAATATAACTGGATGGAACTCTTAGTTCCTGAGATAATTCTGATGTAGAGATCATCTGCCTTTGTGCTGCCAGATAACATACGATTCTGATAGCATAATCCGTTGTACTTGTAAGCTGCATAGTTTTTCCCCCTTCCCTTAACTAAACTGAACTATTTCAAGTATTAGTTCGTCCTAAAAAAATAGTGGGTTCCTGTCGGACGATGAAATTGATTATTCAAAAATTTCCATCAATTTCATCAAG
>NZ_JAQEKS010000004.1:101182-192828 GCF_027679115.1 Coprococcus sp. TM115-187 | reverse complement strand
ACCTGTATAAAATTTTCAATGTTCTTCAATTTAGCCTTGACTTTTTATTTGCAGGCTATTTCAGAATATAGCCTAAGCAATCGTTCTCCAACTTTTCCAAGACTTTTATTACAAGCAATTTTCCGTTCTTCCTTTTTCATCAAACGAACATCCCGACTGAAAATCGCAGTTATCTTTTCCTGAAACTCTTTTATTGTCTCTGCTTTATATACCTGTTTTTCATCTTCAAGCCATCCTTCATACACAGGAATGTTTCTTACTATTGTCGGAATTTCACAGGCAAGAGCTTCTAAAACAACGATTCCTTCCGTTTCCTCATAACTCATAAACGAAAATACGTCTGCCCCACAATATGCATCACGCAGTTCATCAGACTTTACGAATCCTGCAAACAATACATTATCCGGTTTCTTTGATATCGCCTCTTTGATTTCTGCTGTCACCAGGTTTTCATTACCGCCTCCAAACCAGATAAACTGTACTTTCGGCATCATTCTGGCCAGTTCAAGAAAATCCAGAATTCCTTTTCTTCCAATCAAATGTCCCACAGATATCACAACCTTCTGCTCTTCCGTTAGCTGATATTTTGCGCGGAAGCGTATTCTCCCCTCTGGATCAGGTTTGAAAAATTCTGTATCCACACCATTAGTAATCGAATAAATTTTTCGTTTCAATCCATACCCTTCCAACAATTTTCTGGAATACTCGGTTGGCGTCACAACAACATCCCCCAAATTATAACAAAAGCAGATCCATTTTTTAAAAATCGGCGCTGCAAGATTAGAACCAATAAAGGAATTTTTAAAATCTTCCATTGTAGAATGCCCATAATAAATCACTTTTTTCTTCTGCATTTTTGCTATAAAGGCCGCAATCACCGAATCTGGAAAAACTGTATTCATATGAACCACGGTTGCTTCTTTCCACCTGGCTGCACGCGGTGCCTCTACTGCATTCAGCATTTTCTCCTGATGCTCGATTGCTTTTCCGACACCACTTTTTTCTACAATCGGAAACCCACCTCTGTATATATATGTTTTCATAATCTTTACCCTATTCCTTTTATAATGAAAATAACATCTTAAATGCTGTCGTAAGCCCCAGACTGTAAAGTGCAATAGAAAATGGTTTTCCAAGTACAATAACTGCTGTAAACTGTTTCCACGTCATTTTTGTAGTTCCCGCAAGATAGCACAAGAAATCATCCGGTGCCACCGGGAAAAAGATTGCCAGCGCAAATAATTTCAAAAACTTACCGTCCTTCTGGGTCCATCCATCATATTTCTCTATCATTTTTTCAGAAAACATTTTGTATAAAACCGGCCTTCCTATTGTCTTTGAAATTCCAAACACTGCAATTGATCCTATACAGATACCAATATAATTATAAAGAAATCCTAGCCACGGCCCAAAAAAGATCACACCACCCAGGCAACTGACTCCACCCGGTAGGATTGGAATAATAACCTGCACAACCTGGATCAGAATAAAAACGAGCATTCCAGTATAACCGAATTTCCAGATAAATGTCTGCAAAGAATCTACCGAATTTAAAATGCCGTTTTTATATGCCCAGATTGCAAGAAGCGCACATCCGGCCAGTCCGGCTATCGAAAGCAGATTGAAAAATCTAGTCAGATTTCTCTGTTTCTTAGGCTGCATTTTCATATCGGTATTTTCGTATTTGCTGTTCATAGATTTTTTCCACTCTTTCGGCAAAATTTCCGGAAGAAAATTTTTCTGCTGAAATAGCAGCCTTGTTTTGCATCCTACCTCTTGCATTTTCACCCATCCCCTTCCATTCTTGGATTCTCATAAGATAATCTTCTTTTTTATCATACTGCCATCCATTTTCCCCATCTGTCACAACTTGTTCCAGACATCCGTCTCTTCTGCAAAGGAGCGGAATACCACCTGCAAGCGCTTCTGCATAAGTCATTCCCTGTGTCTCGCTGGTAGAAGCACTGACAAAGAGATCTCCTGCCTGATAATAGCGTCCCATTTCTTCCGGTATGATCATTCCCGTAAAAATCACATTTTTAGCAAGCTTTAGCTCTCCGACCTTTTTTTTCAGCTCCGGAAGATATGGTCCATCCCCTACAAGGACTAAAATCACCCCGGATTTTGCTGCATCTTGCTGATATTCCAGAAGCTCTTCAATGTTTTTTTCCTTTGCCATTCTGCCTACATATACCAACACCAGTGCATCCTGTGATATACCAAGCTGCATACGGATTTTTTTACGCCAGTCTTCTTTTTTACATAGCTGATATTTTTCCAGATGGATTCCAGATGGAATAACTTCCACCGGACAAGACACCTGGTATCCTTCCAATATCTTACGGATCTTATCACTGGGTGCAATTAGGGTTTCTACCGCATTTGCAAGTTTCTTTGTCATCAACTGCACAATATTACTTTCTGCGGTGAAAAATAATGGGTATAGTCCTCGTAAACTGTATGGTACGTATGTACAATCGGAACATGAAGTTCAGATGCGATCCTTTTCGCTAAGAAAAATGTGGAAAATTCACACTGTGAATGCACAATATCCGGTTTCCACTCAAGCAACATTTCCATATAGTCACCTGCTGCCTTTGGAATTTTTAATCTTGCCTGCGGATAAATGCATCCAAGTCCAATTGATCCTGCATAAACCACATCGCCTTCTATATAAGAATGAAATGTTCTTGATAATGTAAGAATTTTTACTTCATGTCCTCTTTCTCTTAGCTGTCTGGAAAGATTCATAACTGAAGTAACAACACCGTTTATAACCGGTTCGTACCAGTCTGTTGTAATCAATACTCTCATTTATTAGTTCCTCCCGTTATCTTTTTATGAGCATAGTTTAACAGGAGATTGTTAAGATATGGAAAAGACATTTCTAAAGAATTTTTAAACAAATGCGAAATATTCAGTCAAGACAATATTTCAAAAAAAGTGTATCACTTTTTAGAACTCTCTAAAAAATGATACACTTTCTATTTACTCACTTAATACATCCAATGCACTCATTGCCAAGAGCTGAACAGAAGCATGCAGATTTCTTTTTCCTTCTTCTCCGCCTGCTGCTACTGCAAACTCTTTTGTATGTGTTCCTACATGCTCTTTCAATTTCACATAAAACTGAATTGCCGGTATTTCATGGGTTACATTTCCAACATCAGTCGAACCGATTCCCTGAGTCAGGTCACGCTCTATATACTCTTCACCAATAAAGTCCATGTTCTTACGAACATACTGAACCAGTTTCTTATCATTACGCACATCTTTGATAACTTCATCCAACTGTCTTTCTTCAACTTCTGTCCTGGTTGCAATTGCCGCTCCTTTCGCACAATCACGAATAGCATCAACCATTTCCATCATATAATCATATTCCAGTGAACGAATATTAAATACTGCTTTCGCTTCATCTGTTATAGTATTATGAGCTACTCCGCCTTCAGTAATAATTCCGTGTACTCTGCTGTAATCTTTAAAATGTAAACGCATCATATCAACCGCATGGAACATTAACTGAACTCCACTTAGTGCATTTGCTCCCTTCCATGGGCAAGCTGCCGCATGAGCCGGTTTTCCTTTGAAGGTGAATTCCAATGTAATTGCTGCAAAAGAAATATCATCTGGCATAGATTCATCACACGGATGCATCAGAAGTGCAGCATCAATTCCTTCAAATACTCCATGGCGAACCATAATCGCTTTGCCACTGCCCTTTTCTTCGGCCGGAGTACCTAATACTTTTAACACGCCACCTATCTCATGCTTTTCCATAACTTCCTTTAATACAATTCCTGCACCGGCTGCTGATGTTCCGATCAGATTATGTCCACAACCATGTCCGATTTCTGGAAGACAATCATATTCTCCCATAAGTGCTACTGTTTTCCCTGGTTTTCCAGAATCAAAAACTGCTTCAAAAGACGTCGGCATTTCTGCAATTCCTCGTTTAACAACAAAGCCATGGCTTTCCAACAGTTTGCAAAGTGCTTCCTGTGATTTATATTCTTTAAATGCCAGTTCAGGGTTTGCAAAAATATAATCACTTACTTTTTCAAATTCTTCCTTTTTCTCTTTTGCAAGATTACTGATTTCCTGTTTCATTAATTCTAAATTATCCATATTCTTCACCTCTCATTTTATCTGTATGGTTTTAGATCATTCCTTTTAAAGATAAGATAATATTTGAAATTGCTGCTGATCCAAAATAAGTAGATGCCATAACCACAAAGGATACAATTACAATTTTCCAGCTGAGTTTTTTGAAAACCTCAAGCTGGTCTCCTACAGCAATTCCAGCAAAAGCAAGTAGCGGAAGTCCTACAAGTCCAAAACTATATGCACTCATTGCATTTACGATAAAATCTGCAATCGGAGATATCGGCAATGTCAAAACAAAGGATACCAGTGTAGCCCACGCAAATCCTGGAAGATTAGGTTTTTTCACAACATTTTTCAAGGTAATCGCAATCACTACCATTACAAAGCTTACCACTGTCGACTTTGCCAAATCCGGAAGTTTGCTTCCAATAGAAACCATATGTATAATTATGACAATTCCATAAATCACCAATACTATTTTAATTTGTTCTAAAATATTACTTAATGTCGATTTTTCTTGTGGAGTTTGTTTTGTATTTTCCATCTTATGCCTCCTCAGATGCTTTTTTAAATAATTTAGCCCTTAATTTTTCAATACCTGGATTAACACGATTATAATACCAGTTCGCTAATGGCAATGCCAAAAACATTTCCACATACACACCTGTTACTGCAGTTAAAAGTCCACTGGTTGCAGAATATGCAAGAATTTGTTCTGCATACATAGGTGCCGCTGCATTTGTCAACGCTGCAGTAGCCGCATTCATCATAGATGCACTTCCCATACCTGATGCCATCGCAAGTGCATAAGGATGAAATCCGATTGCTAACCCGATCGGTGCCAGGAAAGAATAGAAGAGAGTACCAAATACACTTCCGCTAATATAAGTTCCAAGTGTTCCCATTCCTTCTCTGGATTCCAGACCATATTTATCTCCGATAATACCAAGTGCCGTATCTCTGCAAAGAGAGAACGTTCCACCCACAGCACTTCTTCCTAATCCAAGGAGTAAGCCAAGTGGTAATGCAATCAGCATCGTCATCATATTTCCCGCTTCCTGAAACAGTAAAGCAGGACCTGCCTGTAAAACAATTCCAACCTTTGGACCTGCATTGATACCAAACATAATTCCAAGCGGATATAATGTAAGAGACAACAAAAACGGTGCCCGTTTAATTTCTGCGTTACTAATAAATTTCTTCAGTGGGGGAATCACTTTTCCTAATAATGTTGGAGATAAAAGAATTCCCATGATGATAACCCAAATCATCGTCAATATCTTCACGTCAATCCCCATCACCTTAAATTGAAGTGGACCAATCAGCTCCGCAATAATGCAAATAATAATAGTTGCGATCATGCAATTTACAGTCCCTGTTCTTTCTTTCACATTTCCTTCCTCCGTTTCTTCCGAATTCTTATTTGACTACAGTATAACATTGACTTCTTAAAGTGTCGACACTCTCCATGCACCATAATGTCCCTGTTTTTTATGCACTTTGCACATTTATTATTCTTTCAAAAATATAGCATGTGCATTTCGCCCAACTATTTTCTTTCTTTTTAGGCACGCACAATATCGACTTTCCTATTTAGTAATGCTAAACTTTGCTTGTCAATTAAAAAACTATTTTAGTTAGAAAGAGAGGATTTAAGATGTTATTCAAACAATTAATAGAAGCTTTCGACATTATAGACAGTAAGAACGTAAACGGCAACTCTGTCGCATCTTATTTAAAATCCATAAAACAAGATGCGGATATTCAGGTTTATCCTTTAGTTGGACCAAAAGGTTCTACAGATATGTTAAAAATTCGCATCCCGGGTCTTCACGGAAAGACTTCCGGAGGCGATGCTCCGACAATTGGACTTCTTGGGAGATTAGGAGGACTTGGTGCTCGTCCTGAGCGAATCGGGTATGTATCTGACGGTGATGGTGCCCTCGTTGCAATTGCTCTTGCTGCCAAATTATTAGATATGCAGAATAAAGGGGATTTTTTAGAAGGTGACGTATTCATTTCTACACATATTTGTCCGGATGCACCGACCGCGCCACATGTTCCGGTTCCATTTATGGGATCACCTGTAGAAATGGCACAGGTAAATGCAGAAGAGCTCACACCGGAACTTGACGCAGTTCTCTCTGTAGATACTACTAAAGGAAATCGCGTGATCAATCACAATGGATTTGCAATCTCACCTACAGTAAAAGAAGGCTACATCCTTCGTACTTCCGAAGACCTTCTTGATTTAATGCAGATTACTACGGGAAAACTTCCAAAAGTATTTCCATTAACACAGCAGGATATCACTCCTTATGGCAATGATCTTCATCATCTAAACAGTATTCTGCAACCGGCAACTGCTACTAATGCACCTGTAGTCGGGATTGCCATCACAACAGAAACAACTGTTCCCGGTTGTGCAACCGGAGCCAGTCATATGACTGATCTTGATGAAGCTGCACGCTTTATGTTAGAAGTTGCCAAATCCTTTGGCAGTCGTTCTCTTAAATTATACGACGAAGAAGAATTCGAAAAATTACAAAGTTTATACGGTTCAATGAATCATTTCCAAAAACTGAATCCTTTCTCGTAATAGATACATACTGTTTTGAAATAAAAGATGCCCCGAAAAGGCATCTTTTATTTCAAAAATTTCTTTATTCGAAGCGCAAGCGCTATCTCAAGAATACTATTCGGATCTGACAAATCATATCCTGTCTGATTTTCAATTTTTTTAATTCTGTATATCAAAGTATTTCGATGCAAATGAAGTGCATTTGCTGTTATATTTCTTGCCCCTAAATTATTCACGAGAACTTCCAGCGTTTCTAAAAGTTCACTTTCATTTTTTTGATCATATTCAATAAATGCATTCAACTTGTCCTCCATAAACTCCTGACACAGCTCATGCTTACTGATTTCTTTCATGATTCTCCAAAAGCCTGCATCTTCTATACAAAGTACTTTTGAATTGAATTCCTGGCACACTGCAATTTCTACTGCATCCCTTGCATCCTGATAAGCCTTTCCGAAACGTTGGTAGGAATTTTCTACTCTCGAAACACCTATCGCTGCAGTATATCCTGTCTTTTCCGAAATATTTTTCTGAATCTTCTCGAAATACTCTTTCGTTATAGTTTTCTCTTTTGTCCGTTTTAATATGCATTGAAAATTATCATTATTCGACAAAACAATTACTTTTTCCTCGCCAAAAGATTCTTTTATCATATTTTCGATTTTCTCAATTTTTTCATGAACAATCTCTTCCTGTAGTTCATGTAATTTTTGTTTAATTCCATCAATTTCAATATAAACGATCTGGTACGGAGGTGATGGCCATTTTTGTTCTTCGATCCGATAGTTTCCTTCTTCATTACATGTGATATTTCCTGTCAAAAGATCAATAAACAATCTTTTATCCATTTCCCGACGGTTATATTTTTCAATTCGAGAATAAATGCTATCCATCAAATTGTTCTGTGATTTTATCAATGCCTCCATCACAAGATAATTCATTTCTATGAAAGGCAAATCTTCCGGCCACAAAATGATTGGGAACTGTAATTCATTAGCCAATTTGATCGCATCATCCAAAAAACAACCAATATATCTATATTTTGTCGCGAGCGCAGCTGCCTTTGCTTCATACAAATTTCTTATCAGATTCATTATTTCTTCTTTTGTGTCACTATATGCATATCCAGTTGTAATATACAAAACATTTGGGCGCATCCATGCTTTCATATCTGGTATTTCCATACAATCCACAAAGCGAACAATCCTATCAATTCCACCTTCTCCGGCTGCTAATGTACATCCTTTCGACTGTGCCAGCTCTAATACCTCTTTTACTTTTATTGACACTTTCTATTCCATCCCTTTTTATTTGTATTATAGATAAATATAGAATATCATAAAACACTGTTTTTTCAAATATCATCTTACGCTTAACTTTATCCAGATTGTATTTCTGACCGAACGTCATTTTTTCTCATGGATTTTTTCCACACTTTTTGCTATACTATTCTCAATACTGGCACTATTAACGACATTACACAGGAGGTTCACATGAAGAAAGTGCTTCAAATATTTCAGAGAGATTTAAAGAGACTCTTACGTAGCCCTGCTGCTGCTCTCGTCATGGTGGGCGTCTGCATTCTCCCTTCTCTCTATGCATGGTTCAACATTGCCGCCAACATGGATCCCTACGGCAATACAAAAAATGTAAAAGTGGCGATTGCCAACTGTGACACCGGCGGTCATACAGACTCCATGGATTTGAATGCCGGAGCCACCATCGTACAGAATCTGAAAAAAAATCACCAGCTTGGCTGGACCTTTGTTGATGAAAAGAAAGCCAAAAGCGGTGTCCGTTCCGGCAAATACTACGCTGCCATTGTAATCCCGGAGGATTTCAGCGAGTCTCTCCTCAGCATCCTTTCCGGGAATTTAAAACAGCCACAGCTCGACTATTATATTAATGAAAAGAAAAACGCGATCGCTCCGAAGATCACCGCCACCGGCGCAAGCACGATCCAGCAGCAGATCAATGATACCTTTTCGTCCGTTGCCGCTGACTCCATTGCGAAGATCGTGCAGAAATCGGCCGGTACACTGACCGGCAAGCTTGACGGAACAAATTCTACGCTGATGCAGGCGCTTACCGATACCCGTAAGAATCTTGCTGACTATCAGAACGCCCTGAAGGATTTCCAGGCTACGGTAAAAGATTCCGGTTCTTTGATCGATGACACTCTGAAAACACTGGACTCTGTAAATGCTGTTGCCTCTTCCGGTTCTGCTGCCCTTGCAGATACATCAGATCTGCTTGCCACCAGCCGGACAGCAATCGGAACCTTTTCCACAGAATTTTCTACCAGCCTGTCAGATGGCGAAACACTTTTAAATAATGTCTATACTTCCGCATCCTTAAAGCTCGGAACTTTTGAGACAAAAGCCACACAGGTCAACACTGCGATCGGAGACAGTATTTCTTCTGCCAGCTCTTTAAATAAGAAAAATGCAGAAATTCTGGAAAAGCTTGCCGCCCTTCAGCAGCAGATCGGAAGTGATTCTTCCCTGTCCGGTATCGTCAGCGAAAAAATTGCAGAACTCCAGGCACAGAATGATTCTCTTCAGGAACTCATTGATTCTCTTGGGAACAGCAATTCCAGCATAGGAAATGCACTGACTACAGCAAGTAATACCAGAAGTTCTCTTGAGACACTCACTGCCCAGAACCGACAGTCTCTGCAGAATTACCGAAACAGTCTGAACCAGTCGCTTCTGCCACAGCTGAACCAGTCACTTGACGGGATTGCCACATTGAGCGGAAGCCTTTCTTCTACTTTAACCGGGGTAAATCCGACGATCACACAGTTAAAGGTGATCCTTACCCAGTTAAAGAGCAGTTTAAACGAAAGTGCAGACGCACTTGGTCAGACCGGAGGAACTCTTGAAAGCGTAGATACTGCTCTGGAAAATATTACCGCTGATCTAAAAGCTCTGCAGAGCTCCGAAACCTACCAGCATCTGATCTCACTGGAAGGCATCGACTCAGATTCCATTTCTGATTTTATGTCCTCACCGGTTTCGATCAATTCAAAGATACTTTATGATGTGGAAAATTACGGTTCCGGAATGACTCCGTTTTACACTAATCTGGCACTCTGGGTTGGCGGACTGATCCTGGTATCCATCCTGAAACAGGAAGTAGACAAAGACGAAACCATTTCCCGTTTTACTCCGACAACTGCTTATTTCGGACGTTGGATGCTCTTTGTCGTGGTCGGACTGATCCAGGGATTCATTGTGTGCATGGGCGATCTGCTGCTTCTGAAAGTACAGTGTGTCCACCCGGTTGCATTTGTGTGCGCTGGTATGCTCTGCTCCTTTGTGTATGTCAATCTGATCTATGCAATGGCGCTGACCTTCAAGCACATCGGAAAAGCACTTGCCGTTGTCCTGGTCATCCTGCAGATCCCTGGTTCTTCCGGAACCTATCCGATCGAGATGACACCGGTCTTTTTCCAGAGACTGCATCCGCTTCTTCCGTTCTCTTACGGAATTGGCGCTATGCGTGAGTGTATTGCCGGATTTTACAAAAATAACTACGCAAAGAATCTGCTGACCCTGCTGCTTTTCCTTCTCCTTGCATTCTTCATCGGACTGCTACTGAGACCACTTCTGATGAATCTGAACCATCTGTTCGACAAACGTCTTGCCGAGACAGATCTGATGCTGGGAGAGACTGCAACCGGTGAGCTCTCCCGCCCACAGCTTACACTGATGATGAAAACCATGATGCAGGATGAAGACGGACGGGCTGATTTTATCCGACGTGCCAACCGGTTCGAAAAACGGTATCCAAAGCTGATCCGTACCGGTTTTATCCTGATCCTTGTAATTCCACTGATCTTTCTTCTTCTGATGTTCAGTCTGGAATCCAAGATCATATACCTGACACTGTGGATCATTTCCCTGATCGTACTCGCCGTCTATCTGATCTGTGTGGAATATATTCACGACAAGACCTCCAGACAGCTTTCCTATATCCATCTGTCTGAGGAAGAATTTTTTAAAAAAGTAAAGGAGGGAAAAGACAAATGAGAAATATATGGACCATCTTCACAAGAGATATCCGGAAAATAAGAACAAATGTCATTGCTCTGATCGTCGTTCTTGGCGTCACAGTGGTTCCCTGCCTTTATGCATGGTACAACATTGCGGCAAGCTGGGATCCCTATGGGAATACCGGGAATCTGAAGGTCGCCGTGGCAAGCGTAGACGAAGGCTATATCGGAAACCTGATCCCGCTCCAGCTGAATCTTGGCGATCAGGTATTGTCTGCTCTTCGGGAGAATACACAGCTCAACTGGGTATTTACACCCAAAAGTAAAGCAATGAAGGGTGTAAAATCCGGAGAATATTACGCAGCGATCGTAATCCCGGAAGATTTCAGTACGAACCTGATGAGTGTATTTTCCAGTGATATTAAGAAACCAGAAATTACCTATTACTCCAATGCAAAAGAAAATGCCATTGCACCGAAGGTAACAGACAAAGGAGCAACCGCAGTCCAGACACAGGTCAACGAAGTATTTATCGAAACCATTTCCGACACGGTGCTGACTGCACTTCAGACTGTTGCAAATACCGCAGACTCCAGGGATTCGGATGAGCTTGCAGGTACACTGATCACAAACCTGAATAAAATCGGTTCTGATCTGTCTGCTTCTTCGACGACTCTGCATTCCTTCTCACAGATGACCGATTCTGCGCAGCAGCTTCTGGACACAACTGCCGGGTTCTTAAAAGTAACGAAAGAACAGGCTTCTGCAAATGCAGATACTCTTTCCGGTACACAGCAGTCCTTCTCCGGGATTCAGGAGACTCTGGACGGAGCTACAGACGGAATCAATACTGCGCTGACCTCTACCAAAAGCTTTTACGAGCAGATGTCACAGACGATCGATCAGGCATTCCAGTCGCAGTCACAGGATGCTTCTTCTGTTGCCAGCACCCTTGACCTTCTTAGCGACCGTGTCAATGCGATCGTACAGTCTTACCAGGGAATCCGTGACAGCATTGCACAGATTGCAGATGCACACCCGGAGCTGTCTGATCTTACCGCACCAATCCTTGCAAAGTTGGATGACTCCATAGCTGTTCAGGGAGAACTTCGTGATAAACTCACAAACGCAGCATCTTCTCTTCGCGATACAGCCGGCAGCGTAACGACTTCCAAAAAAGAGCTGGATGATCTGATCAGTTCCAGCATTTCAGGAATTACTGCTGTCAAATCTGACTATGAAACCAATGTATCCGGTTCTCTAAAACAGCTGTCTGGCTCCCTTGGTTCTACAAAAAATGATCTGTCCGATCTGCTCTCCCAGCTTGGTGCAAGTGCAGATGGAATTTATACCCTTGCCTCCTCCGCAGGTTCTGATCTGTCACAAATCCAGAAGGCTCTGGAGACCTCTTCTAATCTGTTGGAGACAGCATCCAAAAAGATTACCGATACAACTTCCAGATTAAGCCAGATGGAGGCAACCGGAGACTTTTCCGAACTGGAAGACCTGATTTCCGGCGATAAGAACAGCATCAGCTCCTTCCTCGCTGCACCGGTAGAGCTGAAAACCAACAAAGTGTACCCGATTGAAAATTACGGTTCTTCCATGGCCCCATTCTACTCTACACTTTCCATCTGGATCGGCGGAATTGTCCTGGTTGCCATGCTCAAGGTCACTGTATCCGAAAACGGCACCACCGGGCTTAAACATCTGAAGCTCCATCAGATTTATCTTGGAAGATACCTTATCTTCCTGATTCTCGGGCTTTTGCAGAGTACCCTTATCTGCCTCGGTGATCTGTTCTACCTTGGCATCCAGTGCAAGCACCCGTTCCTCTTCCTCCTTGCCGGATGGATATCCAGCATCGTATATGTCAACATCATTTACACGCTGACTGTCTCCTTCGGAGATATCGGAAAAGCGGTCAGTGTCGTACTTCTGGTTATGCAGGTAGCCGGAACCGGCGGAACTTTCCCGATCGAAGTCGCACCGAGATTCTTCAAAGCGGTGTATTCACTGTTTCCATTTACCCACAGTATGGCAGCTCTGCGCGAAGCAGTCGGTGGACTGTATGCTATGGATTACTGGATTGATCTTGGAAAGCTTTGTATCTTCCTTGTTGTATTCCTGATCATGGGACTGGTGCTTAGGAAGCCGATCATTAAGGTGAATGAGGCGTTCTCAGAGAAGCTGGAAGAGACGAAGATTATGTAAAAATAGAAGTACTTGTCTTTTACATTTACATTAAAAAACTCTCTTATGAATGATTTAACGATCTTTCATAAGAGAGTTTTATTACCTATATGGTTCAAATATTTTACTCATAAAAATAGAATTCACATATACCAGAAGGCTTCCGCCTATACTACTCCAGAATATACTTCCATAAAAAAGAGTTCTGTAATTATAAAGTGTTCCTCCAATACACACAATATCAAATAATATAATAATTACTGCATACGGCAGTTGTGATATTGGTATTAAAAAAGCATTTTTTATCATATTCTTTATTGTATTTTCAAAACAAGCTATCAACGGAAATACAAATATCCATCCCCATAATAAAAATATGATGATTCCTGCTACCAGAATATTTATTATCTGTCGATTCAACTTGATATATGTTACTGCTATATACCAGTCATATCCAACAATATATCCTGTCCCAATTAACAGAAGCCAGATAATTGTACTTTGCTTAAAATTTTGACGAAATGCTTTTAAAAAGCTTTTTATAATATACCCTTCTTCCTTCTTTATAATTTTAAACATTACAGAATATAATGCGGTTGTGGATGCCCCTGCTGTAATAACAGGTACTGAACATACCAACCACAAAATATTCAAAATAAGGAAATCACATAATGTCGTGAGTATACGAATGATTCTATTATCTGTCATATTATTTGTTTAATATTCTACCTTCCACATATATCGACGAGTTGTGTAATCTATTCCTGTTGCTTCTGACAATGCTTTCATATAAACATTATTCAAAATAGGTGTAAACAAAAGATGATTAAAATATTCTGAAACTGAATCTTTTAGATTATCAAGACCAAGCTCTTTTGCATCCAGAATATATACTTTTTCACCTGCATATTTCTTTAAAAATGTAATTGCACGCTCATCAGCTTTTCTGGTTCTTCCATCTGCAACAAGGAGGAAAAATGCTCCATTTTTATCTGTAATTTCAAATGGTCCATGGAAAAAATCACAACTGTTAAATGTTGGAGATTGAATCTGTAACATTTCGAGAATATTACAAGTTGAAAAAATATGACCAGAACCATAAGCTGGTCCACTTGCGATTACTGTAATTGTTTTTTCATCTTTAACCTGATCTGCCCATTTCTTTGCTAACGGTCTGCAATATTCTCTTGCTCTCACATAAGCCGGCTGAATTTTTTCAAAAGCATCCATTGCATCTGTATAATTTTTATATCCTTCTGTAACATCTACAATTGCCATTGCAATTCGCAGTGCATTTCCCGCATTCGTTCTTCCCTGATCCTCATCGTCTTCCCAGATACTTCCATACTGAACATTATAATCGCAAACTTCTGTAAGCCCTGATTCATCAACATATTGGCTGATTGTAACAGCTCCAAGTTCTTTTGCGACTTTTGCAGCCTCTATTGTTTCCTTCGTTCCCCTCATAGATGTGATAACTGCAATCGTATTTTCTCCTATACATTTCGGTGCTGCAAATTCAAATTCACTGCTTGTGATCATCTGCGAACGTACTGCTGTAGATTCCCTGTCCATAAAATACTGCGCTGCATAATGTCCATCATTTGAGCCGCCAGCCGCAACCCATACAACATTTTTAAGACCACCTTTTTCTTCCATTTCTTTGACAATTTTTTCAATAAGCTCTCTGATTTCCATTTTCTTTTCCTCCTATTGATCTATATATTTTTTTAACATTTCAAAAGATATTTGCATTGCTTCATGTGGTGTTCTCATATACTTATCATTTAAGATTTCCAGACTTAACATTCCCTGGTAATTTACCTCATCCAACTCATGCAACATTCCCCTGATATCCAATTCTCCTTCTCCAAGAATCAAATGCCCATTAGGGATTCCATCCGCAACATGCACATGCCTTAGATACTTTCCCAAATCTTGAACTGCCTGTTTCATTGTTTCTTTTGAAAACCCCAGAGTTGCCGTATCTATCATGCCTTTCACCGCAGGTGACCCTATTTCCTCAATCATTCGTACTGCTTCTTTTGCAGTATGAGTTGTTGTATATTCGCGCGGTGAAGTTTCCAATACCATTTCAATGTTATATGCTTCTGCCATATCACCAAGTATTCTCATTGAATCAACAGAACGTTTCCATACATCTTCATCCTTCTCATCAATTGTCCCATATCCGCATAAAGTAACGATTGTATCTGCTTCCAGTTCAGCTGCTGTTTCAATTGCTTTTTTGAAGACGTTAATGCTTCGATTTCTTGCCGCAATATCAAACGCTGCAATATTTACAGGATACAAACATTGTTCCGGTGTTACACACATTGCTTTTAATCCGAAGTCTTTCAGTTTTTTCTTCAAACTTTTAATATCTCTGTATGTAATATCATCCATATGAAAATGCGGAAAACATGCATAAAATTCAATTTGTTCCGCTCCCATCCTATGTAAAGAATCCAATGCATAGTTCAGGGAATATTTGTAATACGGATAGTTCGACGTTAAAATTTGAGATCTCTTTAAATTTTTCATGACTCTTATCCTTTCACACTACCTGCCGTCAATCCTCTTACAAATTGCTTTTGAAGCAACAGAAATGCGATAATCAGAGGAAGTGATGCTATAACCATGCTTGAAATCACAAGTGTCCAGTTTGTTGTTGTCATTCCCTGAAAATTCATCAGACCAACCGGTACTGTTTTTTTATCTGTACTCTGTAACAATACATTAGCAAACATCAATTCATTCCATACTGCTCTGAAGCTTACAATGGAACACGAAGCAATAATCGGTTTACTAAGTGGCAACATAATTTTTACAAATATCTGCCATGTAGTTGCTCCATCTATATATGCAGATTCATCCAGGCTATAACTAATACTTTTATAAAATGTCATAATCAAAAATGTAGCAAATGGAATTCTAAATGCTGCATCAATCAAAATCAAACTAATTCTCGTATCATACAATCCCGCAATTTTGACCATCTTAAACAAAGAGATTAATGAAGATTGTGGTGCCAGCATTAATCCTCCTAATATTAAATAAACCCATAACTTTTTTGTTTTAAATTTTAATCTTGATAAAGGATATGCTGCAAGACAACTTAAAAATGTTGATAAAGCAGTTGCTGCTACTGTAATAATCACGCTATTGGATAAATATACTCCAATCCCTTTATTCCACGCATTTACATAGTTTTCCCAATGCCATGTCTCCGGCAGTGAAAATGGTGATAAAAATAATTCCTGATTTGTTTTAAATCCTGTAATTACCATCCATATAAGTGGAAAGATGATAATCAACGCAAACAAAATAAATAAAATATATGTAATAATATGAACGATTTTCTTTTTCATCTTCCCACCTCCTATTCGTCTAATTTATATCCTTTCATCTGCAATAACCCGATTGCGAATGTCACAATAAAGATAAAGAATGCTATTGCAGAGGCGTATCCCATCTGGTCGTTTCTAAATCCAACTTTATACAAATAAGTCGCTAAAGTTTCTGAGGCATATCCCGGTCCACCATTTGTTGTTACAAAAACTTCATCATATTCCCGGATAGATCCTGTAATCGTAATAATCATATTGATCAATATTGTATCTTTAATCTCCGGAAGTGTAATATAGAAAAACTTCTTTAACGCACTCGCGCCATCTATATCTGC
Organism: Coprococcus sp. TM115-187; assembly: GCF_027679115.1. NCBI lineage: Bacteria > Bacillati > Bacillota > Clostridia > Lachnospirales > Lachnospiraceae > Coprococcus > Coprococcus sp. TM115-187. Next base: position 176,265 of record NZ_JAQEKS010000004.1, on the reverse strand, counting down.
TGCTTCATATAAATCAGCCGGTATATTCTGAATTGCAACCACAAAAAGAACTACTGTATAACCTATATATTGCCATTGTGACATTGCGGCAATAGAAAAAGTCGCACTTCCTGCATTTCCAAGCAAATCAATATTTTCTGTATTTATTCCGATCAGCTCTAACAGAGGATTCATAATTCCGATAGATGGACTGCAAATCATCTTAAATGCAATACCCACTACCGTCACCATAAGCAATGAAGGAATGAAATAAATTGACTGAAAAATGTTCTGTGTTTTTCGCATAAACTTGGATTCAAGCGTATTGGCAATAATTAAAGAAAGACCTATCTGAAAAATAACTGACATAATCATGAAAATCATATTATTTTTCAGTGCTGTATAAAACACTTCGTCTTTGAACATTTTTATATAATTGCCAATTCCTACAAATTTATGACTGGAACTCATTGCTCCCCAACTAAAGAAGCTTTCATACAAATTGATAAAAATTGGTAAATATAAAAGTACAACAATCATTAAAATCGCAGGAAACATATATAATGCAATTGTTCTTTTGTTATCTTTCCGCATATTTAATCTTCCTTTCAGAGGAGCAATATTATGCCCCTCTATTTATTTGCATCAGCAACTTCTTTTGCTGCTTTTTGCACATCTGCCATGACATCTTCTGCCAACTTTCCATCTAAAGCTTCCTGTAAGCTTGCCATATAGGTATTAGAAACATTTCCATCAACACACTGATCAAGCCATTCGGCAATCGCATTATAGTCTTCTGATGTTTTATAAGCCGCTGCAATTACAGCATCTGAATTATCTTCTGTAATACCTCCAATAATTGCATTCGGAAGTCCTGTCTCTTTGGTCTGTTTTTCAGCCTGTGCTTTCTTTGTTAAAAATTTAAGGAATTTAACTGCTTCATCCGGATGTTTTGTTTCAGCAGAAATTGCATAATTTTCTGATCCACCTGTTACAATTGTTGACGCCTCATCTCCTGTTGCGCCATCCGGAATCGGAATCTTAAAATAACCATATCCGTCTTCCCCCATTGCACCCGTATAGAATGAAAACTGGCTTGTCGCATCCAGGATCATCGCCTGCTTACCTGCAGCAAATTCTTCTCTTACCTGATAATAATCTTTTGAATTTACATTTTTGCCAAGATATCCGGCATCATTCAAATCCAAAAATGTCTGGACAGCTTTTACATATCCTTCATCGGTAAACGCACCACTACTTGGGTTATAATCCGCGGTTCGAACATCCTTATTTACAAAATTTGCATTAAACTGACCAACATACCACATGGTATACCATTTGTCTGAATTACCAAATGCAATTGGTGTAATCTCTTTATTTTTCAAAGTATCGCATACATCAATAAATTCATCCCATGTAGTAGGAACATCTAAATTATTATCTGCAAATACCTGCTTATTATAAAGCATATATAATACAGAGCTCCTGTAAGGTACAGCATAGTTTTTTCCTTCATATACACTACTGCTAAGAAATGCCGGAAGAAAACTGTCTTTCCATTCCGCGTCTTCATCCATGTAAGAGGTAAGATCTAAAATTTTACCTGATCTTGAAAATCGATTTAAGCATTCACCGCCCCAACAAAAGAAGATATCCGGAAGATCTCCCCCCGCTGCCAGAACACTCAACTTTTCTTTCATTGCCTGATCACTGATATTTTCATATTCAATTTCAATATCTGGATTTTCTTTTTCAAAATCTGCGATTGCTTCTTCAAAATATCCTTTATATTCGTCTTCCGGATGTTTATCAAGAAAAGTTAATTTAACTTTTCCACTATCCGATTCATCTGATTTGCTACCACAACCGGCAAATAACGCTACCGTCATTGATGCAACCATTAACATTGCTATTGCTTTTCTTTTCATAACCAATTACCTCCTTAAATGTTAATAATCTCTGACAGCTTTTTCGGATTGACGTCGTATCCGATTCCCAAAGCTCCCTCTTTTACCACTATCGTTGCTGCATATTCTGCTGCTTTTTCAAGTGCCTGTTTTATATTATTTTCAGATTTCATCGACTCGTCAGCCTTCATCTGTAAATAATTCATTAGAAATGCGCTAATATAGGAATCGCCTGCTCCCATCGTATCTATTGCTTTTACTTTTTTCACCGGTTGCATATAAAATTCTTTTCCATCATAAGCTATTGTCTTATCTGCTCCTCTTGTTCCTACTGCTATCTCACATCCGGTGCTTATTACTTCTTTTAAAGTTTCTTTTGTTTCTTCTTCAGACAGCTGTCCACATGATAAAAACGCATATTTTATATTAGATCCAATTTCACGGATATCATCTAAAGTAAAATTATCATAAAAATCATAACAAATCTTAACTCCATACTTAGCCAGTTTCTTTATCTTTTCATGATTAACTCTGGCTCCCCAACTGATACATGCGATATCAAATTCTTTAATATATTCAATTTCTTCCTTTGTAAATTCAAATGGATATAAATCCGTTACACCTTTCTTATTCCAATCAATAAATACTCTGTCTCCATCTTTCAAATCTACTAACGCATATCCACTGGATCCTTCTTCATGATGTGAATGGCTGGTATCTATCTGCTCTTTTTGCAAAGTTTCCTCTAATATTTCTCCAACCTTATCATTTGCAAAAACTCCCATAAATGCAGCCTTTGCTCCTTGTTTTTTTGCATTGTATGCAATGTTATATTCATTTCCGCCTGGATACATCTTATTTTTATAACAATAAATATCCATAGTAGCTATGCCAATTCCTATGATACTTACGCTCTCCATCATGTGCCTCCTCGTATTATCTTGTTCCTGTTTTTTTAACTTGTATTAACTCGTCTTGCTACAAGAATACTATTGTTGTTAATTATTGTCAATATATTTTCTGATTTTTATTATTTTTAGGTATTTTGTACAAATAACTTTAAATATTTTTGTAAAAAAAGAAGATACCTTTTTTAGATATCTTCTAGTTTACTGTTATTCTTTTATACATACCATTTCAAAATATTATCATTATCTCCTCTGACAATATCTTTGACCGTATGAACTGGTCCTCCATTAATATCAAACACACATACTTCCGATTCTATAACCGGAGTTCCAACCGAAAGCTTCAACAATTGTGCTATTTCTTCCGTTGCAAATATAATTTTTACACTTCTCCTTCCCTTAATTGACGGAATCATATGATATTTTTCCTGCAGAATCGCATAAAGCGATCCGGTTAAGTCCTCATTCATTAACCCATCTAATTCTGCAGATAAGTGATTCTCCTCGATTAAAAGCGGAACATTATTCACACACCGTAATCTTTTAACAATTAAAATGTTTTCTCCATCATTAATTCCAAAAAATTCTTTATCCATTTCCGTTTTTACCGGTTCCAAGCCAACTTTTAAAATCTTGGATTTTAAATCTGCCCCTTGCATCTTTGCATCTCCAGTAAAACTGGTTACTCCAACAGGCAGTCTTAACATATCTGACTGTGCAACAAAGCTTCCTTTTCCTTGCACCTTGATAATATATCCTTCTCTCTCTAATTCTGCCATCGCGTTACGAACAGTTACCCGGCTCATACCATATTCTTTTTGCATTTCTGCCTCTGAATCAAGTTTGTCCCCCGCTTTTAATATTCCAGATCTTATTTCCTGTTTGATTTTATTTTTCACCTGTAAATATAATGGTATAGAATTTGATTGTGATTGAATTTTAGTCATTATATCCCCCTAGCTTGTATTATACATGTATCTATTTTGATATTATCATAATACAACTAAAGTTATGTATTTGCAAGGAATAATGGAATATATGCTCTTTTTATACAAAGACACGTCTTATAACATATTATCATTATAATTTCTGTTTCCTGTAGCGTTACCGGTTCATTGTTATCATCATATACTTCTATATCCTTTATACAATCTTTTTTAGACACCGTATCCTTTCCACCACAGGCAGTAGTTCCTGCTACGATCAAAACAATCCAAAAAAATATAGCATATTTTTTATATTCCAAATCCACTCAGCAATACATAATATCCTGTCAAGATCACTACAAACACCACAATAACCGGGATTGTCTTCTTCATCAGCTGCCCCCAGGATACCCGGAAATATTCCGTAATGATCGCAAGGCAGATGTGCGTCGGCGAAATCTGCATTGCCGCATAAGAAAGTGCCATCAGGTACACCAGAAGTCCGGCTCCTGCATGCGGTATGCTTGCAAATGCCAGCGGAATCAATAGCACAATCATAGAATTTGCTCCACTGATAATCGTTCCAAGAAACATAATGATTCCAAATGCCGCAAACTGTGGAATTGCAGATCCTGCAAACAAATCCGGAAGTTTTCCGATTGCCCCTGTATAGGTAAGAATGTTCTTGAACATCATCAGAATGATCGTATTGAAAATGATTCTCCACTCTACCGATGTCTTTGCAAAATCCAGCACTTCCTTCAGACTTAACCGATATACAATAATCGAAAGCACAATAATAAACGGCAGTACCTTGATCACAGAAAGATTCAGTGCGATCACAAGCACAATACAAAGCACCAGTGGCCAGAAACAGTACAGAAGCTGTTTGAATTCTTCTTTTTTGTCTATCATTTCATCCTCACTTGCTTCATATCCTTTCGAAAGCTTCCGCAGATAAAATACATATCCCAGTACCAGAAGCACCACAACCATCGGCGCCATAAAAAGTACAAATTGCCCGGTTGATACCGCTGTAATGGAAAGTGCCAGCAGAATTGCATTATAAGTCGGCGAAAAGCTTTCTGAAATATGGCGGTAGTAACTGGTCACAAACGTCTTTTCTTCCACATCCAGATCTTTTCCCGTCGCCTTATCTACGATCGCCCCACAGATATTGACAGCTCCTGCAGACGGAAGGAATCCAATGATCACCGGCGCAATTACACACACCATACGCCTGTCTCCGCTAAGCCTCTGCAGTGCCATCTCCGCTCTTTCCAGAAGTTTCCGGTTCTCCATAATCCGCTGCAAAAAGGTTACAAGAATAAAGCTTCCGACCACCAGCAGCGTATCCTTTTCATAAACCGACTGTATCATCAATTTTGCTGCATCCCCAAGCGGAATTCCAAACAGGATCACAGTCAGCAAAATGGCAGCGATCATCGCATCACGCAGTTTTAATTTTGCCAGGACCATCACCATAATGACAATAAAAATCACTGCAAGCTTTATAAATTCGGTCTGCATCTCTTTACTCCAATTCTCTTTTTTCCAATTTTCCTTTTTTCATCCACAGACACCGGTCCGCATAATTTGCGAATTCTCTGTCGTGGGTACTGACCAGGATTGTCGTTCCTTCTTTTGCCATTTTTTGAAAATATTTCATAATGATCTCTGAATTTTCCATATCCAGACTGCTTGTCGGTTCATCTGCGACTACCAGTTTCGGGTTCTGCGCAAATGTCCTTGCGATCGACACACGCCTTTGCTCTCCGCCGGACAGATTTGCCGGATATTCGGAAAGCATATTCTGGATTCCAAGAAGCTCCGTCAGATACGTGATCCTTTCTTTATCCGGTTTCCGGTTTTTCCCCAGCGAAAGTGGCAGCAGGATATTTTCCATGACCGTCAGATTCTGGAGAAGATTTTGTCCCTGCATGATATAACCAAGGTCGCCTCCCCGCAGAACCGATAACTGTCTGTCATTCATTTTTTCAATCTCATGATCCAGTACTGTGATCTTTCCTTCTGTCGGTTTCAGGATCCCGGTCAGCATATGGAAGAGGGTGGATTTTCCACTTCCCGACTGTCCCATGATCGCAACCAGTTCTTTTTCTTCCACTTCCAGATTCACGTGGTCTACTGCATAAAACTGATTCTTTCCACGTACAAATTCCCGACTCAGATTTTCTGTCTTTACAATCATGATTCCACCTCCTGGATCAGTTTATATAGTTCCATACGATTCGCTCTGACTGCCGCATATAAGGTGGCAAGAAGGCTGACACCAACCGCAAGCCCCAGGCTCTGCAATGCAAGAATCACATATTGGGAAACATTTACATTCAGATATGGCATATTCATACTTTCCATGATCACGTCTTTAAATAACAGGATTCCGCCTCCGGAGAACACCACTCCAAGAAATCCTCCAAGCACACCGATCATCCCTGCTTCCAGAAGAAGCATCTGGAAAATCTGGCTTTTTCGTGCACCAATAGAAAGTAGTACCCCAAACTCCTTCAAACGTTCATTCACAGTAATGTTAAAAATGCAGATCAGTGCCAGGACTGCCATTAAAAACAACAGTCCGATCAGAAGCGCGCTGTAAGACTGCATCTGTTCCAGTGTATCTGAAACTTTTCCGGACATTGCTTTTGCCGTATAAGCTTTCAGTCCGGAATCTCTCATCTTTGTGTTGATCGTGTTCGCCACTTCTTTCGGATCTGCTCCGTCTTTCGTCCGGATCGTCAGAAGGGAAACATATTTCTGCGGTTCTGTAAGATCCGTCACATACTTGATCTGAAAACTGTCAAATAATGTATATGCCGTCTCAAAATTCATGAATGCGCAGTTATCATAACTGGTTCCTGTTTCTTCGAGTTTTCCTGCAACCTCGTATTCCTGTCCAAAGAAAGAAATTTTATCTCCCGCTTTTGCCGTAATCTTGCTTCCAACAACAGTCTGACCCTTTTTCAATTCACTCACATTGCTTCCAGACATCCACGGCTGTACAATAAAATCACTTTCCGGTTCAAAAGCAACAATCTGTACCGGAACTGAACAGCATGCCGCATCCAGTGATGCAATGTAGAGCTGCGGAGAAATTTTGTCAATTCCATCCGTCTTTTTCACCTGATCCATCAAAGACTTTTCAAAATAGAAACTGCACAACCCTCCCGAAAACAGAGAATCGCTTAAATCTGATTCATATTCTCCCGGTGCTACGATCACATCCGCCCCAATCCGATCTACTGTCTTATCAATACAAGTTTTCATACTTTCTGTCAATACTCTACTGGTAAACAGCGCTGCCGATAAAATCAGCACCAGTGCTGCCAGAAACATCGTCCTGACTCTTCGATGCCGCAGATTTCTGACTGCAAGTCCAGGTACAGTCAACATTTTCTGTTCCATTTTTCTTTCCTTCCTTTTTTAACATTTTGTTCGGAAAACCCCCGTAATTTTCCAATTAAAATTAAGAAAGAATGTGCCTCGGCACATTCTCGCGCCGAGCGCGGTCGCTTGCGACATTCTTCATCTTCGTGCGAGTGCGCATCTCCGGCACGCAGTGCCTTTTGTTTCATGGGAAGTTCCTTCGGAATTTCCTATGAAACAATAAAGAATGTGCCTTGGCACTTTCCTAATATATAAGACAAAAGAGGAGCTTCCACTCATCCCAGAGTTCAAAGCTCCTCCACCTCATTCATTTATGTGTCTGATTATTTTGTGCTTACTTTTTCAGCAAGTGGATGCCATGCTGTCTCTACGACTTTATCTACAGTCCAGTCAGAGGTAATGATTCCTGCCTCAATGTAGTCCTTTGCAACAGCTTCAATTGTTTTCTTTGTATCTGCATTGGATACTGCCCAGTTCTGCTGATCAAGCATGTATTTTGTAAGCTCGATGTCACCAGATACCATACCCTCATCAAGCATGATCTGTGCAGCTTCGTCTTTGTTTTCTGCAATGTACATATATGCATCCATTACACATTTTGTAAGTACCTGAGAGATTACCGGATTTTCTTTTACGAATTTTCCGCTCATAGCCATTACGCAGCATGTTTCATCTTTGAAATCATCATCCCATGTGATAGAACGAAGAACTTTTAATGTTCCGTCATCTACAAATTTCTTTGCAAAACGGTCACTCAGAAGGCAAGCTTTGATGTCACCTGACTGAAGAGACTGGATTGCTGCACTTGATTCAACCTGTACACATGTTGCTGCATCCTGTTTCAATCCATCTGCAAGGAAGAAACGAATGATCATGTTGTGTGAAGATCCACCGATCGGGCTATCCATACCAACAGTTGTGCCTTCCAGGTCTTTTGTTGATTCGATTCCTGAATCAGCAAGTACATATAATGATTTGCATCCTGTCTGCGCACTTCCTGTAAATACGATGTCCATTCCGTTTGTGATCGGAACTAACATATGTGCAATATGGTGTACTCCAAACTGAGCTTTTCCAGTTCCAAGTGCTTCTGTGATTTCAGTACCAGCTGCGATCTGAACATCTAATCCCCAATTATCATAGTATCCGAGTGCTTTTGCCATGCTAGGTCCTGATGTACAGTCACCACCATCATATTCGGCTGTGATGGTTGTTCCCCATGCCGGCTCTTTTTTCATTGCTTCTTTAATTTCATCATCTGACATTTTTGTGATATCAGTCACTTCTTTCTCTGTAGAAGCTTCCTGTTTTTTGGAATCACTTGTGTCTTCCTTCTTTTCTGATGAGCTTGATGAACCGCCACATGCAACCAGTGATACGGTCATTGCGCATGCAAGTAACGTTGCAAACAATCTTTTTTTCATAATTCTTTTCTCCTCTTCGTGTTTTTACTTTGTTGCTTTTATATTTATCTTTCAATAAATATCCATTTAATGATCTGTATGATGCTTCAGATCAAGCATCTTCAGAATCCTGTTCCGATATGCCTGGAACTCTTCGCTGTCTCTCTGCTTTGGTTCAGCCAGTTCAATCGGTATATCTGCCTTTACACGTCCCGGTCTTGGCTCCATAACCAGCACTCTTGTTCCCATATAAATTGCTTCTTCTACATCATGTGTAACCATGACGACCGTCTGTTTCTGTTCTCTCCAGATATTCAGGATCTCATCCTGCATATTCATTCTGGTAAATGCGTCCAGCGCGCCAAGAGGCTCGTCCAGAAGCAGAATATCCGGATGATTGATCAGCGATCTTACCAGCGCCACTCTCTGCGCCATACCTCCGGAGAGCTGATGTGGATAGTCTTTTCGGAAATCTTCGAGTCCTACCATTTTCAGCATATGCTCTACCAGTTCTTTATCCTGCTTTTTCTGCATACGCAAGCTGAAGGATACATTCTTCTCTACCGTAAGCCACGGAAACAATGTTGCTTTCTGGAATACCATTCCACGATCCGGTCCAGCTCCAACAATCGGTTTTCCGCCAAGTCTGATCTCACCGGTAGTCGGTTTGATCAGTCCTGCGATCAATCGCAAAATCGTTGATTTTCCACATCCACTTGTTCCAACAATACTGACAAACTCACCCGGCTGGATCGTCAGATTCACCTCTGCCAGCGCATGTGTGATCTCGTTACTGTCTGTCTTTGCAAAACTCTTTGTTACTTTGTCAAACTCCAGGACACGCCCGTGTCCCTGCTTCTCATCCACTGATGCCATCTTATTTCACAACTCCTTCCTGCCAGCGAAGCACTATTCTCTTGATCACATTCAGTATAAAGGTAACTGCTGTGAAAATAAGACAAATTAAAACGATAGCTGCATACATTTTAGAATAGATCGCCCATGATTTCTGCCACTGGATATACCATCCAAGACCTGCCTCAGCTCCCATCATCTCAGCAACCAGAAGTGCTGTACAGGCAGAACTCATTCCCTGTGTCATCCCCTGAAGAATGTTTGGCATTGCATGTGGGATTGCCACCCGGAATACCAGCTGGTGACCTTTGGCACCTAATGTTCTGGCCGCTTCCAGATATGCCTTGTCTACATTCTGGATACCGGTTGACGATGCGATCGTAAGTGCAAACCATACACCAAGAGCGATGATAAATACACTTCCTTTAAACAATGAGGATACCAGAACCATGATGATCGGGATCCATGTTGTGGAAGGGATCGGTCCAAGCATCTTAATGATCGGTGAAACCCAGTAATTAATCCTTTTACTGTATCCACAGGCAACACCTGTGATCAGTCCAAGGATTGCTCCAATAAAATATCCCGTGAATAATAATCGCAGTGAGTACAATGTACTTTTCAATAACAGTGCCCGGTCATCAATGATCGCACACAAAATCGTATTCACACATGGGAAGAACGGCTGTTTTAAAATACCTGTCTTAACCGTCAGAAAATCATACAGCATAATTACCAGTATGATCACAGAGTAAAGCGGTGCTTTATGACGTACTTTTGCAAAATAGCTTTTATTCAGTAATCCTCTCACTACCATGATCAGATATAATGCCAAAAAAAAGCAGACGACAATAGTAAACACATGCGGATTAAAATTCTGAACGGCATCCGGCATCAGATAATATACTAAAAACATAATTATCGCTGCAAAATACGGACAAAAACAAATTACCACATCCAACATATGTTGCATCTTCGTCTTCGGAGCAGTTTCCTGTCTTGCAGCAATTCTTATTCTTGCAGCAGATAAGATCTTTGCCCCGGTATGCAAAGGAACCATGGAACTTGCAAACGGAGGAGAATGCATGATGCGGTGTCATTATTATGGAATTGCACTGTTTCTTTTCGGTCTGCTCCTGCTTGCAGAATCCGTTCTTCTTTTCTTCGGAACACACGATTTTAAATTACCGGTTGTCATCATTATCACTGCTGTTCTGATCCTGCTTCTTAGCAATACTTCAATTGGCATTGGTATTTGTGCCAAGGCAGGTATGATGTGCCACAAAACTGCTCTTTGGGGAAGAATTGGTGCTGTTCTGGCAATCATCGGTGCCGGAATCAGTCTCTTTGTACATAAATCACAGATGCCACAGGCGAATTAGGATTCACGCAACAACATTTCAAACAGAATATCTGATTACCTTTCCTGTAATCTATAATCAGAAGTCAAAACTTTCTGTGTACGCAAAGAAGCCGGAGTCTGACCGATAACACAACTGCCTATATTCAGGCTTTTCTGTTATCAGCCAGATCCCAGCTTCTTTTTTCGCTCTTTAAAGTGTTTCTGCCACTTTCATATTTGCAATCAGTCCCCGCAACTGAATCAATGAAGAATATCCATCAGTACAGTCATCAATCTTTCCATTTGCCGCAGGATGGAAATAGCGTCCTTCCTTCTCCGCTCTCTTTCCCTCGGCAATTGCTTCTCTCAAAATCTCCCTGTCTTCTATCCGCTTTTCTTCCGGGATTTCATTGATGATGAGCATTGGTGGCTTTACCGTTTCTGTACTGTTTTCTGCCTTTCCCTGCAGTTCAACTTTTTCTCCACAAAATACATAGCCGGTACAGTAATTTCTTTCTGTTCCGATCACCTTCACTCCGTGCGATATCAGCCAATCGATCGTTGCTTTCCGGTCCAGCATATCTTTTGGTCCCGCCGAGATCAGGACCACCGGAATCTGCTGAAGAGCCGGAAGATCCGGGCAGAGTTCTTCTCCTTTGATGTCCCCGATTCCACCCATTCCACAGGTAATTGCAACCGGAATTCCCATTTTCACACAGACTGCCATTGTCCCGGAAGCGGTAAGTGCGCCTGATTGCTTTTCCACTAATGCCTTTTCCAGCAGATCACAGTCAATTCTTGGATAAGCGGATGCCCGGCTTCTAAATTCAAGAAACTCATCGATATCCCCGATCCTGATTTCCCCATGATCAATCCAGGTGATCTTTTTTCCCGGATCTTGCCATTCTTTTTTTATTGTTTCATTTGATACCGATTTTAATCCATGTGTCAATAATGCTGATTCTACTAAATATTCCATCTGTTGTTATTCCACCTTTCTCCTTCTGGATATCAATCCCGTACTTTTTCTCATCATATCATACTTTTACAGCTCAAATTAAAAAACCGGATAAAAATTTGCATTTCTACCCGGTTCCTGTATTATTTCAACAATTGCATCAGCTCTTCAAAAAAGCTTTTTGAGGTTTCTTCTGAAATCGTATAATCTGACGTTATCTCTTTAATGATCTTTTTCAACCATTCGTCCCATTTCATAGTCCACCTTCTTTTCCGCCAAAGGCTTCTATTTTGTATTGTCTACCGCATCCTCCACCAAAGAGTAATCGGCATTATCGCCCACAACATCTGCGTACAGATCATCCAGTGTCGGGTATCCATAATATTTCCATACCATGCTGGAAATACCGTCTGTCTTTGCATCAGTCTTGATCTTAAAGAAATTGCCAGGTGTTCCATAGTCAGACAGATCAATATCTGTATTTCCTTCCCCGTCTGCAAGAATCGTTCCATAATGCATATACCAGTAAACATCATTCACCTTGTCATAAGATCCATCATCATTACTGTACTGATTCCGTACTTTTACATGATAAATAAGATACAGTTCATTTCCATTGCCCACAACAGGCTCCAGCAGATAATCTCCCATATAAGTAAGGCTCTCCAGAGATTCGGAATCTACCCAGCTGCTCTCCACATGATCATTGTATTCCTGTTCCGCCCGGTCCTTCATTTGCTGCATTGTATCATCATCGATGTCACTGGCTGATGTGACATAATACCACAGTCCTTTTACGGTATATTCTTTTTCCCATTTTTCCGGCAGCTTTCCTATGTTGGCGGCATAGCTGTCTGCCATAGATTTATCCAGATATACTTTAATCTTGTCTCCGTTTGCCAATGTTCCATTTGATGCATCTGTCTGAAAATCGGCAGATGTAAGATCAGATCCTGTATAATCAAATGAAACGGCTCCTCCCGGACTTATTCCGTTAAATGATACCTGCAGGTCTTTGAATGCATCAAATGTCTTAACCTCTTCCAGCCCTTTGACTTTATAGGTTTTATTTTTATATTTCAGGTTGCATTTCACATATTTTGCATAATCTTTATTGACATTCCAGTTGTATTTGACTTTATCTTTGTTGGAAAGATTGCTGTCCGATTTCATTTCCACACTAACATAGGACTGCAGTACCGCTACCGGTGATATGGAATCTGTATTTTTTCCATACTGTTCTTCAAATTCTTTTGTAAACTTCAGTCTGGAATCATATTTTTTCTGAATCTTCTCCCAGTCGATCTGCGGATATACATTTCCATATCCGTTATATCCTGTTGTTTCAAAGGTGACATACTTGTTCAGATCGATTGTTCTTCTTGCACGCGATATCAAAAACCCTGCTGCGATCACTACAACGACAACCGCACATGCCAGACCGATCAGGAACTTGTTCAGTCCTCTTGATTTTTTATGTGTGAGTGATTTTGTTTCTGCTGTACTTGTTAGCGTCTCTTCTGTATTCTGGGCGACCTCTTCTTTCTGCTCTTCTGCATTCTGGACAGCCTCTTCTTTCTGTTCTGCTACATTTTTAGCAGGTTCTTCCTGTTCCAGTGGTTTTCCGCATGTTGCACAGAATCTTGAACCATCTGGATTCTCAGTTCCACAATTTTTGCACCTCATATCTCTTTTACATCCTTTCTGTATGTTATATTTTTCTCGTTTATATTATTAAGACGAGTCAAAATCTAGTTTGGTTTTAAAAACAAGAAAAAATTTTTATTTTTTTAATAACGACTGATCTGGTTGATGATCTCATGGTATGAAACAGCTTCATTGCCCAGTGCTTCCGGCTTTCTGTTTCCAAACAATTTCTTTAATTTCTTTTCATATTTCTTTTTTGTGACTTCTTTTTCAGCCAGTCTTTACATTTGTTTGCCACAATGCAGTTGAACCAGCTTTTCAACCGCTTTGGATCCTCAATCTGCTTCAGATTACGGAATGCAGAAATATAGGCATCCTGCATGATATCCATTGCATCCTGCTCATTTTTCACCATCTGAAGTGCGATTGCAAACCCTTGCACATAAGTCAGATTGTAAATTTTCTCCAGAGCATTCTTTTCTCCGGCGGCAGCTTTTTCTATCATCTCTTTCAGATCATTTTTTTCTTGATAATTGACATTCTTCGCTCCACAGTTTCCGCAGAACTTCTGATCACTCCTGATTTCTTTCCCACATCTGGTGCAATACATGTTTTCTGTCCTCCAACACATCAACCGGTCGTTCCTGTGTAAGCACAAATCTGTAACCGGCTCACCATATACATAAAAGACCGGATAGAATAACTCCTATCCGGCTTTTTGCATATACTCTTTCATTTTTTCACATTCTGACCTGCGTTTCATCATTCGATGCTTTGCCTTCTAGCTTTCCTCAGTTGTCTTATCGTCTTCTATCTTTGTTCCACAGTTTGTACAGAATACAGTGCCCTCTTCCAGTGGCTTTCCACAGACCTTGCACACTTTCACTTCTGCCTTTTCCTCCGGTTGTTCTGCCGGTGCTTCCAGTGCCGCTCCACAGTAAATACAGAATTTACTTCCAGGGTTCACTTTCTTTCCACACTGCGGGCAGATCTCTTCTGTCGATAATTTTTCAATCATCTCTTTGTTGACCGCGATCTCATCCTGCAGGGATTTGATCTGTGCGGCAAGCTCCGGCATCTTTTCCATGCATTCATCTCTGTAATTGGCATAGTATGTACTGCCTATCTGGTAAATGACTTTTTCAATTTCTTTTTCTTTCGTCTTATTTAAATTTGTCAGGCGGAAAATCTCTGTCGTATCCTTTGCCTTCTGTGATAAATCCTGACCGGTTTCTGCCAGGCTACTTTTCAGATTATCAAAAAATCCCATTTGTCTCATTCCTTTCTGTAAATTTTATCTTACCACTTTTCTTGCATTTATCAATAAGCAATTTGTATAATTTACAGCCTCTTTACAATCTTTAAAAATCATGATTCAAAAAAAACAAACACTTTCTTCCAGTATTCTTCCGCAATCGTATTTTCCGCATTGAATATCTCATGCTTGGACTCTGGGAACTTCACAAGCTCGGCACTTTCCGGTCTGTTCTTGTTTAGTTTTCGCACAAAACGTTCCTGCGCTGCATTCGACACCAGATTATCCTTGCCTGCCGAAAAGAGCATGACAGGTGCTTTGATCTTCTTCCATCCGGTCTTTTCCAGATACCGGTTCAGACGCATTGCATTTCCGAGCCATCCATAAGACGGTGCGTTCAGATGATAATGGGCTTCCTTCGTCCTTTTTTCTTCATAATACTCAAATCTCGGACGGGAAAGGGAGCAGCTCTCTTCAAATTTTCCTGGCTCCTTGTATGGCTTCTGACCGACTACATATTTTTTATTCCTTCCCACCTTGCAGGATGTCTTTGCGATCGCCTTTGCCACATGCCACGGCACCCCTCCGGTCAGTGGGCGGATCATCGGTGACGACAGAATTACCTTCTCAAACATTTCCGGTGCTCTTGCCGCAACTGCTGCCGCAATTCCGCCTCCCATAGAATGTCCGTACAGATAAATCTTCATCCCCGGATTGTCCTCTTTTGCCTTCTTGGTTACAAAGATAAAGTCCTCTACATAACGTTCAAAGCTGTCCAGATGCACCAGGGATTCATCTTCTGTCAGACGATAGCTGAAGCCATGTCCACAGTGCTCCGGAAGATATACGCTAAAACCTTCTTTTGCAAAATAATAGGCGATCTCCTTATATTTTTCCGCGTTTTCAATAAATCCATGTGACAACATCACAACCGCATGTGGGTTCTCCGGAACATAATGCATACAGTGGATCTTCTGCCCTGCATGTCTTTCCAGATAGAATTCCGTTCCGATAGATACAAGATACGGTTCTACGATGGTCTGCATTTCTTCTTTGTAGTTACTTTCCTGTAAAATAGGTGTCTGCATGTGTGATAACCTCCCCGATAGATTTTGGTTCGTACTTTTTATTTTCTGATATGATTATAGCAGAGAGGGGAACTCTCTGCTATAGGATTTCTGTATACAGTTCTTTAAAGTTGTTCAAAATTATAAAGTTGCGCTTTTTCCACTTACATAATTCAGCAATCGCATTAAATCTGTAATCGTTACGTTTCCATCTCCATTGATATCCGCTGCATGACTTTCGAATATCCTTTGGCTTAAATATCATATGCATCACAAGTTAATTATAACAGAAAGAAAGACCTTGAGTTCATTATAAACTCTTGGTCTTTCTTTTTTGGGGACTATTCTTTTTTCACAGCCCCTTTCTCTCCACATTTAGTGATGTCCTGCAATCAATGCCTCAATTTCTTCCGGTCGTGGCATCACCCGCAATGCTCCCCTACGTGTTGTGATAATTGATGCGGCAGCATTTGCATAAGTCAGCATTTCCTTTAAATTTTTCTCAGTCAGATTTTCTAGTCCATGTTTACATATGTAATGCAAAACACATGCATAAAATGTATCTCCGGCACCAGTTGTTTCTATTGTATTTTCGTTTATAAAAGGTGCTTTTTCAACCATCCTGTCCTGATAATAAGCTCTACTGCCTTCTTTTCCCATAGATACCAGGATAAGCGGGATATCATATTTCTCCCTGATCCATTTTACAGCCTCTGTATAGTCATTTTTTCCTGTCAGCCACTGAATTTCATTATCTGAAATTTTCAGGATATGACACTGTCCCAGACCATACAATACCTGCTCTCTTGCCTCATCCATTGAATTCCACAGTGGCTCACGTATATTAGGATCAAATGAAATGATCGCACCAGCCTGTTTTGCAATTGCAACTGCTTTTTTTGTCGCTCTGCGTACGTTCTCATGTGTCATAGACAGGGTTCCAAAATGAAAAATCCGTGTCTCAAGAATTAATTCCTCTGGAATTTCCTCTTCTGTCAGCATCATATCCGCTCCCGGATCTCGATAAAAAGAGAAATCTCTGTCTCCATCCGGATAAGTCTGAACCAATGCCAATGTCGTATGTACTTTATCATCTTTCCTCAGACCGGTCACATTGATTCCAATTTCTTTAATTGCATCTTCCAATTGCTTTCCAAAAAAATCATTTCCTACTTTTCCAATAAAAGCCGTTTTGTGTCCCAACTTCGTTAACATTGCCAGGACATTGCATGGTGCCCCTCCCGGATTTGCCTCAAACAATGGGTTTCCCTGGCTACTAATACCATTTTCTGTAAAATCAATCAGCAATTCCCCTAAAGCTACTACGTCCATTTCTTATTCTCCTGCTTTTTACATTATAATATCATGCTTTTCAACACTCATTGTCATTTTCTTATCGCTGAAAAAATAAATATCTTTCGCATTCAGAGGCGTACAGATTGCAGTAGTCGCCGTCTGCTGTCCATCATTGATAAAAAGTTCGATTGAATGATAATCCAGGATAAAACGCATCTTTTTAAGCCCTGCCGGATCCTCAATTCTGAATTTTCGTACACATACCACATCTTTTGTAACACCGCAGTATGTACGGTCGATTTCCAGAAGTCTGGTTTCCTTATTATAGGTATAGCTTGTTTCATACTCACTATCTGCTGCCAGTTTGATAGAAAAGATTGTATTTTCTCCATCTTCCAGTGTCACCGTAAGATCAATTGTGCGTCCCTCTACTCCTGCAAGCACTGTCTCGCCTTCGATTTCTGCGTGTTCATAGCAACATGGATTCTGATGATAATTTTTCAGTTCTTTCACCGGATTCTGCCAGATACGGTTTTCTTTTATCTCCAATTCTCTCGGAAATGTCATCATTCCCTGCCAGTCCTGCGAATTCGGTATCACACAGGCATCCCATGATTTCATCCATGCGATCATGATCCGTCTGCCATCCGGAAGTTCTGTTGTCTGTGGAGCATAGAAATCCATACCATAGTCAAGTGTATGCGGCTGTTCTTTGCTGAATCTGCATCTGTTTGCATCGTAGTCTCCCAAAAAATACACCGAATTATGTCCATTGTGAAACTCATATTTCCGCGCCTTCATATCCTGTGGCGAACAGATCAGCACATGTTTGTCTTTTAAAGCAAAGAAATCCGGGCATTCCCACATCGTTCCTATATCACCATTTTCATTTGATGCCAGAATTGTCTCAAATTTCCAGTCTGTCAGATTTTTGCTCGAACAAAGCACAACTTGCCCAACCTGATTATCATTCTTATTTCCAACAATCAGATAATAGGTATCGTTTTCTTTCCAGATCTTCGGGTCGCGGAAATCAATCCGGCTGCATCCATCCGGAAGCATCTCACCTGTCACAACCGGATTCTTTTCATACTTTACATAATCTTTTCCATCACCAAATGCAATACACTGATTCTGCCGTTCCTGCTCACTTCCATCTGCCTGCTTTACTCTGGTAACTCCGGTATATACAAGTACATGCTTTCCATCTGCTTCGATCGCACTTCCGGAAAAACATCCTGCCTTATCATATTCCTGATCCGGTGCAATCGCTGCCGGAAGCTGCTCCCAGCGGACCATATCATCAGTCACACTATGTCCCCAATGCATTGGTCCCCACTCTCTCTGATATGGATTGTACTGATAGAACAAATGTATTTTCCCATCATATACGGAAAAACCATTCGGATCATTGATCCATCCGGTCGGTGCCGTAACATGGAACAGTGGTTTGGTCGTTTTCTTTACATACACTTGTTTTTCTGTCTCATAATTTCTTGCTTTTTCTAACATCTCACTCATGCATTTTCTCCTGCTACTTATTCTCTTCTGAAAGCGATTTCTGGTACTGGTCGAAATATTTCTGTTTAATAGCCAGATAATCGGAAAGTCCGTACTTTTCCATTTTATCAAGGTAAGAATCCCACTCTTTTTCAATTCCACCATTTAAGATCCAGTCGGCTTTCTTCTGCTCTGCATATTTTTTGATGTCGGTATCATACTGTGACACTTTATTGGTATCTTCGATACTCATGAATACATTTGGATATACATATTTGCTGTTCATATCTTTCAGAAAAGTGCATGCAGCCGTCAGGCCACATGCACTTTTGCATTTTCCTATCTTCTATTCCGCCAGCACTTCTTCCGCAATATTTCTGGCATGGTCGGAAATTCTTTCCAGGCATACCAGAGAATCAAGGAATACCACTCCGGCTTCTGTGTTACACTGCTGGTTGGTAAGACGCTTGATATGCTTTGCGCGGAGGGAAATCTCCAGCCCGTCTGCCTCTGTTTCTTTCTCGATGGTCTTTAACGCACTTTCGCGGTCATTGGACTCAAAGGCTTCCAACGCATACAGATAACTTGCAATGCAGACATCCAGCATCTTGTTCAGATGTTCCACTCCAACCTCAGAGAAATCCACCTGCTTTTCCAGCAGTGATTCCGCGAACTCAGAAATGTTTTCACAGTAATCACTGATACGTTCCATATCTGACACGATCTGGAGCATATGCGCCACCTCTTCATGCTCACGTTCATTGATCTGCAGAGTCGACAGCTTGATCGCATAGGATGTGATACCGGCACTTAACCGGTCTACCTTGCTTTCTTCTTCCTTCAGGAACGCAATCTGTTCTTCTTTTCGTTCGAACATAACTTTTCTTGCAACCTCCAGAGAATCCGCAACCACATGTCCCATTCGGACAAGCTCGGAAACGGTTGACTGAATCGCGATACCAGGGGTCTCCAGCATACGGTCATCCAGAAGGACTACACTTTCATCCTGTACCTCTTCTTCCACATGTCCGATCTTCTTGGCAAGCTTGATGATCCAGTCAGAAACCGGGAACAGCAGAACGGTTGTCACAATATTGAATACCGTATGCACCATACTGATCTGTGTCTGGGTAATATTTCCCTGCGCCCATGCCGGATTCACAATACTCAGATATGCGATCGCAATAATACTGAAAATGATCGTTCCGATGATATTAAAGATCAGATGCATCAGCGCTGCGGTTTTCGCATTTTTCTTTGCACCCACACTGGACAGGATTGCAGTTACGCAGGTACCGATATTCTGTCCCATGATAATATAGATTGCTGCGCCAAACGGTACAAGACCTGCTGCTGCAAGGCTCTGCAGGATTCCGACCGATGCAGATGAGCTCTGGATGATCGCCGTAACTGCTGCACCCGCCACAATTCCAAGCAACGGATTGTGTCCCAGTGATACGAAAATATTGCAGAATGCTGCATTATCTTTCAGTGGTTCCACCGCTGAGGACATGGATGAAATCCCGACAAATAAAAGTCCGAAACCAACCACAATACTTGCGATATCTTTTGTCGAACGCCTCTTTCCGGTCAGCATAATGATCACACCGATCATGATCGCAACCGGTGCCAGATTGGACGGACTTAAAAATTTGGCCCATTCCACACTGGATACCAGCCATCCGGTAACTGTTGTACCGATGTTCGCACCCATGATAACTCCCATCGCCTGCTGAAGGTTCATGATACCGGCATTTACAAAACCGACTACCATGACGGTCGTCGCAGATGAGCTCTGGATCACTGCGGTAATGAATGCTCCAAGCAATACGCCGAAGAACTTATTCTTTGTAAGTGCTTCAAGCAATGACTTCATCCGGTTGCCGGCAGCATTCTCCAGCCCCTGTGCCATGATCTGCATTCCATAAATGAACATACCAAGGCCTCCGACAAACGGAATAATGATACTTGTGTACTTCATAGTCGTGTTATCTCCTCTTATGTACTTTTTCTTTTTCACTCTGATTCTTATTTTACAGGCCATTTACACAGCCACGATTTCATCTTAACATCATTTTTCTCTCTGTACAATAAATTTTCTTTCGTAGTTCTGACGAAAATTATTTCCATTACCCCTTCATCTTTGGTTCAAATATCCATGATGCAATGTACCCAAAAATCAATGCGCCGCTGATTCCTGCCGCACTTGCCTTGAATCCTCCAAGAAAAATTCCGATAAATCCTTCCTTGTCGACTGCCTCTTTTACCCCGTTCCATAAAGTATTTCCAAAACCGAGCAGTGGCACGCTCACGCCTGCCCCCGCATACTCCTGCAATGGTTTAAATATCTGTACAAAACCAAGAATACAGCCAAGTACCACCAGGCTTACCATGACTCTTCCCGGCATCATTTTCGTCCGGTCAAGCAGAATCTGCGCCAGTGCACAGATGAGTCCTCCTACCCAGAATGCATTGATATAGTCCATTTTCTTTCCTCCTTTAACAATGTTCCAGCACAATTCCATGTGCAATTCCCGGAACGCTTTCTCCTTCATTGAAGCTGACCGTCGACATCAGCGCCCCCGTTGGTACAAAAAGGATCCTTTTCCACTCCCCCGATATCAGCTGTGGCATAATATATGCTGCAAGAGTGATCGCCGCGCAGCCGCAGCCGCTTCCACCGGAATTGGTATGCTGTGTCTGCTGATCGAATATCGTCATTCCGCAGTCCATATGATTTTCTTTGATATCCAGCCCTTTCTTACGAAGCAGGTCAAATAAAATCGATTGCCCCACATAGCCCAGGTCTCCGGTAATGATCCGGTCGTAATCCTTTTCACCTCTTCCAAAATCCATAAGATTCTGCAGAATCGTATCACACGCTGCCGGTGCCATACACGCTCCCATATTCTGTGAATCCTTCAGCCCATAATCCACAATTTTCCCAATCGTCACTCCACTGATCCGCACCCGGCTTTTCTTTTTTCCTACCAGAAAGGCTCCGCTTCCTGTCACTGTCCAGGTAGAAGAAAGTGGTCTCTGATTCGCATAGCCAAGTGGAAAACGGAATTCTTTTTCTGCACTTCCAAAATGACTCGATGTTGCAGCAAGCACCAGATCTCCATAGCCTGCCGCCACAGTCATTGCAGCAAGGGCAAGTGCCTCTCCGGATGTGGAACATGCGCCGAAAAGACCAAACACCGGGATCTGAAGTTCTTCCGCCCCCATCGATGTAGCAATTCCCTGTCTTAAAAGATCGCCGCCAAAGAGATAGCGTACCTCCTCCGGCTGTACTCCCGCATTTTTCAATGCCAGCTTACACGCAAGCTTCTGCATTGTTCCTTCTGCAAGCTCCCAGGTTTTCTCTCCGAAAAGGTCATCCTCCGATGCAATATCAAAATATTTTCCAAGTGGTCCTTCTCCTTCTTTTTTTCCGGCAACCGATCCGGCGCTTACCAGATACGGACTTTCCGAAAATGCAATACTCTGTGTCCCTTTCATCGCATTCATGTCCATCCCTCCTTGCTCACACAATTCCGATCAGCGTCCCAATCCAGTAGAGCAGTCCCAGAACCCAGCTGGTGAAAACTCCGTACAGGATCACAGGTCCTGCGATCGTAAATATCTTGCAGCCAATTCCGAAAACCTGCCCCTCTTTTTTGTATTCAATTGCCGGCGCCGCAACGGAATTGGCAAATCCGGTGATCGGCACCAGTGCTCCCGCTCCTCCCCAGTTCGCGATCTTCGGATAGATTCCAAATCCGGTCAGCACCACACTTGCCAGGATCAGGATCAGTGAACACCAGCTTGCAGAAATATCCTTTGACATTCCCGCCTTTTCGCACGCATTTAAGATCGTCTGTCCAATCGTACAGATGATCCCGCCGGTCACGAATGCTTTTGCCATCGCAGGTCCAGGCTTCCTGACCGGTGTTTTCTCTTTTACATATGTTTCATACTCTTTTTCTTTCTCTTGTTGCTTCATTTTCTCCTCCAGTTACCATCTTTTATAGAAAAACAGAAGTGCTCCAAGGCTTTTCCCAAGCGCCATCCCAAAAATCAGCCATGGCACACATTTCAGAATTTTGATCCTCCGGATAAAAATCGGAAAAATATTCAGGATTTCCGCAAGTGCCATTGACCAGCAACCAACAAAAATTCCGGAAAAAAGTCCAAACACCGGAACGATCCATTTGCCGCCAGGCATTGCGAGCCCGTATACCCAGAAAATATTTCCAAGGATCCCACCTGCCATAATGCAGTTTTCATACAGCATGACATGCTTCCCGGTATGTGTCCGGTCTGCAAAATCTGACACTACGCCAAGTCCGATAATAAATGAAAACAGTCCTGCCGCGACTGCAAATCCGGATGCAAGACCAACCACCGCCACCAGAATCTGCCTAATCCACATCGACTTCTTTTTCCTTTCTCGCATAAGCTTCGATCAAAGTTTCCTGAATATCATTTTCATACAAACGCATTTCCACTTCCATCGGCGTCGGATCTGCTGTAAATTTCTTTCTTCCTAAATGATTGAAGAAAATCAGGATCCCTACGATCAGCCCGATGCAGTAAGTCAGTTCTATCAGGGTAAATCCATTCGATTCTTCTCCGGTAAGAAGCAGATAAATCCGGGAAAACATCTTTGTCACCGACACATCATTGTTAAATGCCATGATGGAAAATGCTGCTCCGATAAATGTGATTCCCGCAACTACAACCACTTTAATTCCCTGCCAGATAGCATTTCGTTTTTTCTCCCCTTCATAGGTAATGATCAGGTCACTTTCTCCTTCGTTCTGAATCTGTAGTCCGGGAATTTCCCGATGGATACATTCTATGATTTTCAGAACAGACACCACATATCTGTGCTGTTCTTTTTTCGGGATTTTCAGGATCCGCAGTGGTTTAATCCTGTTCATGATGGAAGAATTGCTGCATTCCATTGTCAGGATATCTCCCAATGTCACATTTGGTTCTTTCACTTCGGTATTCTTTTCCCCTTTGATATAAAGTATTTCATTTCCCGAAGACATCTGTATCCGTCCTTTCTTTTACCGGTAGCGCCTGCCAGATCAGCGTTCCTTCACTTACCTGGTCTGTCCCCCGGACGTCATTATAATAGTAGATCATTCCGATCAGAACAGCTGTCAGCAGGGCACAAAGAACACAGCCCCAGATATATTTTTTTCTTCTTTCCAATCGCATCCGCCTCCTTTGTGATCTGTTTCAGATAGGAAATAGTATCCCTGTTTTTCCAGAAAACATACATCCTTTTATTCTTTTGCGTGTTCCCGCATGGTTTTCAGGATCTTTTTCTCCATCCGCGATACCTGCACCTGGGAAATTCCAAGCTCTTCGCCGATTTCTGTCTGCGTCTTATCTGCAAAATAGCGCAGATACAGAAGCTTTCTCTCGTCTTTTTTTAATTCTTTTATCAGCTCTGTAAGCAGAAGATGATCCAGGATCTTTTCTTCTGCACCGCCTGTATCTGCAATCTTTTCCAGCAGCATTACTTCATTTCCATCTTTCATACCGACCGGTCTGTGAAGCGATTCCACTTCTCCTGCTGCCTCCATCGCCATCACCAGCTCTTCTTTTTCCACACCCGTTTCTTCCGCAATTTCTTCCAGCAGCGGTTCTCTTCCAAGCTTTTCCGTGAGCGCCTCCTTTGCCTGATATGCTTTATATGCAATCTCTTTTAAGGAACGGCTGACCTTCAACATCCCATCATCACGCAGGAAACGCTTTATTTCTCCCGTGATCATCGGAACTGCATAGGTTGAAAATTTCACATCATAGCCCAGATCAAACTTATCGATCGCTTTTAAAAGCCCGATGCTTCCGATCTGAAATAAATCCTCTGCCTCTGTGCCCCGTCCGTAAAATCTTTTCACCACACACCAGATCAGACCGGTGTTTTCCTCCACAAGCTGTGCCCTCGCATTTTCATCCCCTTCGTGAGCCCGTCTGATCAATGCGATTGTGTGGTCCATACAGCTTCCTTCTTTTCCCCTCCTGTCGTTTTCTTCATCCAAACCGTAGTCCCTTTTCCAGGCACAGATTCCACCTGTACTTCATCCATAAATGCCTCCATAAATGCAAATCCCATCCCGGACCGATCCATATCCGGTCTGGTCGTATAGAGTGGCTCCATCGCCTGCTCCACGTTTTCGATACCGATGCCCTGATCCTTCACTGTGACCAGAATGGTCTTCTTATCTTTTTCAATCCCGCACCAGACCGTGATCTTTCCGGACGTCCGTCCCTCATATCCATGAATAATGCTGTTCGTCACTGCTTCGGAGACCGCTGTCTTCACGTCTGCCACTTCCTCCAGAACCGGATCCATCTGCGTCATAAACGCAGCCACTGCCACCCTTGCAAATCCCTCATTCTCCGATCTGCTGTCAAAAACTACTTCCATCTCGTTAAAATATTCCATTACATCATTCCCTCCTCATAAATCTGTATGATCTTCGTCACGCCGGACATATTCAGAATCTGCCGCATCCGTTCACTTGTATGTATCGCCCATACTTCCCCGCCAAGAAGAAAGATATGCCGGTACCGTCCCATGATCACTCCAATCCCGGAACTGTCCATAAAATTCGTTCTTCCAAAATCAAAGATCACATATTTGATATGTTGCTCCTCGATCACCTTATCCGCCTCCCGTTTGATCTCCTCCGCATTGTGATGATCCACCTCCGCCGGAAGAAAAATCGTAAGACAATTTTCTTTGATCTGATACTGCATTTTTGCTTAAACCCCTTTCTGTCTTTTTTATTTATACAAATACGCCAATAGCCTTGATGGATTTATAAAAAGAGTGCGCATTTACGGTACATAGTGCCTTTTGTTTTATAGGAAGTTCCTTCGGAATTTCCTATAAAACAAAAGAGAAAGTAACGCCTTTTTTCGCTACTTTCTCTTTTGTGCCTTTTATATTTTATTGTCCCTGGGTGCCTGTTCCACCGGAAGTATTCTCCGAAGTTCCATCTGATCCCATTGCATCCAGTGCGCTCTGTGCCGAATATGCTGCCTGTGTTCCCGGATAATCGGTCGCTGCTTTTTCGTAATTGCTCTTTGCATTGTCCTTATCACCTTTACCGGCATACGCGTCTCCAAGAAGCTTGTACACACCACCATCACTATAAGAGTCATCCATCTTCTGGATCTTTTCAAGATCCGAAATGGCATCATCATAATTTCCACTCTGCACTTCATACTGCGCGGTCGAATACAGGCTCACACATACTCGCGGGAACACGGAACCGGAGATCGAATCGTAGATTTTCTGTCCCTCTTCTCCCAACGAATCCCTGTTCAGTCCAAGCAACGTATCTGCCATATCCGCATTGCTCGTTGTTCCGCCATAATACTGCTGATATACCTTGATCAGGGCATCATAGCTGTCCTGTGTGGATGCGGCGGTCTGCTTTGCCGATTCTACCTCATCACTGCTGTTACGGTATCCCTCCAGTTCATCCTTAAGCGTCTGGATCTGTGTCTTCTGTGAAGCTATCTGCTCGCTTAGTGCAATGACATTCCGGTTTTTTGTAGACGACTTTGTCTGGTTTACCGCCGGAGCGATCAGGAACCACACCACTGCCGCTCCAACCACCATACCGATCAGAATATTGACAACTGTCATCACTGCCGCATTGTCTCGCAGTGTTGCTGCAGGCTGGATAATCGTCTCATTTCCCAAATTGTATGTGACAACCGACTGTCTGCCATGCTTTTCCTCTTTAATATGTGCAACCTGCCGATTCCGCTGACGGTTCAGCTCATGCATATACCGGAGCGTAATATCATTCGTCACATCCAGCTTGAGTGCCGTCTTCAGGCTCTGTCTTGCTTTGGAATACTGTCCGGAATGCATATAAAGAAGTGCCAGAAGCTGATATGCCTTCAGGAAAGACGGATGTGCCACAACCACCTTTTTCAGCTGGATGATCGCAAGATCTTCTCCATTCTGTCTACAGTATCCAAGACACTGGTTGTATTTGTGAACTGCCTGATTCACCTTCTCCAGCTCACTTGGATTATCCTGAACCTTACTGATATAGTAGCTGGCAATATTCTCTGAAGCCCTGAAGTTTTTACTGATGATCCACTCTACAAGAGCCTCCGCTACTTCTCCACGTCCATAATAGACAAGTCCGAGAAGATTCCTCGCTGTGATATTTTCTCTGTTAAACTGCAAACTTCTTTTTAACGACACAATTGCCCCGGACAGATCCCGGATCTGCGCTTTCTTCAGTCCATCATTGTACCAGTAGTTCGACTGGTACTCGAGTTTCTGCTTATAGTCCATCAAAATCTCCCCTATTTTTTCTGATCCATCATCTCTCTTAAGATATCTGTCATATCAGACAGATCCTCCTGATATACTGCATTCTCGATATCTTCTACTTCCAGACCTGGTTTGAACTTCTTAAGTTCTTCTTCAAAATTAAGCATCTTCTCCTCCTATCAGTTCTTTTAACTCCCCTACCAGATAGAGCGACCCCAGACAGTAAAGTTTCCCTTCGCTGCCCTTTTCATTCAGTGCACGTGTAAATGCATCAGCAAGCGTGTCCTCCCGATAGACCGGTCTGTCTGTATACTTCCGGAACAACGCGGCAAGTGTATCTGCCTGCGCTCCCCTTTTATTATCTACTTTGGCAATGACATAAGCATCTGCTTTCGATTCTCTGCATAAAAGCTCGATCATATGACTGTAATCCTTATCTGCAACGGCTGAAAAAAGGATTATCAGTGGATGGATTTCCCCTTCCGCCTCTCTTTGCAGCCGGATACTCTTTGTAAATTCACGGATTGCCGCAAGATTATGCGCCCCGTCAAAGATAACTCCGGGAAGAACCTCTTCCATTCTTCCCTGCCATTTAACAGATGCAACCACCTTCTGCCATTTGCAGATTTCTGCCTTGTCGCCAAATGTATATCTCATCGCCCGGATTGCAAGTGCTGCGTTCATCACCTGATAGATTCCGGTGCTGGCCACCTGCCATACGGTATTATTATCATACTCATCCAAAATAGAAAAAGCAATATGTTTGTCTGTAATTTCTTGAATTTTCAACGCATCTTTTTCCATTTTATACCACGGTGCTTCTACATTTTCGGCAGTTTCTTCTATAACCCGACTACTTCTTTCATCAGAGCCGTCAAAAAATACCGGTACGCCTTTTTTGATGATTCCGGCTTTTTCTCCCGCGATCTTTTCAATCGTATCTCCAAGGATCTCTGTGTGATCCAGTCCGATCGATGTGATCACGCTCAGGAACGGATGCTCGAAGGAATTAGTCGCATCCAGCCTTCCGCCAAGTCCTGTCTCCAGTACAATATACTCTGCATCATTCTCTTCAAATGCAAGCATACCCATTCCATACAGGAATTCAAAATAAGAAGGATGTTCCATCCCTTCCTTTTCCAGTTCTTCTGCCACCTGCCGCACCTTTGCAAAAATCCGGCAGAAGGTATCATCGTCAATATCTTTTCCATTGATCCGGATCCGCTCGTTGAGCTTCACCAGATGTGGTGATGTAAAAAATCCGACACGCTTTCCCTCAAAAAGAAGAATCGCCTGCATATATGCGCAGACGCTTCCCTTTCCGTTCGTCCCTGCCACATGAAGAACCTTTCTTCCCTGGCAGGGATTCCCCAATCTTCTCATAAATTCACGGGTATGCAAAAGCGTATGCTTCTTTGTAAATTTTGGTATGTCCTCTATATATCGGACTACTTCTTCATACTTCACAATCTTTCCCGTCTTTCTTAAGCGGAACTCTACTGCTGCCCGCTCTTTTCTTCTTTATTATTCTGATCCTGCTGTTCTCCGGACTGTCCGGCATTTTCTGTCTTCTGCTGATCGCCGTCCGTCTTTACAGAATTCTTCTGTTCTTTTTCTTTCTTTAGCTGTTCTTTTACTTCATCTGTATATTCCAGGATTTTTCCATCCATGTAAATATATTCGCTTGAAGTCCTGAAGATGGTATTGCTTGATCCGACCTGGCTGACCGTAATGATGTCTCCATCCTTCAGCTTACTGTCCGGAAGTTCAATCCTTGTATTATTGAGGAAAGTAGATTCCTGCTTTTCATCATTGATGTAAACCTTGCTCCATTTAGTAAAGTTTGTTCCGTAGAGGCTATAGGTCTCATCCAGATTTTCTACAAGATCCGTGAGCGTAACCTCCTTGATCCCCATCTGCATATGGCCTTCTGTGATCGGTGGCTTACCATTGTATACATACTGGTCTCCATACAGAATATCATACTGTAACAGCTCCAGATCCTTCAGATAATCCTTTGTCTGGCGTCTCTGCTGGTGATAGTTGAATACCGTACCGGAATGTAATCCCAGGCGGTCCATCACATCCGCCATGATCTGGTAGGACGGAATGTTCCGGTCCTCTTTCTGAAGTCCAAGATTGTCCCAGATCACATAATTTGTATTGTACAGATAACGGTTCTTCATATCCTTTGCTTCCAGTCCCATTGTCGGCAGATGGTCACCATAGAATACGATCACAGTCGGCTCACCGCGTTCTTCCATCATTTTTACCAGATTACCGGCAAACTGATCCATCTCATATACCTGGTTCACATAGTATTCCCAGGCATTGTTCTTCTCTTCTGTCGGTGCTCCTGTTACGGTGATCTTCGGGTTCTCAATCACTTTTTCTGTCGGATAATTTCCATGTCCCTGTACACTGACTGTAAATACAAAATCCTCCTGCTCGGTAGAGTCCAGAGCGTCTTTGATGTGCGTCAGAAGAATATCATCCTTCGACCATCCATTCTCTGTTGTCTGGAGAATATTCATAAACTCTTTACTTGTAAAGCTGTCAAAACCAATATTGTTAAATACCTTCGCACGGCTGTAGAAATTACCACCGTTGTTGTGAATCGCATGGGTTCCGTAACCGAATGCAGAAAATGCAGTTGCTGCACTTTCACATACCTGATTCTTAAGCTTTGTCTTATAAGGATACTCGCCCGGTCCGAAATAACGCAGGTTCATACCTGTCAGCACTTCAAATTCTGTATTGGCTGTTCCGGCTCCTACCGAAGGAACCTTAAAATATCCGGAAGAATAATTTTCAAACATCTTGCGCAGATTCGGAATCGGATCCTCTGACATCTGCAGATCCTCATATTCAATAGGATCAAAGAAAGATTCCAGCTGTACAAACAAGACATTCGGTCTCACACCATTGTCGGATGTGCTCTCTGTCATCTCTCTATTATCCGTGATCTTCTCGATCGTGTCTTTGTTATAATCATTCGGTTCTGAAATACCTGTATTAAAAAGGCTGGCCGAGAAACAATACGGAAGTCCGTAATCCTGATAAGCAAATGCGATATTTCCAAAGTAAGTAGAAATAATCCTCTTATCTACAGCAACATTTGTCAGTACAGAATATCCAAAAAACGCTGCAACAACAATAATCAGCATCGGAATCCTGTGCATCTTTCCTTCATACTGTCCGGCACGTCTCCACATGGCAACCAGCCAGATGAGTAGTGCCGGAACACCAATTCCCATCATCACAAGCTCTGCCACCGAGAAATAGTTTGTAAACAGTGACAGTCCTTCTGTAAATGTCTTTAGATCCTGTGCATTAAACGGCGTAACACGCTTTGCCAGCATCACTCCGTTAACAACACCCAGAAAGAGCCACAATGCACTGATGATCAGTCGTGTAAACACCCGGCGCCGCACCAGATAAGCGATTAAAAGTGTAACGAAAATCATTCCGGCATTGTACAAAAATACCAGCGGTGTTCCTGTCATATATTGCCAAGCTGCAATTGCAGAATGTCTGGACAGTGCTTCAATGATAAAGTTAATGATACAAGCCCACAGTGCCTGAAGCGGCAAAGAGAACCGGTTCATTATCTTATAGTACGGTGCCATCTTTTTTGCGAATTTGCTGTTTCGCCGCTTTTCAAGAATCTGCTGTCTTCGCTCATGCTGCTTTTTTAAATGCGCCTTTATATCTCCTGGCTTCATATTCTTCAGCTTCTGCCATTTTCCTTTCAGATCCGGTTTTTTCCACTGAATCTTTTTAAAATGAATTTCCTTCATCGTCTTTTAACCCCTTACGTGTTTCTGTACCGTCAGGCGCAGTTTATGCTACGCCTGACGGTATATCCGGCTAAAAAAGAATATGCCTTAGTACTTTCCTGCAGTGATTATCTTCCTGCCTTTAAAGCCTCCAGACGTTCTTTCACCTGTTCCATCATCTGTGTATACTTTTCAAGCTTTGCTTTTTCTTCATCAACCTTTGCCTGTGGTGCTTTGCTGACGAATTTTTCATTTGAAAGCATTCCCTTTGCACGGTTGATTTCTTTTGTAAGCTTTTCTTCTTCTTTTGTCAGACGCTCGATTTCCTGTTCGAAGTCAATCAGCTCTTCCAGTGGTACATATACAGAAGCATCCGGTACTACGATCGATACGGCATCATCCGCAATACCTGCCTTATCAGCCTGGACAGCAAGTTCAGAAGCACTCATAAGCGGGCATGCGCATGTTGTCAGCTCTTCGAATCCTTCACAGAGCTTCTCATCTTCGCATACTACATAAACCTTTGCTTTACGGCTCGGCGGTACATTCATTTCTGCCCGCGCATTTCTGACACCACGGATAACTTCTTTCATATGATCTGTTATATTTTCAGCGTCTGCATAGCACCAGTCTTCGCTAAACTGCGGCCAGTCTGACATCATCAGAGATTTTTCCTCCGGTACCAGTGCGCTGTAGATTTCTTCTGTTACAAATGGCATAAATGGATGTAACATCTTCAGTGCATTACCAAGAACCGTCTTCAGTGTCCAAAGTGCTGCATTAGCGCTCTTATAATTTTCATCAGAATGGTAGATCCTGTATTTTACAAGCTCGATGTACCAGTCACAGAATTCATCCCAGATAAAGTCATATACTTTCTGTACAGCAATACCCAGTTCAAATTTATCCATGTTCTCAGTTACATCTTTTGCAAGTGTATTTATCTTGGATAAAATCCATTTATCGGTTACTTCAAAGTCTGCCTCATCCGGTTTGGAAATTACCTTATCTTCCATGTTCATCATGATAAATCTGGATGCATTCCATACCTTATTGGCAAAGTTACGGCTGGATTCTACACGTTCGTTGTAGAAACGCATATCATTTCCGGGTGCATTTCCTGTGATCAGAGTCAGACGGAGTGCATCTGCACCGTACTCATCAATGACCTCCAGCGGATCGATACCATTTCCAAGAGATTTACTCATCTTACGTCCCTGGGAATCCCTTACCAGTCCATGGATCAGAACAGTATGGAACGGTGCTTTTCCAGTATGTGCATATCCGGAGAATACCATACGGATTACCCAGAAGAAAATAATATCATAACCGGTTACCAGTACATCTGTCGGATAGAAATACTTGAAGTCCTCTGTCTCTTCCGGCCATCCAAGTGTTGAGAACGGCCACAGTGCTGAACTGAACCAGGTATCCAGTGTATCTTCATCCTGTGTCAGATGTGTGCATCCGCAATGCGGGCATTTTTCCGGCATCTCACGTGCAACAACCACTTCTCCACATTCATCACAATAGTAGGCCGGAATTCTGTGTCCCCACCAGATCTGACGTGAAATACACCAGTCACGGATATTTTCCAGCCAGTTCAGGTAGATCTTACCAAAACGTTCCGGTACGAATTTTAATTCGCCGGTCTTGATCGCATTGATCGCCGGTTTGGCAAGCTCATCCATCTTAACAAACCACTGTGGTTTAATCATCGGTTCAACGGTTGTCTTACATCTGTCATGTGTTCCAACGTTGTGTACATGTTCTTCGATGCTTACAAGGTATCCTTCTTTTTCCAGATCTTCTACGATTGCTTTTCTTGCTTCGTAGCGATCCATTCCGGAATATCTTCCGTATCCTTCTACGATGGTAGCATCATCATTCAGGATGTTGATTTCCGGAAGATTATGTCTCTTTCCTACTTCAAAGTCATTCGGGTCATGTGCCGGTGTAATCTTAACCGCACCTGTTCCGAATTCTTTATCAACGTAAGCGTCTGCCACGATCGGGATTTCTCTTCCAACTAACGGAAGGATGACATTCTTTCCTACGATATCTTTGTACCTGTCATCGTCCGGGTGTACGGCGATCGCTGTATCTCCAAGCAGAGTTTCCGGACGTGTAGTTGCGATCTCAAGGAAACGTTCTGTTCCTACGATCGGGTACTTGATGTGCCAGAAATGTCCTGCCTGTTCCTCATGCTCAACTTCTGCGTCAGAAAGGGAAGTCTTACATACCGGACACCAGTTGATGATTCTGGAACCTTTGTAGATAAATCCTTTTTCGTGAAGACGAAGGAATACTTCTTTGACCGCATTCGAGCATCCTTCATCCATGGTGAAACGTTCTCTGTCCCAGTCACAGGATACACCAAGCTTTTTCAGCTGACCTTCGATGGTTCCTGCGTACTCTTCTTTCCACTGCCAGGTTCTCTTAAGGAATCCTTCTCTTCCGAGTTCTTTCTTATCAATTCCCTCTGCCTTTAACTGGTTTGTAACCTTTACTTCTGTTGAAATTGCAGCGTGGTCTGTTCCCGGGATCCACAGTGCATTATATCCCTGCATTCTCTTGTAACGGATCAGGATATCCTGAAGTGTATTATCGAGAGCATGTCCCATATGCAGCTTACCGGTGATATTCGGTGGCGGCATTACCGTTGTAAATGGTTTCTTACTTCTGTCAACTTCAGCGTGAAAATACTTTTCTTCACACCATTTTTCATAAAGTTTCGCTTCAATCTCTTTCGGATTGTAGGTCTTTTCAAGATTCTTACTCATTGTTTCCTCCTCTTATAAGTCCACCGCGCACTTTTGCTCTCTCTCTAAAGAATAAAAAAAGCCCTTTACAATATGTAAAGGGCGTGTATAAACGCGGTACCACCTTTGTTCCACGAAATAAATCCATCTCGTATCTCTCACAGTTCTATAACGGAAACCACCCCGTGATATCCTACTCGCCCTTTTTCAGATACCCGGCTCCAAAGCTACCTTCTGCAACCACTTCCCGTAAACCGTCTCTCAGCCTGTGAACGGTTCTCTCTTCTTCGGACCAGTCTGCATACTCCTCTTTCTCATTGCCTTTTCCCATAACTATTGATAATCATAGTATTCAAAGTCCGATTTGTCAAGAAGTTCATGAAATCTTTAGAACTTCTTAAAGATTAAATTTTTCACTTAACTCAAAAAAGGCGAAATCCCTCTGAATAAGAAAGATCCCGCCCTAAATTCCTAAGCCTCGTCAATCGCTTTTCCGATATCGTGGCGCATATATTTGTTATCAAATTTAACCCATTCGGTTGCTTTGTAAGCATTGGCACGGGCCTCTTTGAGCGTTGCTCCTTTGGCTGTCACACCGAGGACACGTCCTCCGTTTGTCACGATCTGGTCTCCGTCGAATTTGGTTCCGGCATGGAAGCAATAGTATCCTTCATGTTTCTTGAACTCGTCAAGACCTGTGATCGGAAGTCCTTTTTCATAAGCGACCGGATAACCGTCAGATGCAAGTACCACACAGACTGCTGCATTGTCTTCAAACTGAAGATCTACCTGATCCAGTGTTCCGTCGATACAGGCTTCGATCACATCGATCAGATCATTCTTCATACGCGGAAGAACAACCTGTGCCTCAGGATCTCCGAATCTGGCATTGTATTCCAGAACCTTCGGTCCGTCTTCGGTAAGCATCAGTCCGAAGAAGATGATCCCCTTGAACTCTCTTCCCTCTGCTGCCATTGCATCTACCGTCTTCTGGTACACATATTTCCGGCAGAATTCGTCAACTTCTTTTGTATAGAAAGGACTCGGTGAGAAAGTTCCCATACCACCGGTATTCAATCCCTGATCTCCGTCTTTGGCTCTCTTGTGATCCTGCGCGCTTGTCATAGTCTTGATGGTCTTTCCATCTACAAAGGAAAGAACAGAAACCTCACGTCCTGTCATGAATTCTTCTACAACCATGGTATTACCGGATGCACCGAATTTCTTGTCCAGCATGATCTCTTTCACGCCGGCTTTTGCTTCTTCCAACGTATTACAGATCAGTACACCTTTTCCAAGTGCCAGACCATCTGCCTTCAGAACGATCGGAAATTTGGCTGTCTCCAGATAAGCCAGCGCTTCGTCTGCATTGTCAAAATTCTCATATGCTGCGGTCGGGATGTCATATTTTTTCATCAGATCTTTTGAAAATGCCTTGCTTCCCTCCAGGATTGCTGCATTTTTTCTTGGTCCGAATGCGCGGATCCCGGCTTTTTCAAATTCATCTATAAGGCCGCCAACCAACGGATCATCCATTCCTACGATTGCCAGATCGATCTCTTTTTCCTTTGCAAATGTAACCAGCTTGTCAAATTCCATCGCACCAATCGGTACGCATTCTGCAAGCTCTGCAATCCCGGCATTTCCCGGTGCACAGTACATCTTCTCTAC
Organism: Coprococcus sp. TM115-187; assembly: GCF_027679115.1. Lineage (NCBI taxonomy): Bacteria > Bacillati > Bacillota > Clostridia > Lachnospirales > Lachnospiraceae > Coprococcus > Coprococcus sp. TM115-187. The sequence goes on along the minus strand of NZ_JAQEKS010000004.1, from coordinate 141,303 downwards.
CTTGCTGCTCTTTGCTACACAATATGCAATTGCGTGTTCTCTTCCGCCACCGCCTACGATCAATACTTTCATTGGTGCTCCTCCTTCTCTAACGGGCAATTGACACTCTGCCATCTTTTACTGTTACTTTTCCATTTGCGATCAGGTCGATCGCATGTGGAAGGATCTTCCACTCCGCCTGCTCCATCACACGTCTCTGCAGAACCTCCGGTGTATCGCCTTCTTCTACTTCGACAGCCTTCTGGAGAATGATCGGACCGGTATCCGTTCCTTCGTCTACAAAATGTACGGTCGCTCCAACCACCTTTACCCCTCTGGCGAGTGCTGCCTCATGAACCTTCAGTCCATAGTATCCCGTTCCGCAGAATGACGGGATCAGAGATGGATGGATATTGATGATCTTATTCCGGTATCTGCTGATCATTTCTTCCGGGATCACAACCAAAAATCCCGCCAGAACGATCAGATCCGGTTTCAGTTCGTCTACCTTTTCAAGAAAAACTTTGTTAAACTCTTCTCTTGTCTCAAAATCCTTCGGCGAAACGCACTGTGCCGGGATCTGATGATTCCCGGCTCTTGTGAGTGCATATGCGTTCTTATTATTGCTGATGACACCGACCAGCTCTGTATTGGTGATCGTGCCATTTTCCACTGCATCAATGATTGCCTGCAGATTGGTTCCGCCTCCGGATACAAGTACAGCAACTCTTAACATAAAGTAACTCCTTTTTCTCCTGCTTCTACATAACCAACCACAAATGCTTCATCTCCAGATTCTTTCATTGCCTTAATTGTAGCATCTACATCCTTTTCATCGACAGCGACAACCATACCGATACCCATATTGAAGGTATTGTACATCATCTCTTCTGCAATGTTGCCAGTCTTTGCGATCAGGTTGAAGATTGCAGGGATTTCATAGCTGTCCTTCTTTACCACTGCACGGATTCCTTCCGGAAGCATTCTCGGAATATTTTCATAGAATCCACCGCCTGTGATATGGCTGCATCCTTTGACTCTTACACCGGCTTCTTTTACGTTCTTCAGTGCTTTTACATAAATTCTGGTCGGAGCAAGAAGTGCTTCGCCAAGTGTCTTTCCTAATTCATCATAGTATGTATTTAAGGATTCTTCTGTAATGTCGAATACCTTACGAACCAGTGAAAATCCATTGCTGTGAACCCCTGTAGACGGCATTGCAACAAGTACATCACCTGGCTTAATATCAGAACCATCGATAATATCTTTCTTATCTACAACTCCGACTGCAAAACCTGCAAGGTCGTAATCATTCTCCGGCATCAGTCCCGGATGTTCTGCTGTCTCTCCACCTACAAGTGCACATCCTGACTGCTTACAGCCCTCTGCCACACCGCTTACGATCGTAGCGATCTTTTCCGGGTAATTCTTGCCACAGGCAATATAATCCAGGAAGAATAACGGTTCTCCACCAGAGCATGCGATATCATTCACACACATGGCAACGGCATCAATACCGATCGTATCATGCTTGTCCATTACAAATGCAAGCTTCACCTTTGTTCCACATCCATCTGTTCCGGAAAGAAGTACTGGTTCTTCCATATTCTTGATTCCACTTAAATCAAATGCACCTGCAAAACCACCAAGCCCTCCTAACACTTCCGGTCTCATGGTTTCTTTTACATGCTTTTTCATAAGTTCTACTGATTTATATCCTGCCTCGATATCTACGCCGGCTGTCTTATAATCCAACATTTTCTATATCCTCCTGGTATTTTCACTGACATCTGTATGCCTACATCTGCTTGATATATTCTTTGTGTCCGATTTTTTCAAGCTTTTCTGCTTTTTTCTGGACGGTTTCTTTCATTTCTGCAGTGTAATCCTTCAGTTTCTGAAGAAGCTCAGGATCTGAGGTTGCAAGAATCTTTGCAGCCAGAATTGCTGCGTTTGCTCCGCCGTCGATCGCAACTGTGGCAACCGGGATTCCAGGCGGCATCTGAACGATTGAATAGAGTGCGTCGACACCCTCCAGATTCTTCCCTGACATTGGGATTCCGATAACCGGCATCGGGAAGATTGCTGCACACATTCCAGGAAGATGTGCTGCCATACCTGCACCTGCAATAATTACTTTGAAGTCTTTTGCTTCTGCAGACTTCGCATATTCATAGAATACGTCAGGCTCACGGTGTGCCGAGATGATCGTCATCTCATAATCGATTCCAAACTTTTCCAGCATGTCAGCAGCTTTTCCCATTACTTTCATATCTGAGTCGCTGCCCATTACGATTCCAACTTTTGGCATAATGATCTCCTTTTCTTTTATCTATAAGTATTTTAATAAATAGCTAACCACTTATAAGTTATTTTACTAAGTCTGTTGCGGTATGTCAACCGTTACTTATCTGACCATTATTTAATTTTACTTATTGGTATTATTGAAAATCCATAACTAATACTAATTCAGAGGTTCATTGAGGATCTCTGTTCCCGGAAGAACAAACCGTCCATCACGGATAATTTCTGTCTCTGTTCCGTCTTTCGCCACTACAACAATGCTTCCCAGCTCATCATAAGGGATGGTGATATCGGTATGGCACTGGAAATATGCTTTCGACGGATCCTCTTTTCTCAAGATCGATATACTGTTGTCTCTTGCAATAATCTCTTTTCCATCCGGATTGTAAACCTTTACATCCTCTGCCCAGCTATAGCAGGTATCCCCTACTGCAAAATGCGGTCCCGTCTTTTCAGCGATCAGAATCGTATATTTATCTGCAATATCATATTTCTTCGCAACCGCATAAGCTGTGGTATTGGTTCCGATCGCAAACTCGCCAATCGGAAGTGTCTGATGATTGTGCAGAATGTTATCGAAAATATATTTTTTATTTTCTTCTTCTGAATCAAAATTGGTGCAGGTATACTCTGTGATCTTTCCTTCTTTAAAACTGATCTTCAGATTGTAATACGGAAGTCCGTGAAGGAATACCTTGCTCACAAAAAGGGTACCTTCTGTTCCTTCCAGTACCGGAGAAGTGAACACCTCACCTACTGGGATATTGACATCGGCAACACAGTTTTCAAAGATCGTCTCTTTTGCCGGATCGGCAAGCGGATGAAGCATCACTTTCAGATCCGTCTGGTTTTCGCCTGAGCCTGTTACTTTTACATACTCTCCTTTATCCAGTGCATCGATCATTGTCTGCTGCACCTTCTGGTAAAGCTTGTAATCCAGAGTATTGATCTTGATCGTTTCATCAAAGATCTCATGATACTGCTCTCCGATTTCCGGAACCGGCCAGGAAATGATCGTAAAACTTCTCTCATCTCCCGGAAGATATTCATTGGTCAGACGTCCGGCCCTTCCATTCATCGCAACCAGAAGTTCTTCCTGCTTTTCGCTTAATTTAACTGCCTCTGGTTTAGCCTGCGGAACAAAAGTCTTTTCTCCGAAAATGTCGATCACTGCCGGTCCTGCATAGCCTGCTGCAATCTCTTTATTCTGCTCGTAAGTGGTACGCATCACTTCCAGCTTTCGCTCTACATACTGTTTATCCATCACAAGCCCGATATCATCTCTGTGGTCATAGACATACTGCTTGTTGCCGGAAATATTGAAAAATCCGATCTGGCTGTTGCGTCCTCTTGTGATCACGCTGTGACTTGTCCGGAAAATACTCGGCTTTAATCCCATTTTGGCAAAATTCTCAATGGCTTTTTTTACGATCCGTTCAAATCCCATTGCATAATAAATGTTGACTACAGATTTTTTTGACAGATCTTTTCCGGTATTTACAAAACCAATCCTGTATCCTTCACTGAAGGTATCTGCCATCTTATCAATCTTCTCCTGTGAAAGTGAATTTAAGTATGCGGCTGTCTCTCTTTCATTTACCCCCACATATTCTCCCATACGGTAGAGATAACGCAGATCGGAAAGATCTTCATTCATGATCATATTCACAATGAAGCATCCTCTTTCCGGATCGATCTGGTCTTTGATGCGGTCTGCCGCAAATACATCGCAGTAATCACTTGCATACCAGTAAAAGATTTCCTTCAGGCTTTCCGGCTGCGGCTGCTTTTCTTCTTCAAATTTGTTGTAAATTTCAATCAAAAGCTCTGCTCCGATCACAACATACTCCATACGCTGTTCCTGAACATAAGAAATGCCTCCGCGGATCTCGGTGTAAACCGCAGACAAAAAGCTTCCCAGTTCTCCTCCCAGCACCGAAACCGCATAAGCCGGATTTGCATAAGATTTCTCATAGTTTGCTTCCAGTTCGTCTGCATAAAGATCCTTCATCTCTTCCTGCAGCTCTTCTTCTGACATCTCTTTCTGCTTTCCGCTTTCCACATTCTGTTTCAGCTCATCAAGCTTTAAAATAAACCGAGCCACATGCTGGAAATACTCCCGATATGGCTCTGCTACTGTTTTTTCTTCTATTATTGCTTTCATTCTGTCAATTGCCAGATTATATCTTTCTTCCATTTATACACATCCTCTTATAAATACTAAGATCAGGGCAAGTAAAATAAGTCCGTTTACAACGATTCCGATCTTGCAGGTCAGATAATTTTTATCTCTTTCTTTAAATCCTTTTACACCAGTTACAATACCGATGCAGGCAAGAATCATATTGAAAACCCCAAAGCTTCCTACCATCGCTGCTGATTTCCCTTTATTCAAAAATGCCATTACAATCAATCCCGCTATCACTGCCGTAACAAGTACTGCCATCACACAGGACCAGATTCCCTTGCGGGAATGCTTTCTTTTTATCTGACCATACTTCCGGTTTCTTTTATTTCTATCTCTTTCACGTGCTCTTTTTTTATCTCTCCTGCTTCGCATCGTGCCATCTCCTTATCATATTACAAATCGCGAAGACGATATACCCAATCACACCGCCAAGGGTGTTGAGCAGCATATCATCCACATCAAAACTCCCCACTCTTGTTACCAGCTGAAAGCACTCCACAAAGAAGCTCACTCCAAAACTGTAGAAAAGGGTAAGAAAAAAGCTGCGATAACGGCTTGCCATCGGCATAAAAAATCCAAATGGCACGAAAATCAGGACATTTCCGAACAGATTTGCATAAGCTACCCATCCCAAAACATCTCGATACAGCCAAAATCTTTTTATTTCACAGAAAAGAACCAGGTTATAATGATATTCCCCGGTTCCTTCCCGTCCATACCAGTCAGAAAAAATCAGAAAGTAAAATAAAAATCCAATATACAGGACAAATAAAATCTTCCCAAGAACCCGAAGTCTTTTTCTGTTCTTTGCTTTCAACTTAAAGCGCCCTTCCTAAAATGTCAGTCCCTTTTTCGCACCAAGCAGCTTTCCACCGCTGACAAGCAAAATGATCCCGGTTGTCACACCAACAACAATAGAAATAATTCCGATCGCAATATTGGCACCGCCGGCAAGTCCCATCACTTTATATGTCTTTTCTGTCACTGTAACTCCTCCTTATTTTGCACCATACTGCTCATAGTATGCGTCGATTGCAGCCTTGATCTTGTCATCGATAACAATTTCACCATTGCATGGTTTGTTGTACAGATGCTCTACTACATCCTTCATGGTTACGATTGCATTAGTTTCAAATCTGTAAAGATCCTTTACTTCATCGAGTGCGCATTTCACACCGCCTTTTCCTACTTCCATGCGGTCAAGGGATACCATCAGTCCAACAATTGTTACATCAGCGGCTCCTCTTACCTTCGGTACAGTCTCTTCCATGGATTTGCCGGATGTGGTAACATCTTCGATCATAACCACGCGGTCTCCGTCCTGAAGCTTGCTTCCGAGGAAGCTTCCCTTATCTGCTCCGTGATCTTTTTCTTCTTTACGGTCTGAGCAGTAACGGATCTCTTTTCCGTATAATTCACTGTAAGCGATCGCGGTTACAACTCCAAGCGGGATTCCTTTGTAAGCAGGTCCGAATAATACATCAAAATCATCCCCGTATTTGTCATGGATTGCTTTTGCGTAATATTCACCGAGTCTTTTGAGCTGTGATCCTGTCACATAAGCTCCTGCATTCATGAAGAAAGGGGACTTTCTTCCGCTTTTCAGTGTAAATTCTCCAAATTTAAGAACGTGGCTTTCTACCATAAAATCAATAAATTCCTGTTTGTAGCTTTCCATTTTATTTATCCTCCATCTCTTATCTGTTCTTTATTTTACAATTCCAACCATATCTTTCACAGACTCAAAGCCATTCTTCTTCATATAGGCTTCAATTCCATCGATTACTTCCATCGTCACTGCCGGATTGTGAAAGTTGGCTGTTCCTACGGATACGGCACTTGCTCCTGCAAGAAGGAACTCGATCGCATCTTCTGCGCAGGAAATACCGCCCATCCCGATGATTGGGATGTTCACTGCCTGTGCTACCTGATATACCATGCGGACAGCGATCGGTTTAACGATCGGTCCTGATACACCTCCGGTCTTATTTGCCACTGCAAATGTCTTGCGATTGATATCAATCTTCATACCGGTCAGTGTATTGATCAGGGAAACTGCGTCCGCACCGCCTGCTTCTGCCGCTTTTGCTATCTCAGTAATATCGGTTACATTCGGTGTCAGCTTCATGATGATCGGCTGCTTTGCGATCTTCTTGATCTGTCCGGTCAGCTCTTCTACATGCTTTGCATCCTGTCCGAAAGCAAGGAATCCTGCATTGACATTCGGGCAGGAAATGTTGATTTCCATCATATCGATCGGTTCATCCGCAAGGCGTTCTACCACTTCAAGATACTCTTCCGGTGCATGTCCGCAGACATTCACAATGATCTTGGTATCATAGTTTTTCAGATACGGAATATCTCTTTTACAGAACAGATCGATTCCCGGATTCTGAAGTCCTATGGCGTTCATCATTCCGCCGTAAACCTCGGCTACACGCGGAGTCGGATTGCCCGGCCACGGTACATTTGCCACACCTTTTGTTGTCACAGCTCCAAGCTTGTTCAGATCTACAAATTCAGAAAACTCTTCTCCTGATCCGAAGGTTCCTGATGCCACTGTTACCGGATTCTTCCATTCTACTCCGGCAATATTTACACGCATATCCATTAGATTTCCACCTCCGTAGAAAGAAATACCGGTCCGTCTTTACAGATACGTTTGTTGTGCACATTGCTGTGCGCATCCTTTTCCTTTGACTTGCACACGCACGCAAGACAGGCACCGATTCCACATGCCATTCTCTCTTCCAGAGAAATATAGCATTCGATTCCGTTTGTTTCTGCATACTGTTTGATCGCACGGAGCATCGGAGTTGGTCCACAGGCATAGATCATATCTGCTTCCAGCGCATTCTCACGGATTGCATCCATAACATTTCCTTTTGTTCCGACACTGCCATCTTCGGTTGAAATATAAAGCTCTCCTGCCTGTTCAAATTCTTCTTTCAGGAAGGTATGTGCATCACGGTATCCAACCACAATCTGCTTTTTCTCACATTCCATCTGTTTTGCAAGCTCCAGGATCGGCGGCACACCGATTCCTCCTCCCATCAGAAATACCTTCTTTCCTTCGGCCTTCTCAAATGGGAATCCATTACCAAGTGGTCCGATCACCGGAATGGTATCTCCTGCCTTCATCTGTGAAAATTCTTCTGTTCCGGTTTTTTCCCCTGTTACACGGTAAACCACACGAAGTTTTCCACCTTCTTTATCGATCTCACAGATACTGATCGGGCGTGGAAGAAGCTTGCTTCCATCATTGGTATACATGGAAATAAACTGCCCCGGTCTTGCACTCCCTGCTGCTTCTGTCTGGATCCACATACTGAAGATTCCATCTGCAAGCTGCTCCTGCGATACAACCTTTGCCTGTTCTTTTTTCTTTGTAGTCATCTTCTATTCTCCTATAATCCGGATTTGCCGGTATGTCAGAAGCTTCTGTCACACCGGCTCATTCTTTTCTCTTATCTGTTCTCAAGCGCGCCTTTGATATCTGCTACCATGGCTTCTACTGCTGCACGGGATGCATCTCCAAAGTTCTCTGCACCGTATTTTGCATAAGCTTCCTGCTTATATGCTGCAATGATTCCTCTGGATGAGTTTACGATTGCTCCAAGTCCATCTTCATTGAAGAAATGAACCAGATCTTTTCCTTTTCCACCTTGTGCACCGTATCCCGGAACCAGAATGTAGGATTTCGGCATTACTTTACGAAGGACTTTTCCCATCTCCGGATAAGTAGCTCCCACAACTGCTCCGATGTAGCTATAATCATCACCCATGCAGTCTGCTCCCCACTCGGCAACCTTTTCTCCGACCAGTTCGTAAAGCGGACGACCATCGATCAGCCGATCCTGGAATTCTCCACTGGATGGATTGGATGTCTTAACAAGGATAAAAAGACCTTTCTTCTCTTCTTTACATACTTCGATAAATGGCTTTACTCCGTCAGATCCAAGATATGGATTCACAGTAGCGAAATCTTCATCGAACGGTACATAGGATTTGCTTCCTACCTGAACTCTTCCAAGATGTCCAACAGCATATGCTGCTGAAGTAGAACCGATATCACCTCTCTTGATATCTCCGATGACAACAAGTCCTTTTTCTTTACAGTAGTCTACCGTCTTCTTGAATGCCTGAAGTCCCGGAATTCCGAACTGTTCGTACATAGCGATCTGCGGTTTAACTGCCGGGATCAGATCATAAGTCTTATCCACGATCTCTTTGTTGAACTGCCAGATAGCTTCTGCTGCTCCTTCCAAAGTCTCGCCATACTCTGCAAATGCCTTTTTCTGTACCTGCTCTGGTACATAGGAAAGCATCGGATCCAGTCCGACAACGATAGGTGCTCCTGTTTTTTTAATGTTAGCGACTAATTTGTTAATCATCTTATTCCCTCCAGTTTTCTATTTATATTTTTGCTGTAACAGAAAGTATTGTCCTTTTGTTACCTGAAAAAAAATATTCTTTACTTATGATATCATATTAAAAACTAAAAGGGAATGCCGTTTTCGGCATTCCCTCCGGATTTCTGTTATTGATTGATTTTATTTCTCACCTGTTCCAATGCTGCATCAAGCTGATTATCTGCATTCGGATTATTCTCATCCCGCTGATATTCAACTTCTACGTCCGGCGTAATTCCTTTTTTGTGAATATTTCTTCCATTCGGAGTATAGTACTCAGCCATTGTCAGCTTCACACAGGTTCCGTCTCCAAGATCAAAAATCTGCTGAACGATTCCTTTTCCGTAAGTTGTTGTTCCCACGATCGATCCAAGTCCGTAGTCCTGGATCGCTCCTGCAAAAATCTCGGAAGCACTTGCACTGTTGCCGTCAACAACAACCGACATCGGCTTCGTAAACTGGTGTTCATCATCCGATGAGATCACCTCTTCGTGACCACTCTTGTCTTTTGTTGACACGATCGTACCTTTTGGCAACAGCAGATCCAGCATCTGTGTGACTGTCGCAAGATTACCTCCCGGATTAGCCCGAAGATCAACCACAAGTCCTTTCATCCCCTGGTCCTCCAGACTGCCGAGTGCACTCTTGAACTGGTCATAGGTCACACTGTCAAATTCCGTAACCCGAATATAACCGATCTGGTCATCCTTCATTTCAGACTTGACTGTCTCTACCTGGATTTTTCTCCGGGTAACCGTCATTGTCACTTCCTTCGCATCATCCCCACGCAGGACTGTGATATCAACAGTCGTATTCTCTACACCGCGGATCAGCTGTACAACATCGGAAAGATCCGTTCCACTTACGTCCTTATCTCCAACCTTATACAGAATATCATTTACCTGAATACCTGCTTCATTCGCCGGGCTGTTCTCATAAACCTGAACTGCAGTGATCACCTTAGTTTCCTGATTCTGCGAAAAAACAACTCCGATTCCCGAATACTCTCCCGAAGTTGATTCCTGCAGGGATCTGGTCTGTTCTTCATCATAATATACAGAATACGGATCTCCCAGTGCATTAATGTATCCACTGTAAAGTCCGTTCTCCAGATCTTCTTCTTTCAAATCATCTGTATAAAGATAATTTTCATCAATCAGCTTTTTCAGTTTATTCAGTTTTTTCTCTTCCTGCGCATTTACGACCTTTTCCTGACTGGTTCCAAGGTCTACACCTGCGACATTCATAATTCCAAGTGCCGCAGCACCTACCATAAACATGGCGAGGGCGCCTGCAAGCGCCCCCTTCCAAAAATTCTTTTTATTATTTTCCATCATTTACTCTTTCATACCTGTTATGTATTATCTTACAGATAGTTCAGTGGATTGACCGGTACACCACCTACATGAACTTCAAAGTGAAGATGTGGTCCTGTGGAAATTCCGGTCGTACCGACATTTCCGATCACCTGACCTCTTGCCACCGTCTGTCCCACGCTAACATTCATCGAACTCAGATGCTGATACCATGTCTGCATTCCATTACCGTGATTGATTACGATGTAATTTCCACGTGCACTATTGTACTGTGCGGTAATAACAGTTCCAGAATCAGCCGCATAAACTGCTGCTCCGTATCCTGCACCATAATCGATTCCGTCATGACCGGTTGTTGCACCTGCAGTCGGTGCCACACGTCCGCCAAAGCCACTGGTAATCGCTGCTCCCGGTACCGGATGTGTAAGTGATCCGGTTCCCGTTGCACTTGCATTGCTGCTTGTATTGCCTGAACTGCTTGTGCCTGCCGAAGCTGATGCCTGAGCTGCCGCCGCTGCCTGTGCAGCCTGAGCGGCTGCCGTTGCTTCTGCTTCTTTTCTGCGAGCTTCTGCCGCCTCTGCTTCTGCAATCAGCTGCTTCAGTTTGTCAGCATTACTACTGATCTCAGATGTCAGGTTATTGATCTGAATGTTCTTATCAGCAAGAAGCTTTTCTACATTTGCCTGTTCTCCCGCAAGTTCATCCTGCAGGCTTTCCAGCTCTGCATACTCTTTTTTAAGTGCATTTTCTCTGTTCTCGACATCTTTTCTTGTATCTTCGTATTCTACAAGAAGTTCACGGTCACATTTGGAAATCTTGTTGATGTATTCTGCTTTGTTCAGCAGATCTGCAATACTGTTAGCTTCCATCAGGATCTCCAGGAATTCATTGCTCCCGTTCTCATACATATACTTGATACGTAGCTTCATTGTCTGGTACTGGTCATCTTCGTTGGCTTTCGCAGTTACCAGCTCTGTCTCTGCATCATTGATCTCCGTCTCTTTTGCAGTCAGATCTGACTGTGTCTTCTCCATCTTTGATACAATGGAATCCAGTTCAGAAGAAAGTTCCGACTTCTCTGCCTCAGCCGTATTCTTCTGCTGTTCCAGCTCCTGCTGCTTCTTTTTCGCATCCGAAATATTATCAGCCTGTGCCGGAATTACCATACTGAAGCAAAGCGTAAACGCCAGTAACGCCCCAAGTATCTTTTTCCCTCTTATCATATTCGTCTCCCTTAAATATTATGCGACTAGACTCTTAAGTGCTTTCTAATCGTAAAGAAACTTCCCACAAAACCAATTCCGATTCCCAGTAAAAGTCCGACCGGAAGCAGTGTCTTGTATACCTGCCCCACCGGAAGGAAATCCAGAATATTATTCAGCAGACTGAATTTTGTAAGAATATAAGTAATTGCTTTGTTATAAAGTACATAAAGGATACCAAGCGGAATCGCCGCACCGACAAGACCGATCAGGATACCTTCAATGATGAACGGTGCCCGTACAAAACCATCCTTCGCACCGATATATTTCATGATTGCAATCTCTTCCCTTCGGACAGTAATACCCATTGTGACCGTATTGCTGATCAGGAAAATGGATACTGCCAGAAGAATCGCGATGATAACAACCGATACATACCATACCAGCTTGTTCACGCTGTTCAGTGTATTGGCTACGGTATCTGATTTGTTAACCTTACGAACCCCGTCAAGGCTTTCTGCAAAGGAAACCAGCTTCTTCTGTGAAGCCACATCTGTCATATATACTTCATAGTTGTCAGATCCTGCCAGAGGGTTATCATTTTTAAATCCTTCTGCAAGGTCACTTGATTCGCCAAAATACTGATCTTTAAATGTCTCCCATGCTTCGTCCGCAGACACATACTTGATATCTTTTACACCATCCTGCTTTTTAAGCTGTGCGCCAATATTATCAATCTGCTCCTGCGTTGCATCATCATTAAAAAATACAGTGATTGCCACACCTTCTTCTGCTTTGTGTACAATATACTGAAAGTTCATAATAATTGAGAAAAACAGTCCGAACACAAAGATACATGCAGCCATAGTTGCAACAGATGCCAGTGAAAACATCTTATTTCTTCCAATATTCTTAACTCCCTGTTTCACGGAGTATCCAACTGTACTAATCCTCATGCTTATACCCACCTTCTTGTTCGTCGCTGACAATGACACCCTTCTTCATCGTAATAACGCGCTTTTTCATCTCGTTTACAATTTCCTGGTTGTGAGTAACTACCAGAACTGTAGTTCCTCTCTCGTTCGCTTCTTCAAGAAGTTTCATGATCTCCCATGAGTTGGTTGGATCCAGGTTTCCTGTCGGCTCATCAGCCAGCAAAATAGCAGGCTCATTTACAACAGCTCTGGCAATTGCAACTCTCTGCTGTTCCCCACCGGACAATTCCTTCGGGAACGCTTTGTACTTCTGTGCCAGTCCGACAAGTGACAGAGCCGCCGGCACTTTCTTTTTGATGACACGGGTTGATTTTTCTGTAACCCGCTGTGCAAATGCAATATTCTCATAAATATTGCGGTCTTTCAGAAGTCTGAAATCCTGGAATACAACGCCGATTCCTCTTCTGTACTGCGGAATCTGGCGATGTTTCATACGATTCAGATTCTGACCGTTGACAATAATCGTACCTGACGTTGGTTCGATCTCCTTCATCAGAAGACGTATCAACGTAGACTTTCCGGAACCGCTGTCTCCAACTACGAATACGAACTCTCCCTGTTCGATCCGAAGGTTGATACCATTGAGTGCAGCAATACCCTTCGAGTATTCCTTGGTAACTTCTTTAAGTTCTATCATATGCTCCTCCTAATTATCCATACTCCGATATAACTTAATACTCCAGTGTTTCCATGTATTTCATATATTTGACTACCATCAGCGCGATCTTAAATGTGATTGCGTCCTCAAATACGCGCAGATCCAGTCCTGTGCTCTTCTGCAGTTTGTCAAGACGGTACACCAGTGTATTTCTGTGAATATACAGCTGTCTTGATGTCTCGGAAACATTCAGGCTATTCTCAAAGAACTTATTGATGGTCGTGAGCGTCTCTTCATCAAATTCGTCCGGAGATTTCCCCTCAAAAATTTCGCGGATAAACATCTTGCAGAGCGGAATTGGGAGCTGATAGATCAGTCGTCCGATTCCAAGCGCACTATATGCAATAACTTCCTTCTCGTCGAAGAAGATCTTTCCTACATCGAGCGCAAGCTTCGCTTCTTTGTAAGACTTGGATACTTCTTTGATGTCATTGACGATCGTACCATATGCGATACGGATATTCTCTTCTCCTTCTGCTTTCAGAAGATCAAGAATCTCATGCGCAGTCTTGTCCATCTCCGGATATCCATCGCCAGGACCTAATTCTTTTACTACGATGATGTTCTTCTCATCAACAGCTGTAATAAAGTCCTTGCCCTTTCCACCCAGAACAGAACGGAGACTGTCAAGCGCACTGACATCTCTCTCCCGAGAAGTCTCAACTATAAAGATATCACGTTTTACCTCTGTGTCAATATGTAATTTTTTGGCGCGATTATAAATATCCACCAGAAGAAGGTTGTCAAGAAGGAGGTTTTTGATGAAATTATCCTTGTCAAAACGCTCCTTATATGCTACCAGAAGATTCTGGATCTGGAAGGCTGCAATCTTGCCAACCATATAAACATCTTCACTGCCGCCATTGGCGATCAGAATGTACTCCAGCTGGTGTTCATCATAAATTTTGAAAAACTGATACCCCTGAATCACCTGGCTTTCTGCCGGAGATTCTACAAACGAAAGAACGGCATTCTCATAATCTCCAGGCTCCGGAAATGTTGTCGCCAAAGTCTTTCCATCTGTATCCATCACTCCAAGATCAATCCTTGTAATTGATTTCAACCCTTCAATCGTATTCTGCAGTATCTGATTTGATATCATATTCTCTCTCCTCCATCCTCCGTGGTTCTATACACTTTGTACAATCTTCATCCCCCGCAACTGTGGACTTAGCCATATACATATAATACTTTAATACATATTACCAAAAAAATAAAGAGGAAATCACATTTTTTTATGCATTTCCTCAATTGAGTTTATTATAAAATTTATTCTATCAAAAAAGATTTTTTGATTTTTTTTATTATTTTCAGTCTTTTGTCGCTTCAATTATACTTCTTTTCTTTTTTGCTCTTTTTTGATCTCCCGTTTTAAAATCCTTTTACCGATAAAATTTTTCAGGTGATCTGCCCAGTTCTCACCATTTGCAAAGGAAGCAATACTATGTCCTGTTCCAAACCACATTCTGGTATTCAGCTGCTCTTTGCACCGGTAAACAAACTGTTCCTGCCAAGGGAAATCCATGCTGGCAATCACACAGTCTACTTCTCCGCCGTTGACCAGATTGGTGATCCTGTCATCTTCACTTTCGTCTGCCGGTACTGCTTTCATACCGACAACCTGAATCCCACTGTATGCCTCATGCAGATAGCCCTGCAGTCTGTCTCCTTCTTCCTCAGATCCTGCCAGTATAAATATCTTACAGCGGTTCTTATGAAAATAATGGAATACCATCTTCAGCATCGTCTGATCCTCCATCTCCTGGATCCGCTTTCTATCTGTGATCTTTGCAGCTTCAAGAATCGTCATATCTCCCGGAAGCAGAAGATCCAGTTTCTCCAGCTCTTCTTTCATACCGTCAAGCTGTGTCGCTCTCATCAGGGTATCCACCGTAACAATATCTACTGTGTTAAGTTCTTCTGTCTGCATATATTCTGCAATGATCTTCATCGCATCTTTTGCCGTACAGTTATCAAGCTGTACGTCCAGTACGTTCATTTTTTCATTCATTTGCCTCACCCGTTCCATTTTCTCGGTTTTTGCGGTCAAGCGATTATATCAAACATACAGTGCTTTTTCAACAAACGTTGCAAAATATTCACATTTTTTAAAATTTGTAATATTATTGTAAATTCCCAGTCTCATTCTTCCTGGATTTTTTTGAAATGATTCCTCCGATCCGCCCGGTTTCTTTTGATGACAGACTCTTCCAGCCATCTTCCAGAACCTTATCGAGAAGTCCAAGCTCCTCCGCAATCTCGTATTTTACCCGCTCACTTGTTTCCAGATTGGGGATATCTTCGCGTCTGATTTTCTTTGTCTTTGTGCTTTTCATACCTTTCAACTCCTTTTTCAGAGTGTTTCCCCAATTACGGATTTTATACATTTATACCTGATTATTATAAAAGAAGCCGGAAACATTACTTCCGACTTCTTCTCCTTCTGCCTTTTCTTTATCGGCAAAGCTCTCTTATTTTTTATTCCGGATCCGGAATGATAACTGCTGCAACAAAATAGGCAACCACGGCAGTCCCACAGCTTACGCAAGCCAGCAAAACACCTCCAAGCCGGATCAATGTAGGATCGATATTAAAATATTCTCCAAGGCCTCCACATACACCGCAGATCTTACGGTTTGTTACGGATCTGTATAATCTTTTCTGTTCCATAAAAATTCCTCCTAAAAGTTTCTCCTATTTTTGTGTTTCTTCTATTATATATGTGTTTCATCTGATACATTTTTCTGTCTATGTTAATTCTAATGGAAACAGATCTCCACGCTGCCTGCTCCGTTCGATATCTCAATCGTGCGTTTACTGCCATTATCGATTGACTTCTCTGTGCTTAAGCCGCCAAGATCTATATCTTCTCCAATTTCTACCGAACCGGCACTGCTATCCAGTTCATAATTATAATCCTCCACTTTTCCTTCCAGATTCAGTGTGACGCTTCCAGCACCACAGTCAATGTCCACTTCTTTTTCCACTGTTCCATAAAAATCCAGACTTCCGGCACCTGTTTCTACATCTAACTCCTCTATATCTGCATTTTTTATTGTACAGCCTGATGCCCCGCTTTCAATCTTAAGGCTTTTCGCATTTAGTCCATCGATCTCTGCTGTTACTGCACCATATTCCATGTCCACCTGATCGAACTTGTAATCTCTTGGAAGATAGATCACAAGTGTTCCCTTTGCGTTTCTCACATTTTTGAAACTGAAACTGCTGCGCATTTTCGTTGTTATTTCCAGAGTTTTTCCGTCATGGGACAGCGTTTTCTGCACTGCGTTTTCCGTTTTCATTCCGGAATCATCCACATGGATCTTGTCATCTGTCCCCGTCTTGATCCGCACCTCACTTGCACCGATATCAAGCTTCAGATTCTCCACACCGGAAAATGCCTCTTCCGATACAACATTTTCTGTATCATCCAGCTCATCATCATCATCCCAATCGTCATCAAAAGAAACATAATTCTTTCTCATAATACCAATTCCATTCGGATATGCTTTTTCAAACTGTGAAAATGTGACTCCAAGGCATAACGCAATGATACAAAATACAACTCCTGCCCCTGTCAGGCTTATAATAACTGTCCAGAAAATCTTCCATCCTTTTTTCATCTGCATTCACCTCTCTTTTTCTGAAATGGTATGCGACAAAGATTTACAAATCCACGGAACATCATTGGAATCAGTTTGATGCATCCCCATCCGATCAATACTGTAAATACTGCCCCAAGTGCCAGCAGCAGGCAGCCGACACCAAGCATTCCGATTCCAAGAGCCGGGAAATAAAACAGCTGACCAAATCCGTGAATCCCCAACAGAATCCCTACGGCTGCGGTTGCAACTGCTGCCACCCAGATCGCTATTGCTGATATTGCAAGTACGACCAGAACTCCAAATGCCGCTAAAAGAAGACCAAGTGCTGTCGGAACTACAATTGGAAGCCCAATCACAAGGATACAGATGATCAGAATGATCTTGCCGGCACTGGATTTCTTCCGTGGCATTTCTGTCATCTGACCCGCACCATATCCCTGATTTCCCGCATATGTATATCCCTGATTAGAATTAGCTGTATAAGAATACTGTCTTTCCGAAAATGGATTCCTGTCATTCTGTGACTGGCTTTCTCCATATGTCTCCGAATAGCTATCTTTATAATAGTCATCTCTTCCTGCCGGATACTCACTGCTGTCAAAACGCCTGTCCTGATATCCTCGCTCTCCGTACTCTCCATAACTTTCCGCCTCATCGGTATTGCCATTTATCCCGGCACGGATCGTTTCGGCAAGCTTTGCAGGACTTCCCAGCTCTTCGATTACTTTTTCTTCATTCTCGCTTCCGGCGTCATCAAAATAATCATTGTAATACTGCATTGCTTCTTCTCTTTCTTCTTTCGAAATTCCATGAAGCAGTGCATCTAATTCCCTCATATACTCTGTACGGCTCATTCGGCTGCACCTCCCTCGAACATCTCTGTAATCTTCCTTGTGTAGTTCTTCCATTCGACTTTATATAAATTCAGCTGTGCCATTCCTTTTTCTGTAACTTTATAGTATCTGCGGTTTCTTCCGTCAAACTGCATATCATAGACCTCCAGACATTCATCTTTCTGAAGTCTTCTGAGTACCGGATACATTGTTGACTCTGATACATTCAGAACTTTCCGGACATCCTGGGTAATCTTATATCCATAGGTTCCTTCCTGCTCCCGCGACACAACAGCAAGCACGATCGCATCAAGGAGGGCAGCTCCGGTGTTAAATACCATATGATTCACATCCTTTTATTGTTTGTTATATTGTTTTGTTAAGTATATTATACGTTATATAATATAGTGAGTCAATATAATATTGTATAAGACTTTCTGAAGATTTCCTAAAGAAATGGGTGGGAGACGGATGGTGGGAGGAAGGTTGTGACAGCTTGCGGATAGAAATAAAGTCCACCGCTTCCCACGGGGCGAAGGCATTCCGATGAGCCTCTGAATGCAAACATTGTGTCAGCAATGGCTTCCACAATGTTTGAGTCTCATCTCCATTGCCCCTCAAGGGAAGTGGTGGACTTTATTTCTATCTGCAAGCCGCTCAAGGTTATCGAATGACCAGCCATCCGCTTGGGCGGGCTGCCAGGGCTGATGCTGGGACGAAATTTGAAGGATTGTGAAAGGGGGACGGGCGACTGCAAAATTTGGAGAAGGGAAGTTATATAAAGAAGCGCAGCGCCCCTGGGTGGATAGTTTCGTTTGGTATTATATTTTGGATAAAGGGGACGCACAGCGCCTGTAAGGCGACTGTGCTGGGGGATCAAATATTTTAAATATGGGGGTAAAGAAAAAATGTGATTACTATTTGAATGATTAGAATAATAGGGATTCCTAATTTGAATTTCAGGTGGCGGGTTTTGTGGTGGTAGTGTTTCATGGCGAGGAGGGCGGCTGGGGAGCCGCCCAGAAGAGCCAGGAGGATGAGGGTGCGTTCGGGGATTCGCCATTTGTTTTGGCGGGCTTTGGTTTTATCGGCGGCGTAGGTGAAGTAGGTGATGATGTTGATCAATAGCAGGTATGCAAGGAGTATTATTTTAATCATTTTTGTAGTCCTCCAGGTGGATTTCTTTGCGAAGGGTGAAGGAGTAGATGATCTGTTCTTTTACTTTTTTCCGGATGATCTGTTCAAGGGCTTTGGTGTAAAGGCGGAGCTGTTCCCGGTAGCGGTCTTTTAGTTCGGCTTCGGTTTGTACACGGTCGGTTTTATAATCGAGTACGATGATTTCTCCGTCTTCTTCAAAGTAAGCATCAATAATTCCCTGGATCAGTACCATTTCGCCCTTTTTCTGATCCGGATAAAATTCTTTTGCATCTACACCGAGAACAAACGGCTGCTCGCGGTAAAGTGTTTTTGCCCTGGCTGCATTTTGCATTCTTTTTCCCACATTCGTATTAAGAAACTCCATAATTTCTTTTTTTTGAATACACCCGGCTGTTCCCGCATCCAGGTATCCTTCGTTTTTCAGATTCTCTATGTTTTCCCGCAGTAAATCCATCGTATATATTTTCGAAAAATCAAGAAGCTCCATTACTTTATGATAAGCTGTTCCTTTTGTTGCTCCTTTTACCTCTTCTTCCTCTTTCATAAAATTCGGAAGGATTGGAACAATCTCCTCTTCCGGAATCAGTATTTCTCCATCTTCTTCCGAAGCTGCCGCATATTTTTTCAGCTCTGACACGGTGTACTTCATTTTCATCTGATCTTCACCCTGATACGGATATCTGTAGGAAAATGCTTCCTCGATTTTTGCCCGAAAACGTTCATCCGTCACAGCCATCGGATGTTCTTCTGCTTCTACTTTTTCAAGGAACACCTCTTTTTCCAGATAATCTGCTGCTTCCTTATCCACTTCACCTTCTACAAGCGTATCAACACCAATCACTTTTAATTCGATTGGAATTTCTTCTGTTTTACGCACTGCCGCCGGAAGGATCCAGTCATAATAAGACGTTGCACGTGCAAGTTTTGTAAAGTCCAGTGTTTCTTTCTGACTGTTTTCCTGTTCCAGCTGACAGGCTTCCAGCTTGTCTGCCGCATGTGGAACCGTTCCGGTAAGAATCAGCTTTTCCTTTGCACGTGTAAGTGCTACATAAAGCACACGAAGCTCCTCACCAAGATTTTCCAGACCGATTTCATTTTGAATAACTTTCTTTAATAGTGTCGGAGATTTGGTTCGCCGCTCCAGATCGATCGCATCGATTCCAAGCCCCAGATCCGGATGGATCACAACGCTTGCCGTGGTATCCTGAATGTTGAACCTCTTTCCCATTCCGGCCACGATCACAACCGGGAATTCCAGTCCTTTACTCTTATGGATACTCATCAGACGAACTGCATCCGTCTGCTCATCGTAAAGCCCGGCTTCCCCAAAGTCTACATTATATTTCTTGAGCTGATCAATATAACGGACAAAATGATACAGTCCCTTATAGCTGGTTGCCTCAAATGCCTTTGCCCTGGTGATCAGCATATCAAGATTCGCGCGCCTTCCTTTTCCTCCTGGCATTGCCGCGATATAATCCCGGTATCCTGTCTTTTTCACGATCTCCCACAGAAGATCATGGATTGCCGTGTACGGTATCCGCTCCCGGAAATAAAAAAGCCATCCAAATACATCGCGCACTTTTTTCAGAATGCCTGCCGGAAGATCGGTCTTTTTTCCCGGATCCGCTGTTTCCAGTACATTCTGATAAAATGGTACTTCTGCATTCAATTCTCTGATCTGTGCCAGTTCCTCATTTGTCATTCTTCCAAACGGAGATTTCAGCACCGCAACGAGTGGGATGTCCTGACGAAAATTGTCAAGTACACGCAGATAGTCCATCATCCATCCAATTTCCAGAGTTTCAAAATACCCATCTGCCGATTCAGCCAGAACCGGTATTCCCTCCTCCTGCAAAATTCGTGTAACAATATCGGTCCATCCTGCAGGGCTTCTTGTCAGGATTACAATATCCTGATAGCGTACCGGTCGCAACATTCCCGTTTCTTTATCTACAATCTGCTGACTTTCCATCAGCTCTCCGATTCTTTGTGCGATCAGACGGACTTCCAGCTCTTTTGCCGTCTGGCTTCCGCTTCGCACAGAAAGCCCGGTATCCTCTTCCTCACTTTTTGTATCCAGAAGAAGGATTTCTGTCTCATTCTTTTCGGATTCCGGGTAAGAAGCTCCCACATAAAGTGCAGCATTCTCATCGTATGTGATCCTTCCAAGCTCTTCGGTCATGATCTGTCGGAAAATGAAGTTTACCGCATCCAGCACTTCTGCCCGGCTTCGGAAATTTTTGTGCAGATCGATTCGCCTGTTTCCTCCGTCCGTCAGACTGTAGGTATTGAATTTTTCCATGAAAAGCTCCGGCCTTGACAAGCGGAAACGGTAAATACTCTGCTTCACATCTCCTACCATGAAGAGATTATTTCCCCCTCTGCTGATCCGGGACACACTGGTCAGGATTGCCTCCTGGATCAGGTTACTGTCCTGGTATTCATCGATCATTACCTCCTCAAAGGTATTCTGATACTCCTTTGCCACCTCAGAAGGCACTCTTTTTCCGTTTTCTTTTCTTGTCAGGATCTGCAGGGCAAACTGTTCCATATCCCGGAAATCGATCAGATTTTTTTCTGCCTTCTTAGCTGCAAGTACCCTCTGGTATTCTTTTACCAGACTGACCAGCTCATGCATCACCGGAATGCAGATTTTCCGGTCTGCTTCCATCTCAGATGGCGGCTGGAAAAAATAATTGTTTCGAATATCATCGATAAGTTTCTTCCAGGTATCCCGATAGGCTCTTACCTGCTCTCTTTTTGTCGGATCTACTGCGTCATCTTTCTTTCTGGACAGAGTTTTCCATGCCGGCTTTTCTTTCAGTGCCTCATACATTTCTTCATAGCTCTTTGCCGCAAAAAGCTTTCTCAGTACTTTCTGATCTGCTTCCAGCATTTCTCCATACATATACGGTCCGTCCGGTTCCATGCAGATCTGATCCGCTTTTTCCATCAGCATCTGCATATCCGCAACTATTCTCCGGATATACTCCATCACCTTTTCAATATAGATGGCATTTTCCCCGCTCTCTTCGTACATCCTTGCACAGCCATCCAGCCACTCCTCCGGGTCCGGATAACTTCCGGCAAATTCATACAGTCTGCTGATGATTTCTTCCACCTGCAGATCTTCCCTTCCGGTTGCAAAAGTCTCCACAAAACGCAGGAAATCCTCGTTTCCTTCTTCATATTTTGCTTCCAGAAGCTCTTTCATCACGTCCTGCTTCAAAAGCTTTAATTCTCCTTCTTCCGCAATACGGAATCCCGGATCCAGATCGATCGTGTGAAAATACTCCCGGATCACAGACAGGCAGAAGCTGTGGATCGTTGTAATCTTTGCTGTATGGATCAGGGCAGACTGCCGCTTCAGATGTTCACTTGACGGATCCTCCTCCAGCTCCTTCTCAATCGCAGCACCGATTCTTTCTTTCATCTCAGCAGCCGCCGCCTCAGTGTAGGTCACGATCAGCATATGGTCGACATCCACCGGATTTGCATCCCTTGTCAGCCTCGCAATAATCCGCTCCACCAGAACAGCAGTTTTCCCGGAACCAGCGGCTGCTGACACCAGAATATTATGATCGCGCAGGTCGATCACCTGCTGCTGTTCTTCGGTCCATTTTACTCCCATGTCTGCTTCTCCTCTTCCAGCTTCGCCATAATTTTCTCCATTACAATTTCCTTCGGAAGCTTCTCCAGCTTCCGGTATTCATATCCTTCGATCTGCTCATCAAATCCGCAGATATCCCGGTATGGGCAATACGCACAGCCATTTTGCGTACCCATCTCATACGGCAGTGCCTCCGCCTTTCCGCGGTACATTGCTCCCTGCAGATCCGTCCGTCTTTTCTCTGCATAAGTCAGCACTGCATCAAACTCTTCCGGCAGGAGCATTTTGGATGATTTGGAATAGCCGCTTTTCGTCTTTCCTGCCGGAATCACAAGCGAATTCCCCGAAAAATCCGCATCCAGTCTCTGAATCACGGCATCCTCCTGACGGATGATTCCATCCAGCCGAAGCTCCTTTAAAATTGCCTCTTCCAGTTTTTCTTCATCCAGCTCTTTCCCGACGATCGGATCCTTCATCCGATAGTAGAAAATGCCTGCCGGCACAATCTTTTTACCCGGATGTTTTCTTTCCTCCAGCCGGACTGCTTCTTCCATATACACCACCAGCTGCATCTGCAGACCATGATAAAAAGCTGCCATATCAAAACTCTTTGCCCCGGTTTTATAATCCAGGATCTTCACATAGACCTGATCTTCCGTCTCACAGGTATCGATCCTGTCAATCTTTCCGCTTCCAAAGCTTACCTCATAACCCTCCGGTTTAAAGCTTCCCTTCCGAAGCTGCTTTGTCATCGCCCAGACCGTCCGGTTCATCATACGTTTCATACGTGGCACGATATACGCGTTCCGCGCACTGCTGTAGATTACGGTATTGCTGTAATCTACGATACTCTCATCCACGCTTTCCGACGCAAACTGTTCCTGCTGCTCCTTTGTAACCTCAGTCCATTCCAGGCCTTCCCGTTCTACCCGTCGGGCATATTTTTCCAGTGCTTTATGAAAAATATTTCCAAAATCAAGAGCAGCAAATTCATAGACCTCTCTCTCCTTAAGGCGAAGTCCATAGGTCAGAAAATGCGCACAGGCACAGGCAGCAAATTTCTCCAGTCTTGAAATGCTTGGTGCCCAGTCTCCATAAAGCTTCCGTGCGGTCTGCAAAGTCAGATTGTCCTCCGGCCTGCGGTATCTGCTGATCCTTGCCAGATCGTGCACCTTTTCGTTCCAGTCCTCCTGCGCACAATACCAACGGTACAGCTCCTGCCAGCTGCCTTCCTCCATCTTTTTCGGGTTCTGTAATCCTTCGATCAATGACCCGATCCCGGTCTGTGGAAGCATTTCTTTTGTCTCCATCCCATACTGATCCATATTAAATACAGGAAGCTTTGTATACATCCGCTTCAGATCCCCGATCAGATATGCCGCCCTCCTGCTCTTTCCATCGGCCGATACTTTACTGTAGGTCAGCATCAATTCTTCCGTCGGCTTTGTCATGTGCAGATACAGATAAAATTTCTGGATGTAACTTTTTTCTCTTGTTCCCGGTGCAAGCGCAATTCCTCTTTCTTCAAAACGCTCCCGGTCTCTGTCTGAAATCAGTCCACCTGCGGATGCATTTCCCGGAATCAGAGAATCATTGACTCCCAGAAGGATCAGCGCCCGGATATCTTTCAGTCTCGTTCGCTCAATATCTCCTGCCATCACTTCATCCAGACTTGGCGGAATTACACCGATCCTTGCCTCTTCCATTCCGGCATCCAGAAGCTCCCTGTACTCTTTGAGCGCAATCCGCTCATCTCCAAGAAGACTTACAAACTTGTCAAACAGCTCCATCACCACACGATAGATCTGTGCATATTCTTTTGCAAGTGCAAGCTCTCCTGCTTCTGTAAATTGATTCTCCAATACTTTTACCTGCTTCTGGATTTCTTCTTTTTCCAGAAATTCACAGATTGCAAGCGTCACATCCCGCACTGTCTTCTGACGCTGCTTTAAGACAAACACCAGCTCTTCTGTTTTTTCCACAAAGCATACCCGGAGATGATTCAGTACCTCCAACTCTTCCTCGGTCGTATCCTTCGCTCTGCGGATCCATTTTTCCTGCCATTTTTTGTAACCACGGATGCCCAGCGCAAGTACATAATTTTCCAGAAGATCCAATTCCTCACCGGTAAATCCGACCAGATCCGTTCTTAAGAAACGGAACACACTTTCTGCAGAAAAATTCTGTTCTGCCATCGCAAGAAGACTCCGGATATACTCCACAAAAGAATTTAAAAGTACATTCCGCTTATAATCCATGAAAACCGGAATCTCATACTCCCGGAAAGTCTTCTCGATCTCATCCGCATAGAGATTCATGTCACTTGCGATCACCGCGATCTCCCGGTAACGATATTCTTTCTTACGAATTAAAAAACGTATCCTCTGGGCAGCGCATTCTACTTCCATCCTGGGATTTGCCGCTGCATAAACCCGCACATTTGACTGCTTTTCCCTGTAAGTCCTGCCACTGTAACGGAACAGTTCCTTCTCCAGAAATGCAAGTGCCGGCGCATTTCTAAAACGCCAGACCGGCTCCTGGTACAGACAGACCGGCTCTTCGACCAGCACCTTTTCCTCCCCTGCAATCTTCACAAGAGACGTCACCATCTGCTTACTCAGCGCAAACAGCTGATACTTGTCTTTCATCACGTAAGGATCTTCCCTCTTATCCATCGTGACAGTAATCATCACCTTCTGACAATGATGCAGCATTTCCCCCAGTACCTTGTTCTGAAGCGGCGTAAATCCGGTAAACCCATCCAGCGCGATCACACTGTCCTTCAGCATTCTCGATTTGTCCATCACATTGCAGAGAATGTCCAGAATTTCTTCTTTTGTAATATATTTATCTGCAAGATATTCTTCAAATGCCTGATACATCACCTGGATATCCTTCAATTTCCAGGCAAGATACGAAGACTCATCTGCCTCCGTGATCATATCATCCATGCCATCCAGGGAAATGTTGTACTGCGTCAGCTCGGAAATAACGGATTTCACCTCACTGATGTAACCTGGCTTTTTGATATTTCCTTTTAAAACCTTTAGCGAATCTTCTTTTTTCCCCGCGAGTCGCCTGAGAATCAGATTCTTTCCTTCATCATCCAGAATCTCCCTGCTTCCATTCCCTGTTTCTTCCAGAACACGAAAAGCAAGACGTGCAAAACTCAGCACGTCTATGTTCATAATTCCATGTCTCGGATGCCGCAGGACCAGTTCCTTCTGCGTCTGCATCGTGAACTGTTCCGGCACCAGAATAATATAATTAATATCAGGATGTTTCATTGATTCCCGAATGATATGTTCATATAGATAATGTGACTTGCCCGAACCCGGATTTCCAAAAATAAACTGTAAAGCCATCTGTTATACCCTCCCGTCAAGCTCTTTCGGCACGTATGCAGATACATGGATTCCATCTTCTTTGTATTCTTCCTCCAGCAGTTCTCCATACTTCCGGATGAGCTGGATTTTCCCGGATTCCTGATAGGAATAAACTCGTTCGATATAAATTTTCTGCTCCCGCAGGATCTCTTCTATTGCCTGAAGAAGCGCCTCCAGACCTTCTCCGGTCTTTGCAGACACCTGTACGATCCGGTCTGCCTTAAAGTCCCGTACCGTCAGGCTTTCCCCGATCCTGTCCATCTTGTTAAATGCCGTGACCACCGGTTTGTCCATTGCCTCCAGACGCTGCAGTGTCTCATACACCACATACATCTGCTCGTCCATCTGTGGATTGGAAGCATCGACTACATGCAGGATCAGATCCGCATACTTCGCTTCTTCCAGCGTACTTTTAAATGCATCGATCAGATGATGAGGCAGCTTCCGGATAAAGCCTACCGTATCTGTCAGAAGAATCTCCTGTCCGCTTGGCAGCTTCCGGCTTCTTGTCGTCGGATCAAGAGTTGCAAAAAGCTGATCCTCCTGCAGCACACCGGCTCCGGTCAGTGTGTTGAGAAGCGTGGACTTTCCGGCATTGGTATAACCGACAATTGCCACAACAGGGATCCGGTTCTTCGTCCGCTGCTCACGTGTCAGTTCCCGGTGTCTCTTCACCTCCCTGAGTTCACGGTTCAGCTGTGCGATCCGGTTCTTGATGAGTCTCCGGTCCATCTCCAGCTTCTTTTCTCCCGGTCCTCTGGTTCCGATTCCGCCTCCCAGACGTGACATCGCCCTTCCTGCCCCGGTAAGCTGTGACTGCCGGTACTTAAGCTGTGCCAGTTCTACCTGGATCTTTCCTTCACTTGTAGAAGCCCGTCCTGCAAAAATATCCAGAATGACCATCGTCCGGTCCATTACCTTCACATCCAGAATATCCGTCAGATTGTTCATCTGTGCCGGAGACAGCTCATCATCACAGACGATCCCGGTTGCGTCAAGCTCCCACAAAAGCTCCCGGATCTCCTCAATCTTGCCTTTTCCGACATAAGTTCCCGGATGGACAAGCTCTCTTTTCTGGATTACCCGTCCGACCGCTTCCGCACCTGCCGTCTTCACCAGATCCTTTAACTCATCCAGAGAATCTTCCGTGTCATCGTTCTCCCTTGTACTGACACCGACCAGAATTACCCTTTCCTTTTCTTCTTTTATTTCATAAAGTGCCATATTATTCTCCCCTGCCAGATTTCTTTCCGTCCCGGATCAAATCTGCTCATCCGATCCGCTCTACTGCTGATCTCCTTCCGAAATCTGTGTATTTAAAAATTCCTGCTCTTTCAGCGCTTTTTTGTCATCTGGATTTGCTTTCAGATAACTGTCCAGCTTCTCTTTTGCAGACTGGTAATCCCCTGCTTTTTCATAGGCAACTACCAGATTATATGCCATTTCTTTTAGCAGCTCTTTTCCTGCGCCTGAAAGCTCCTGCCCATTTTCAAAATAATACACTGCCTTTTCCGGTTTATCCAGTTCCAGATCGCAGATTCCCAGAATATTATAAAGAGTTGCCGTCTCTTCCGTTCCATTCTTCAATGCTTTTTCCAACGCCTTCTCTGCCTTTTCATACTTTTTCTGTTCCCAGTAGCAGAGTCCGAGTCCGCGATAAGCCTCTCCCAGATTCTTCTTTTTGTCTATCGCATCCTGGAATTCCACCTCTGCATTTTTATAGTCTTTTTCTTCCAGATACTTCGTTCCTTTTTTTACAGAACCGGCGCATCCCGTTACTGTCATACAAAGCGCTACAAGGATCCCTATGATTACCTTTTTCTTTCTTCCTGCTGTCACTGTTATCGTTTCCTTCCTTCTATATTGATATATCATCTGTTATTCCAGAATATGCTCCATTCCCTGGTTCATGATGGTCTGGATATGATCATCAGCAAGGGAATAGAACACCGTTTTTCCTTCCCGTCTGTTCTTCACAAGCTTCATCTGCTTGAGCATCCTGAGCTGATGGGAAATCGCGGACTGCGTCATTCCAAGAACTTCCGCCAGATCACAAACACACATTTCAGACTGAAAAAGAACACATAAAATCCGGATCCGTGTGGTATCTGCAAATACCTTGAAAAAATCAGCAAGATCCTTCAAAACTTCTTCATCCGGTATATGCCCCTCTGCCTTATGTACAAGTTCTTCATGTATACAAAATGTATCACAACATTCTACTTCTGTCTTTTTCATAGTTACCCCTTTCATATGAATAAGTATTCATATATCTATTATGCCAAATGATCTCTTTACGGTCAACTATTTCCATTGATTCCGGCATGCAAAGGAAAAACAGACGTTACTGTTCACAGTACCTGTGACCAGCAACGCATCTCGCCATTTTAAATCGCCTTTGGCGATGGGCGAGATGCCATTCAAGATAAAAGTGCATCCTCCGTGCCAATCAGCGTAGTGATTGACACGGGAGTGAACAGAAACAAACAGACTGCAAATAAATCTTCACAGTCTGCCCGAAATCTCTATTTTTTATTCTTTACAGTTCATCAATCTGCCAGTCGATCGGCTCTACACCATGCGCCTCAAGGAATTTGTTGGTCTGGCTGAACGGTTTGCTTCCGAAAAATCCACGATACGCAGAAAGTGGACTCGGATGTGGTGCTTCCAGGATCAGATGGTTCGGATTGGTCAGCATTCTCTTTTTCATCTGTGCCGGTCTTCCCCACAGGATAAATACGATCGGCCTGTCCTGGGTATTGAGTACACGGATTGCTGCATCTGTAAATTCTTCCCAGCCAATTCCACGATGTGAATTAGCCTGATGCGCTCTTACCGTAAGAACCGTGTTGAGAAGAAGCACTCCCTGCTTCGCCCATTTCACCAGATTGCCGTGGCTTGGGATCGTACATCCCAGATCATCATGCAGTTCCTGATAAATATTCACCAGTGACGGTGGAATATCAACCCCTGGTTTCACAGAAAAGCTTAACCCCTCTGCCTGTCCATCTCCATGATATGGATCCTGACCAAGGATCACAACCTTGACATCCTTAAGCGGTGTCAGATGAAATGCATTGAAAATGTCATCTGCCGGAGGATATATCCGGTGTGTCCGGTATTCCTGATTCACTGTCTCAAATAGTTTCTTATAGTATGGCTTGGAAAATTCACCTTTCAGTGCATCCAGCCAGTCATTGTTAATTGCTGCCATATTCCCCACCTTTTCTCTACAGACGTACCGATACGCCTTTTTCTCTCAAATATTCTTTTACTTCTCTGATCTCCAGCTCTTTATAGTGGAACAAGGATGCCGCAAGCGCCGCGTCTGCCTTCCCCTCTTCACCAAGTGCTTCGTAGAAATGCTCCAGATTACCTGCTCCTCCAGATGCGATCACCGGAATTGATACATTTTCTGCGATCGTCCTTGTCAGCTCCAGATCATATCCGGCCTTCGTGCCGTCACAGTCCATACTGGTCAAAAGAATCTCTCCTGCACCAAGAGCTTCTACTTTCTTCGCCCACTCGACCGCATCAATCCCCATATCAATGCGTCCGCCATTTTTATAAATATTCCAACCGCTGCCGTCTGCCCTTCTTTTCGCATCAATCGCGACAACCACGCACTGGCTTCCAAACTTCTCAGCTGCTTCCCGGATCAGTTCCGGTCGATTGATCGCAGAAGAATTGATGGAAATCTTGTCTGCACCTTCCCGAAGCAATGCCTTAAAATCGTCAACGGTCCGGATTCCACCACCTACCGTAAATGGAATAAACACACACTCAGCAACTTTACGCACCATGTCAATCACCGTGCTTCTGTCGTCCGAAGATGCCGTGATATCCAGAAATACCAGTTCATCCGCACCTGCCTTATCATAAGCCTTCGCAATCTCAACCGGATCTCCTGCATCTTTGAGATCCACAAAATTCACACCCTTTACAACCCGTCCGTTCTTCACATCAAGACATGGGATAATTCTCTTTGTAAACACTGTCTGCCCTCCTACAATTCTACAAAATTTTTCAGTATCTGAAGTCCTGTATCACTGCTCTTTTCCGGATGGAATTGGCAGGCAAATACATTTCCCTGTTCAACCGAAGCATGAATATGTGTGCTGTACTCGGTTGTCGCTTTTACAATACTTTCATCTGCTGCTTTTAAATAGTAGGAATGAACAAAATATACATACGGCTCTTCAGGTAAATCTTTAAACAATCTGCCGTCATTCTGAAGCTTCAGAGAGTTCCATCCCATATGCGGGATCTTAAGTCCCGGACAGTTCGGAATTCTAAGA
The DNA here is from genome assembly GCF_027679115.1 of Coprococcus sp. TM115-187. Lineage (NCBI taxonomy): Bacteria > Bacillati > Bacillota > Clostridia > Lachnospirales > Lachnospiraceae > Coprococcus > Coprococcus sp. TM115-187. Next base: position 111,356 of record NZ_JAQEKS010000004.1, on the reverse strand, counting down.
ATCTCTCCTTTTAGAATACCAAGTCCCTCCACACCTGGCGTCTCGTCACTTCTTTCAAACAAAAGCTGAAGCCCAAGACAGATTCCAAGAAGCGGAATTTGTCTTTTTGCTACTTCACGAAGCACTTCATCCAATCCATATTTTTTCAAATTGTACATGGCATCGCCAAATGCACCGACTCCCGGAAGGATCACTTTATCGGCAGAAAGTATCTCTTCTCTGTCTCTTGTGATAACCGCATCCTCACCAAGATATTTTAACGCTTTTTCTACACTTTTAATGTTTCCTGCATCATAATCAATAATCGCTATCATCCGCATATCCTCACGATTTTTATATTCTTGTAGTTATTCAAAAGAACTTTTTCCGCTCATGTCACAATCTTCTTCCCTGTGTCAATCAGTAATAAGCTCTTTTATAATGTACCACGTTACAGTGCGAATTGCAAGATTCGCGTTTATTTCATGTCCAGTTCAAACCAGAACTCAACACCATTGGTATGATTGATCGCACCGTATCCTTTTCCAAAGGAGTCCATGATCGCCTTCACAATGGAAAGCCCGATACCATTTCCACCGTATTCTCTGGTCCTTGCCTTATCAACCTTATAGAATTTCTCCCAGATATGTGGCAGATCTTCCTCCGGAATCGGCGTTCCGGTATTGAATACGGTAATTTTTGCCATATCATTTTCCTGGGTGATCTTGATCTCGATCACCTTCTCACCATCGACATGGTTCAGTGCATTGTTGACATAGTTCCGGACAACCTGCTCAACCTTAAACTCATCTGCCCAGACATAAACAGGGTTCTTGTGGCGGAAAATCACTTGTGCTTCTTTCTGCTCAATCAGAATATCCAGACTCTGCAGGACACCCGAAATCAATGAAGTAATATCAAACCGTTCAAACTGTACATCATCCTCACCAAATTCCAGCTGGTTCAGGGCAAGTAGATTCTTCACCATCCGGTTCATCTTTCCTGCCTCGTCCATAATGACTTCACAGTAGAATTCTCGGCTCTCCGGATCATCATTGACTCCTTCTTTCAGGCCTTCTGCATATCCCTGGATCAGGGCAATCGGCGTCTTCAGTTCATGGGAAACATTCCCCAGGAATTCGCTTCGCATATTTTCTCGTTTTTCTTTCTGCTCAATGTCTTTCTGCAATTTATAGTTGGCTTCTTTCAGATTGGAAATCGTCTGCTCAAGTCTTTCTGACATCCGGTTAAAGTTCTCTCCCAGTACACCGATTTCGTTGCTTCCGCCGCTGGTATATTTTGCATCAAAATCCAGATCGGCCATCTTCTGTGAAAGTGTTGCGAGCTCCATGATCGGCTCCGTGATCCTTTTTGAGAAATACCACGCAAGCAATACACTCACAAGAATCACACATCCGCCGACAACTCCGATAAATCTGTTAAAAATCATGACTGCCGAACGAATACTCTCCAGCGGGCTTCGCATGATAAAGATATCACCATTGTCAAAGTTTCCCCACATGGTCAGGTACTCTGTATTATTTTGCGGATCAACCGACTTGCAGATATCATAACTGTCCGTTTTTTCCAGAACCTCCTGATGATTCTTATCGTACAGATATCCGAAAAGCTGTACGACCATCATCTGTTTTTCTCTTACATTAGTATAAACCACATTGTATTCTGAATCGATGACTGCAATGGAAATATTATTTTTCTCTGTAAATCTTCCCAGGTCTTTTTCCGGTGTCTCAGAATTGATTGTCCCGTTCTCCACACCTTCCTGCACCATTGTATAAGCCTTTATAAATTCTGATTTCTTATTGGAAATATAATATTTCTCCAGAAAGCTTCCGTTGACGATCATAAATACAACGATCATAAACAGAATCAGACCTACAAAAACAGTCATCATCTGTCTTTTTATTGAATATTTCATGACTGTACCTCGAATTTATACCCCATACCCCAGATAGTCTTAATATAATCTCCTTTATCACCAAGTTTACTTCTCAGCTTCTTTACATGGGTATCAATGGTTCTGGCATCCCCGAAATAATCGTAATTCCATACATTGTTAAGAATCTTCTCTCTCGATAAAGCAATCCCCTGATTCTCCACAAAATAAGTCAGAAGTTCAAACTCTTTGTAACTGAGTTCGATCGGTTTTCCATCGATCTTCACCATATGTGCTGCTTTATCAATCTCGATCCCGTCCGCATGAAGCAGATCATCCGAAGCAAGCGCATTGGTTCTGCGCAGAATCGCAGTAACTCTTGCAACCAGGATCTTCGGGCTGAACGGTTTGGAAATGTACTCATCCACACCGAGTTCAAACCCCTGAAGCTCGTCCCTCTCTTCACTTCTTGCGGTCAGCATAATGATCGGAACCTTTGATTCTTTACGGATCTCACGGCAGGTCTGCCAGCCATCCATATGCGGCATCATGACATCCAGAATGATCAGTGCAATATCTTTTTCTTCATAAAAAATGTCCATTGCTTCCATACCGTCTCCGGCTTCGAGTACAGCATATCCTTCTCTTTCCAGGAAATCGCGCACCAATTTGCGCATACGGCTTTCATCATCTACTACAAGAATTTTCAGTTTATCCATAACTCTCACGGGCTCCTTTTTATCACTTTATTTCTAATTATACACCAGAATAGCAGATAATTGTGTTCTTTATGTGAAAGAAGAACAACAGGATCGTAGTTTCGTATTTATTTTTATTCTAAAAAGCCAAGATGCTCTAACAAAATCTTCAGACCAAGCAGAATAAGGATGACCCCACCGACAATTTCGGCTTTGTTCTTATAGCGGGCTCCAAAGACATTACCAATCTTTACTCCGGCAAAGGAAATGATGAAGGTCACGATTCCGATAAAACAGACCGCCGGAATAATATTTACCTTAAGAAATGCAAAGGTAATTCCTATAGCGAGTGCATCAATGCTGGTTGCTACTGCGAGAAGGAACATGGTCTTCACATCCAGGCTTGCATCGGCTTCCTCTTCGTCATTGTCCAATGCTTCGTGAATCATATTTCCACCAATCAGCGCAAGTAATACAAATGCGATCCAGTGATCTATAGAAGCAATGGTTTCCTGGAACTGCGCTCCTAAAACATAACCAATTGCCGGCATCAATGCCTGAAATCCGCCAAACCATAAGCCAACGATAGCCGCCTTTTTGAAAGTGCACTTCGGCATAGCAAGTCCTTTACAGACAGAAACTGCAAATGCATCCATGGACAGCCCTACTGCAATCAAAAACAATTCAATTAAACCCATAATTTTTCTCCTTTTTAAAGCTAATCATCTTATCCAATGTGAAAATAATTGTCTGCGGCAATGCTTTGCCTGCACTTGGCTCATCGTATATAATCGAGCAGGCTGACTCCTACTCGATTTGTATACTTTGTACACCATCTCGCTTAACAGCTTGATGATGTACATTCGCCAAATGCAGATACTTGTGCAAGCACAAATCTGCACTTGGCTCATCGTATGCACAAAAAAAGACTTATTCGTAGCATAAAATACTACGAATAAGTCTCATTATTTAAAGCTATGCCAGACAGCCATTGCTGTCAGTATGTTGACAAAGCTACGTCATCGCGCCAACTACTCCCTTATCGATAAAAATTATTATATCGGGCAGGTTCCTTTCTGTCAAGCCTGATTCTCTGCAAATTCAGATCAGACTCATTCTCCAAAATCAGCTTTTGACTGCTACGCCATGATCGGCTTTAATGCTTCTGCGAATTTGTCTTTCTTTGCCTGTGCTTCTTCCAGATCTTTTCCAAGTGTTGTGTAATAGATCTTAATCTTCGGCTCTGTTCCTGAAGGACGAACAATAACAGTCTCGCCATCTTCCAGTTTGTAGATCAGTACATTCGCAGAAGGAAGTCCGGTTTCTTCCGGTTTGGTGTAATCTGTAACAGATGCAACCTTGATTCCGGCTACTTCTGTGAGCGGATTCTTACGAAGGCCTTCCATAATACCTGCCATCTTGTCCATTCCGCTAAGTCCCGGGAATTCAAAGCTGTCTACTTTGTTCAGATAACGTCCGTACTGCGCGTAGATTTCTTCCAGTCTCTGCTTCAGTGAGCTTCCGATGCTTCTGTAGTAAGCTGCCATTTCGCAGATCAGCATAGATCCGATAACAGCATCTTTATCACGTACATACGGTCCTGCAAGGTATCCGTAGCTCTCTTCAAATCCAAAGATGAAACGGTCTACTTCTCCGGCTTCTTCAAGCTGTGCGATCTGGTCACCGATCCACTTGAATCCGGTAAGTACGCTTCTGAGTTCTACACCGTAATGCTCTGCAACTGCATCTGCAAGCGGAGTAGATACGATTGATTTTACAGCAACTGCTTTCTCAGGCATGGTTCCTTTTTCAATACGTCCTGCGCAGATGTAATCGAGAAGCAGAACACCGACTTCGTTACCACTTACCAGTTCGTAAGAACCATCCGGGCACTTCATTGCAATACCTACACGGTCTGCATCCGGATCTGTTGCAAGCATCAGATCTGCATCTGTCTCTTTTGCAAGGTTAAGTCCAAGCTCCAGAGCTGCAAAAATTTCCGGGTTCGGATAACTGCAGGTCGTGAAGTATCCGTTTGGATATTCCTGTTCCGGAACGATTGTGATATCTGTGATTCCGATGTCTTTTAATACCTGTGTTACCGGAACAAGTCCTGAACCATTGAGCGGGCTGTATACCAGCTTCAGTCCTGCTGTCTTGCAAAGTCCCGGTCTTACCTGACGTGATTCGATCGCTTCATAAAGCGCCTTCTTGCAGTCATCTCCTACAAAACGAATCAGCCCTTTTTCTACACCTTCTGCGAAGGATATGTATTTTGCACCTGTGAGGACATCTGTCTTCTGGATCTCAGCATATACGATTGCTGCTGCATCATCTGTCATCTGGCATCCGTCCGGTCCATATGCTTTATAACCATTGTATTTTGCCGGGTTGTGCGATGCAGTTACCATAACACCTGCATTGCAGTTATAATAACGTGTCGCAAATGAAAGTGCCGGCACCGGCATCAGCGCGTCATAGATTCTGACATTGATTCCGTTTGCTGCCAGAACACCTGCTGCTGTCTTTGCAAATACATCACTCTTCAGACGGCTGTCGTAGCTGATTGCCACAGTCTGTGTGCCACCCTGTGTCTTAACCCAGTTCGCCAGTCCCTGTGTTGCCTGACGTACTACATAAATATTCATACGATTCGTTCCTGCTCCGAGAACTCCACGAAGTCCGGCTGTTCCAAACTTCAGAGCTACAGCGAAACGATCTTTTATCTCTTCGTCATTTCCTTCAATTCTCGCTAATTCCGGACTCAGATCGGCATCTTCCAGATCTGCTTCCAGCCAACGTTTGTACTCTTCCTGATACATCTTGACCTCTCCCTACTATAATTTGTTCTTATTTTTGTACATTTTGACAAAAATATACTTTAAATATACCATATCTTTGACTAACCCGCAATGATTTGGGTAAGAAAAGTCCGTTAAAACATTCTTCATTTTCATCTTCCTCCATAACTAAATTGTTCTCTCACCATCATCAAAGCATATCCAAGTAAGTTCTGACCTTTCCACTTATCCAGATCAAATCTGTTCTCGTCTTTCATGGATAACCCAATTCCCCATATCTGATCTTTTACCACACATTCTGATAAATACCAATTCCTAAATATCCATTTTCTTCATCTGGATTATGAAAACAAATAATCTCCATCACTGTTCACCCAATCTTTCACTACAATCATACCAGATTTATATCTTTCCTGCCATCGCAACAAGCACTTTCATCACCCCGGCAAGCACCATCACCCAGATTGGATTCATCTTCACCTTCCTGAGCAAGACCACACATACCACAAATATTCCAACCATCAGCCAACTGGTATCAGATATCACCATTTTCCCGGAAACTCCCCAGAATGCTGTCTGCAAAATGGAAATTCCCGCCGATCCGATCAGTGCAACCACCGCCGGTCTGATTCCTCCAAGTATTCCCTGCAGCATGTCCATTTCCCGGTATTTTAAGTACAATTTTGCAATGATCGTCACGATAATGCAAGATGGTGTGATATATCCAAGTGTAGCCACAACCGCTCCCGGCATTCCGGTCAGTTTCATCCCAACAAAGGTTGCTGCATTGATTGCAATCGGTCCCGGAGTCATCTGGGAAATGGTGATCAGATCCGTAAATTCCGTCATGCTGAGCCAGTGATGCACATTTACGACCTGCCCCTGGATCAGTGGAAGTGCCGCATATCCACCTCCAAAGCTGAACAAGCTGATCTGAAAAAAGCTTAAAAATAATTGTATATACATCATACTCTTTTCCTCCGTCTGTTCCAGATTGTCCGGATTACACCAAAAACTCCACTTGCAATCACAATATAAATCACATTGATTCCCAATACACAGGCTGCTATAAAGGCTGCAATCATAACAATCGTTGCCACATTATCTTTCTTTTTTATAATTCCACATCCCATTTCATAAGTGACCGAGGCAATCACAGCTCCGACACCTGCCTGCATCCCTTCCAGCATCTGACTCACCAGATAATTATCCCGAAATGCATGATAAAAAGCAGAGATCAAAGAAATGATCACAAACGGTGGAATAATCGTTCCAATAATTGCAACCAGTGTTCCTGCAAGGCCGGCAAGCTTATACCCAACCACGATTGCCCCATTTACCGCAATCGGTCCCGGTGCTGACTGCGCGATTGCCACCAGATCCAGCATTTCATTTTCTTCAATCCAATGATAATCATCCACAAACTTTTTCTTCATCAGTGTGATGATCACATAACCGCCGCCAAATGTAAATGCACTTAGATATAATGTAGATAGAAAAAGTTTAACCAACACTTCTCTTTTATTCTTCATAATTTTTATCCTCCACCCATTAGTATATCTTTGCTTTATACAGATGTAAATTAAAATCCAGGTAAATTTCAAAACCTTTCCGAAACCTTTCCAATACAATTTTACCTCTTGACTTTTCCAACAATCTCGTTTATCATATATAACATATCAATTTAGTAGGTTTATAAAGGAGTGACACAGAATGAACATCTTATGCTTTGGCGACTCAAACACATATGGCTACAAACCGGACGGAACCGGCAGATTTGACACCGACACCCGATGGACCTGTCTGCTTCAGAAGAAGCTGGGTGCTGACCACCGTGTGATCGAAGAAGGTCTTTGTGGAAGAACCACTGTATTTCAGGATGATCTTCGTGAGGGACGCCGTGGACTTGATCTGATCGGTGTCACGCTGGAAATGCATAACCCTATCGATCTCCTTATCGTTATGCTCGGAACCAACGACTGCAAAACAAGATACAATGCGTCCGCAGGAACCATTGCCAAAGGATTGGCTCAAGTCATCCAAAAAGCCCGAAAAAACGTTTCCCAGCCTTTTAATCTCCTCGTCATTTCGCCGATTCATCTGGGTGAAGGTGTTGGCGATCCTGGCTTTGATCCGGAATTTGATGAAAAATCCGTAGAAGTTTCAAAAAAGCTTGCTGAAGAGTATCACAAAGTGGCACTTCTGCATCATGCAGCATTTCTGGATGCCTCTGCTTTCGCATCTCCGAGTACAACCGACCGCGAGCATCTGGATGTAGCCGGTCACGCTGCACTTGCTAATGCAATCTATGAAAAAGTTATCGATATGCAAAAAGAACTGGAAAAAGCGGTATAGATTTTTAACGTCTATACCGCTCTTCGTATTCGTATTCTTCATTAAATATAAATCCGCATGATATTGATCACAAATCCAATCGCCCCAAGTGTCATAAACACAAGCGCAGCTCCTGCTGCCTTTTTTCTTGTTTTAATCTTTTCCTGATCTTCGATGCTCATATTCTGGACCGGATATTTTCTTCTACCGATCAGATAAAGAATCAGTCCACTTGAATTATTTCCATTCATCGCCCAAAATCCCCAGAATTTCGGGTGCTTTAAGCCTCTTGCTTTTGCATCTGATACCGTCATCTGATAAATCTGCCATGCGGTGCAGATTGCTCCTACCAACGCAATTGCTCCGCTTGCTACTGCTGCTATTTGATTCCATCCCATAATAATCTGCCTCCTAAATCCGTTTGATAATCTGATAAAGTAATACCGATGAACTCATGATTACCACACAAAATACAATTACCAGATAATAGGTTCCTTCCGGCAACAGCATGTTCAGCGCAATCAACAGTATCATCAGTATAATATTTAAAAGAATTGCTCCAGTCAGTTTTTTGTTGCTTTTTACAACATTTGTACTCTCTTCCAGATGTTCTGCCATCTTCTGATCTCCTTTCAACAGTTCATCAAGACTTACGGAATATAGATCACTAAGTGCAATGACACTGATAATATCTGGATACGATTTTTCATTTTCCCAATTGGAAATAGTCTGGCGGGAAACATCGATTTTCTCTGCAGCCTTCTCCTGGGTAAGCCCGGCTTCTATCCGTGCATTTTTTAGTTTCTTTCCTATTTCCATAATTCCTGTTTCTTCCTTTCACGGACATCATTCCATATAGAACACCAAAAGTCTATCAAACATCTTTTACAAATGGCATTTTTGCCTGTCAAAATTCTTTTACACCGGCAAATATACCTGTATCTTACCATCCGGAGAGATTTGTATCAAGAAAACTATGGCACTTTCTCCTCGCATCTGTTAAAATAGGATTTCAGAAACGGAGGTTTTGAAATGCTAAAATCCTATGTCTGTTTTGACCTGGAAACAACCGGGCTTGACCCACTATATAATGAAATTATTGAAATCGGAGCACTGAAAGTCCGCGACGGAAAGGTTGCCGAACGTTTTATGGAATTCATTCATCCACAGGAAGAGATTTCCCCGATGATCACGAATCTCACCGGCATTACGAATGAAATGGTTGCAAATGCCAGACCTGCCGATACTGTGATCAGTGATTTTCTTGAATTCTGTGAAGACGATGTCCTGATCGGCCACAATGTAGGCTTTGATTACAGCTTCATGAAATCAGGTGCTTCCAATTTAGGACTTACTTTTGAAAAATTTGGAATCGACACATTTAAGATTGCCCAGCGCACCTTAAAATCACTTCCCTCCAAAAGTCTCTCCAGTCTGTGTGAATACTACCAGATTGAAAATAAAGCTGCGCACCGCGCCTACTATGATGCACTTGCCACAGCCAAGCTGTATCAGACACTGGCACACTATTTTGAAAATGAAGATCCTTCTCTTTTCAAGCCACAGCAGCTTACATACAAAATAAAAAAAGTGCAGCCTGCCACAGCAAAACAGGTTGCTCTTTTGCAGAGACTGTGCAGCCAGAAGAAAAAAGTACCGGAATGGAATCCGGATACGATCACGCGCAGTGAAGCATCTCGGCTGATTGATTCTTTGCTGAAATCCAAAGTAATTTAAAAGCATCGTCTGCAGATTCCCGTTATCTCAGAAACTAAAAAGATAGAGTCCGTCTTGAAAAATTTTTCTTCTCATAAACGTACTCTATCTTTTTTCTTATCCCAGATACGCGATTGCCTCTTCTCTTGTTCCGGAAACGCGTCTTGCATCCTCTGGTATCAGAAACTTCCAACTTCCAAATTCTATTTATTTACCTTCCAGTTTTCCAGAAGTTTTAATTCTATTTTCGTTCCATTCGGCAGTGAGAACCAGTGGTCGTTGATTGCTTTTACCGGATAAGCCTTGATCTTTTCCATCGTTTCTTCCACGGAATCCACCGCGATTGAAATGTGGTCGTAGCCATTTTCTCCCTCTGTGTTAATTTCTTCCATTTCGCAGAGCTGGATTCCTTCTTCGTACCAGCATTTTCTTCCCGGTTTTTCACCGATCTCTCTCCACATATGCATTTCAAATACATCTTCAAAAAATTTCTGTGCATTCTCGTAAGATGCCGTTCTGATTGCTGCATGATCTATCTTTGCCATATTCTATATCCTCCTATTTTCGAAGTTTATGTTCTATTTTAGGATAATTCATTTTGTGAGAGCGTGCAAGAAAAACAATGATATGAGGAGATAGATAAAAGTTATTGACAAATACGGTTGTGACACCCGTCTTCATACAACTGGCAATGTAAACATACCATTTTTTCCATGCAAAAAGAAGCCCTCACACAAGGACTCCTTCGT